>JAJTCN010000065.1 GCA_021323335.1 Ramlibacter sp.
CGCCGCTCCTGCCGCTCCAGCGTTCCCGCCACGCCCGCGGGCGTGGCCAGGGTCATCGCGCGGTCAGCCCTTCATGATCTGGGCGATGCGCGCCTGCGCCTCGTCCAGGGCTTCCTTCGGCTTCTTCTGGCCGACCAGCGCCGACTGGATGGCCGTGGCCATGGTCTCGCCAACGGCCGGCCACTGCGGCACGCGCGGACGCCATTCGACGTCGGTGTCCTGCTCCAGCGACTCCAGCGCGGCCGGGATGAAGTTGTCCCCGGCGCCCTTCATGGCTTCGGCGAATTCCGGCGACTTCCACAGCGAGACGCGGTTCAGGCCGGAGCGCTTGCCCGGGCCGTCGAACTTCCACGAGGTGCGGGCCTGCGTTTCGGCGGACGCAGCCCAGCTGATGAACAGCCACGTGGCCTTCTTCTGCTTTTCGGTCAGGGCCGCGTTGATGGGGAAGCCCCAGTTCCAGATCGAGGTGACGCGCTTGCCGTTCGGGCCCTTGGGCCAGCGGGCATAGGCGATCTTGCCGACGACCTTGGATTTCTCCGGGTTGGTGATGACCGCGGCGGACGAGTGCGCGTCCAGGTAGGTCGCCACGGTGCCCTGCGAGAAAGCGTCGGCGATGTCCGGCCAGTTCCAGTTGCGCACCGCGGGCGGGGCGTACTGCGTCAGGGTGGAGACGTACCACTCCAGCGCCTTCACCGCCGCCGGGCTGTTGACGACGAGCGTCTTGTTCTGGAACCAGTCGCCGCCGAAACCGCGGAACAGCGACGGGTAGATGTACATGTTCTGGCCGGCGCCGGAGAAGCCGCGCATGGCCAGGCCATACATGCGATTGGCCGGGTCGTTCAGCGCCTTCGCGTTCGACACCAGCTGGTCGTAGGTGTCGGCGGGCTTCAGGCCCTTGGCCGCGTACAGGTCCTTGCGGTACACCTGCACGGTGACTTCGCCGTCGTAGGGGATGCCGTAGGGCTTGCCGTCCACCGAATCCGCTTCACGCCAGGCCTTCAGGATGTCGGCGTAGTTGAACCAGGCCGGGTCGGTGAGCGATGCGTCGTTGAGGTACTTGTCCAGCGGCTCGACCCACTTGTTCGACACGTACAGCGGGTAGTACATCGGGTCCGCCGCGTGCGTGGCATAGGTCGCCGTCTTCGACGACAGGTCCAGCATGGCCTTCTGGCGGATCTGCCCCGGCGGCACCTTCTCGGCGCGCACCTTGATGCCGGTGAGGGCCTCGAACTGCGGCAGCAGCGCGATCAGGTTGTCGAAATAGCTGGCGGGGATGACGGCCACCGAGATGGACTCGCCCTCCACCTGCTTCCAGTTGATCTTCGCGCGGGTGTACGGCGCGAGGTCCGCGGCGCCTTGCGCCAGGGCCTGGCCAACCCAGCCGGTTCCGGCGGCGCCGACCGCACCCAGTGCGGCGGCCTGGCCGAGGAAGCGACGGCGCGGGTTGGTGGGGGAGTGTTTCTTCATTGCAGTCGTCTCCTGGTGGGTGGGGAACGGGGATGGGCGCTCGCCATGCAATCGATTACATGCCAAGTCTAGCGGCGCCGGCGATGCTTGTCATTGTGGCCCGGCTCAGGGATTTCCCCATGAATCGGGTTTTCATTTGCATGGGGGATGCGGTAGATTCATGCAATCGATTTCATGATGAGGTGCGATGGAGCAGAAAGCCCGGTCGGGCGCCAAGGACGTGGCCTTGCTGGCGGGTGTGTCGACGGCGACCGTGTCGCGGGTGCTGAACAGCCCGCAGCTGGTCGACCCCGCCACGCGCGAGCGGGTGCTGGCGGCCGCCGCCAAGCTGCGCTACGTGCCGCACGGCGCCGCCCGCATGCTGCGCAGCCACCGCAGCAGGATGGTCGGCGCCATCGTCCCCTCGTTCGACTACGCGCTGTACGCCCGCACCACCAGCGCCCTGCAGCAGCGGCTGGACGAGCGCGGCTACGCGCTGGTGCTGGCGGAGCACCACTACGACCTGGGGACGGAAACGCGGATCGCCGGCCAGCTGGTCGAGCGCGGCGTGGACGCCTTCGTGCTGGTCGGGCTCGACCATGAACCGGGGCTCTTCTCCCTGCTGGAAGACTACGGCCGCCCCTACGTGCTGACCTGGGGCGTGGATCCGCTGCACCGGCACCCGAGCATCGGCTTCGACAACCGCGCGGCGACCTACCAGGCCGCGCGGCACCTCATCGGACTGGGCCATCGCCGCATCGGCCTGCTGAGCGCGCCCATCCTGGGCAACGACCGCGCGCGGGCCCGCGGCGAAGGCCTGCGCGCCGCCCTGGCGGAACAGGGCCTTGCGCTGGACGAGGAGTGCATCGCCTACGCCCCCATTTCATTGGCAGCGGCCGAGGCGGCGATGGCGCGCCTGCTGGCGCTGCCGCAACGTCCGACCGCGGTGGTCGCCACCAACGACGTCTTCGCCGTCGGCGCGATGATGGCGTGCCGCAAGGCAGGCGTTCGCATCCCGGAGCAGATGTCGATCACGGGCGTCGACAACACGGACCTCGGGGCGACCCAGACGCCGGGCCTGACCAGCGTCGCCACCCCGGTGACCGAGATCGGCCGGGCCGCCGCCGACCAGCTCATCGCACGCCTCGAAGGGCAAGCCTGCGAAGCCTTTCAGGCCTACCCGGTGCAACTGGTGCAGCGAGGCAGCACGGCGCCACCCGGCTGAGAACGGCAACGGGGGCGACGCGCGCCTGCGACTAGACTGCGCGCTCATGCCATCCGCGACTCCTTTTTCCACCACCCGGCGCGCCTTGCTGCGCGCCTGCGGCGCGCTGCCCGCGGCGGCGCTGGTCGGCTGCGCCACGCCCGGCGCACGCGCGCCGCAACGCCTGCGGCTGCTCGGCGAGGCCACGCTGCCCTACCGGATGAACTTCCAGGGCACCACCGTCGGCGGCCTGTCCGGGCTGGACCACGACCCGGCCACGGGCATGTGGGTCGCGCTCTGCGACGACCGTTCCGAGTTGCAGCCGGCGCGCTTCTACACCCTGGACGTGTCGCTCGCCGAGCGCGCCCTCTCGGTGGAGGTGCGTGGCGTCACCACGCTTCGGACCGCCGCCGGCCAGCCCTTCCCGCGCCGCCAGTCGGGTGGGGACGTGGTGGACCCGGAGGCCATCCGTTTCCTGCCACGGGGAGCCGGTCTTCTCTGGGCCAGCGAGGGCGACCATCGCGCCAACCGGTCGCCGACCCTGCGGCATGCCCGCCTCGATGGCGCGCACGTGCGCGATTTCGACGTGCCGGCGCATTTGCAGTTTGCATCGCAGCCCGGCACCGGCGCGCGCGACAACAACACCTTCGAAGGCCTGGCACTGACCCCCGACGCCCGGACGGCTTGGGTCGCCATGGAAGCGGCCCTGCACCAGGACGGCCCGGAACCGGGAGTGGGCCGGCCCGGTGGGCCCTGCCGCATCACGGCGTTCGATGTCGCCAGCGGGCGGGCGGTGCGGCAGGTCGCCTACCTGCCGGACGCGGTGCCACGCGCGCCCTTGCTGCCGGGCGGCTTCAGCGACAACGGCGTGAGCGAGATCCTGATGCTCGACGCGCACCGCATGCTGGTGCTGGAACGCTCGTTCAGCATGGGCGCGGGCATGTCGCTGCGCCTGTACGAGATCGACACCCGCGGCGCCAGCGACACCCTGCCGATGCAGAGACTCGGGGCCGGCGAATATCGGCCCGTTGCCAAGCGGCTGGTCGCGAATTTCGACGATCTCGGCTTGTCGCGCCTGGACAATACCGAAGGCATGTGCTGGGGCCCCCGGCTGGCCAATGGCCATCGCACGCTGGTGTGCGTGAGCGACGACAACTTCAACGCGCTGCAGGTCACGCAGTTCGCTGCATTCGAATTTCTGGAGTCCGAATGAATTCCCGCATTGCATTCATCGGCGGCGGCAACATGGCCGGCGCCATCATCGGCGGCCTCGTGAAGAAGGGGCTCGCGCCCTCGCAGATCGACGTCGTCGAACCCTTTGCGGAAGCGCGCGCGCGGCTGCAGCAGCAGTTCGGCGTGACCGCCATGGAGCAGGCCGGCGCCGCGCTCGCGAAGGACGACCTCGTGGTCTGGGCGGTGAAGCCGCAAACCTTCAAGGACGCGGCGGCGCAGGCGCGCCCGCATGTGCGGCAGGCGCTGCACCTCAGCGTCGCGGCGGGGATTCGCTCGGACAGCATGGCGGCGTGGCTCGGCACCGAGCGCATCGTGCGGTCGATGCCCAACACGCCCGCGCTGGTGGGCAAGGGGATGACCGCGCTGTTCGCGCGATCGGCGGTGAGCGCGGCGGACCAGCAGCAGGTGGAGCAGGTGATCGCCACCACCGGCGAGTACCTGTGGGTGCGCGAGGAACAGCAGCTCGACGCCGTCACCGCCCTGTCGGGCTCCGGGCCCGCGTACGTCTTCTACTACCTGGAGGCGATGACGCAGGCCGGCGCCGAGATGGGGCTGGACGAAGACCAGGCCCGGCGGCTGGCCGTCGGCACCTTTGCCGGCGCTTCGGAACTGGCGCGCGCGTCGAGCGAGCCCTTGCAGGTGCTGCGCGAGCGGGTGACGTCGAAGGGCGGCACGACCTACGCGGCGTTGACGTCGATGGAGCAGGACGGCGTGAAGGCGGCCTTCGTGAAGGCGTTGCACGCGGCGTGCCAGCGCGCGGAGGAACTCGGCGACGAATTCGGCAAGTGAATTACACCAGGTAGCCGGCCACCGTTCCCGCGAAAAGCGTGAACCCGAACCAGTGATTCACGCGAAACGCGCGAAAGCAGCCATCGCGCGACCGATCGCGGATCAGCGTGTAGTGCCAGACCGCCTGCGCCGCCGCGGCGGCGGCGGTCAGCGCAATCACCAGGGTCGGGATGCGCCCGATCAATGACAGCCCCCACACCGCGATGGCGCCGGCATAGCAAAGCATCACCACCGGCACGTCGGCCCGCCCCAGCGTGATGGCCGAGGTCTTGATGCCGATGCGCAGGTCGTCGTCCCGGTCCACCATCGCGTACTCGGTGTCGTAGGCCAGCACCCAGAACAGGTTGCCGAGCTGAACGCCACGCCCAGCACCGCCTGCGGCATCGACACATAGCGCTTGGCATAGGGGTAGCCGATGGCGATCGCCAGCGCCGCGAACGACCACGCGATGGCCGCTGCGTTGGTGGTGAGCACCAGCAAGAACGCCAGCAACGCCAGCACGGCGCCGAGCACCAGCGCCTCGCGCACCGACACCGCGCCGGTGGTCACCGGCCGCTGCGACGTGCGCTTGACGTGCTTGTCGAACTCGCGATCGGCCACGTCGTTGATGCAGCATCCGGCGCTGCGCATCAGGATGGTCCCGAGCGTGAAGACGGCGAGCAGGTGCCAGCCGGGAAAGCCGCCGGCCGCTATCCACAGCGCAGCCAGCGACGGCCACAGCAGCAGCAGCCAGCCGGCCGGCCGGTCCCAGCGGACCAGGTCGAGGTAGAGCCGCGCCTTGCCCGTCACGTCACGCCGAGGCCCAGCTTGCGCAGGTCGAGCCGGCCGTCGCGCATCGGCGGGCACCAGAAATAGGCGCCGTTGACCGGCTTGGAGATCGTGAACATGGCGTCGACGATGCCGTCCTCGTGTCCCGCCATGCGGCGCATCTGCTGCTCGAAGGCCTGGTGCGACTTGCCGAAGGCCACGAACATCAGGCCGGCCTGCATGCCCGCCATCCACGGCATCGAACGGCGCAGCAGGAAGGCCTCCGGATCGAAGCTTTCCTGCGCGGTGCGCTTCACGTGGGCGGTCTCCGGCGCGTCCTCGATCTCCTCGTTGTCCGAGAGGCGGCGGCCGAAGGCGTTGTCCTTCTCCGCGTCGCCCAGCGCCTCGAAGGCGTCCAGGTCGTGCACCCACTGCTGCACGGCGACGTAGCTCGATCCGTCCAGCCCTTCGCCAAGCCCGTGCGCGAAGGCCGCTTCTTCCGCCTTCTCGCCGGTGGGGTTCTCGGTGCCGTCCTCGAAGCCGGTCAGGTCGTGGCCGTGGCCGCCTTCCTGGTAGGCGTGGCGGAAGCCGTCGATGGCTCGCTGCACCGAGAAGGCCGGCGCCAACGCCTTCTGCACCTTGCGGGTGACGTGCAGCAGGTCCCCCAGGTCCGAGCCGCGCATCCAGCACCAGAGCACGCCGGGCGTGGAAGGCACCTTGACGCCTTCGCGCGAGAAGTCGGGGAACTCGTGCAGGTGGGGGATTTCGGCGCCGAGCGCCTGGACCAGCGACGGCCCGATGCCGACCACGACGTCGCTGCCATCCACCTGCGGCGTCAGGCGCTTGAGCGCCTCCTGGATCGCCGCGGCGTCGACGCCATGGCTGAGGTTGAACAGAACGAACCGTGCAACCGGCGGCACGCCGTCGAAGATGCCCGGCTGGTAAAGCTTGTCGGGGGAACTCCTGCTGTCTTCTCTCATGAAAGCCTCTTCACGCCCGGCAACTCGCAGGCATAGATGGAATTGCGCAACGCCGCGATGGCCTCGTAGCGCGTGAAACTGCGGCGCCACGCCAGCACCACGCGGCGGCTGGGCGGGTCGCCATCGAAGGGGATGTACTTGACGAACGCCTGGTCGTCGCTGCGCCGCCGGGGCCGCGACGAGAACGCTTCCTTCGGCACCGACAGCCGCGGCACGAGCGTCACGCCCATGCCGGCCGCCACCATGTGCTTGATGGTTTCCAGCGAGGAGCCCTCGAAGCTCTTGCGGATGCCTTCGGCGTCGCTGGAGAAGCGGGCGAACTCGGGGCAGACCTCCAGCACGTGGTCGCGAAAGCAGTGGCCGGTGCCGAGCAGCAGCATCGTCTCCTGCTTCAGCTCCTCGGCCTTCACCGTCTTGTGGGTCGCGAAGGCGTGGGTGCTGGGCACGGCGGCGAGGAAGGGCTCGTCGTACAGCGGCGCGATCGCCAGCCCGGTGTCGGGGAAAGGCTCGGCCATGATCGCGCAGTCGATCTCGCCCGTGCGCAGCATCTCCAGCAGCTTGACGGTGAAGTTTTCCTGCAGCATCAGCGGCATCTGCGGGGTGCGGGCGATGGACTGGCGCACCAGGTCCGGCAGCAGGTACGGCCCGATGGTGTAGATCACGCCCAGCCGCAGCGGGCCGGCCAGCGGGTCCTTGCCGCGCTTGGCGATTTCCTTGATGGCGGCGGCCTGCTCCAGCACGCTTTGCGCTTGGCGCACGATCTCCTCGCCCAGCGGCGTGACCGACACCTCGTTGGCGCTGCGCTCGAACAGCTTGACCTCGAGCTCGTCTTCCAGCTTCTTGATGGCCACCGACAGCGTCGGCTGCGACACGAAGCAGGCCTCCGCGGCGCGGCCGAAATGCTTTTCGCGGGCGACCGCGACGATGTACTTGAGCTCGGTCAGCGTCATCTGGTGGTTCTGGTGGAGATCCCCGAGTCTGCCCCAAACGCGGCTTCAGGCCTTGAGGTACTCCGATTTTCCACCCAACCACCGGGCCACGTGGCGCGCGGCGAGGCCTGGATGGCGGTCCAGCATCAGCGGCGCCACGGCGCGCGCCCAATCCAGCAGGTCGGCGTCCGTGGCCAGGTCGGCAAAGCGCAGCAGCGGCGCACCGGACTGGCGAGCGCCGAGGAATTCGCCCGGCCCCCGGATTTCCAGGTCGCGACGGGCGATCTCGAAGCCGTCGCTGGTTTCGGCCATCGCCTTCAGGCGCGCGCGCGCGGTTTCGCCCAGCCGGCCGGCATCGCCCGTCGAATAGAGCAGCACGCAGGCCGAGGCGGCGGCGCCGCGGCCCACCCGCCCGCGCAACTGGTGCAGCTGCGACAGGCCGAAGCGCTCGGCGTGCTCGATCACCATCAGGGAGGCGTTGGGCACGTCGACCCCGACCTCGATGACCGTGGTGGACACCAGCACGCCCATCTGCCCGCCGGTGAACAAGGACATCACGGCCTTCTTTTCCGGCACCGGCATGCGCGAGTGCAGCAGGCCGACCAGCACGCCGGGCAAGGCGGCACTGAGCTGCTCGTGCGTGGCCGTCGCGTTGGTCAGGTCCAGGCTTTCGCTTTCCTCGATCAGCGGGCACACCCAGTACACCTGCCGGCCTTCGGCCAGCTGGCTGCGGATGCGCTCGACCACCTCGTCGCGCCGGCTGTCGGCGATCAGCTTGGTCACCACTGGCGTGCGGCCGGGCGGAAGTTCGTCAATGGTGGAAACGTCGAGATCGGCGTAGTAGCTCATCGCCAGGGTGCGCGGGATGGGCGTGGCCGACATCATGAGCATGTGCGGCTCGAAGCCTTCGTCATTCCCGCGGAGGCGGGAATCCAGGGCTTCCGGGAGCCCTGGATCCCCGCCTTCGCGGGGACAAGCCTTCCCCCGCAGCGCCAGCCTCTGCTCCACGCCGAAGCGGTGCTGTTCATCGATGACCGCCAGCCCCAGCTTGCGGAACTGCACCTGCTCCTGGATCACCGCATGCGTGCCGACCACCAGCGCGGCCTCGCCGCTGGCGACGAGCTGCTGCATCTCGCCGCGCTCCTTCTTGCGCTGGCTGCCGGTCAGCCAAGCCACCCGCAGGCCCTTCGGCGCGAGCAGCGGCTCCAGCCAGCCGATCAGCTTGCGGAAATGCTGCTCCGCGAGGATTTCGGTCGGCGCCATCAGCGCGCACTGCCAGCCGGAATCGATGGCGATGGCGGCTGCCAGCGCCGCCACGATCGTCTTACCGGAGCCCACGTCGCCCTGCAGCAACCGGTGCATGGGCCGGTCGCGCGCCAGGCTGGCGGCGATCTCCTCGCTGACGCGCCGCTGCGCGCCCGTCAGCTGGAAGGGCAAGGCCGCGAGGAACTGCTCGTGCAGCCCGCCAGTGCGCGCCTTCAAAGGTGGCGCCTGCAGCGCATCGTGTTCGCGCCGGCTTTCCACCTGCGACAGCTGCTGCGCGAGCAGTTCCTCCGCCTTCAGTCGCAGCCAGGCCGGATGGGACCGGTCCTCGAGCGCCGCGAGCGACACTTCCGGCGTCGGGTGATGCAGGAAGTGCAGGGCCTGCCGCAGGCTCCATGCGGTGGCCTTGCCGGGCGCGGGTGGTGCGTCGGGCGGCACGGTCTCGGCGAGATCCGCGCGCTCCAATCCGCTGGCCACCGCCTTGCGCAGGTACGCCTGGGGCAGCGCGGCGACGGTCGAATACACGGGCGTCAATGCTTCCGGCAGCTCGCCCCCCGCCGGCCGATAGGCCGGATGCACCATCTGCCAGCCGAGGAAGCCACCCTTCAGCTCGCCGCGGATGCGCAGCCGCACACCGGGCGCCAAAGCCTTCTGCTGCGAAGGGTAGAAGCTGAAGAAGCGCAGCACGCAGGTGTCGGTGCCGTCGTCCACCGTCACCACCAGCTGTCGGCGCGGCCGGTATTGCACCTGGCTGTCCGTCACCGTCGCCTCGATCTGCGCCGTGTCGCCTGCAGGGCCAGGTCGATGTCCCGCCCGAGCCCCAGCTTGCGCAAGGCTGAATGTGGGCCCCCAGGCCGCCGCGATGCGGCGTCCGCCCCCCCAGGGGGATCGGAAACCTTGGGGCGGCCCGGCGGTTTCCTGGGTTCCGACAGCGCCTTCGATGTGGCCATGGGACAATTCTGCCTTCTCCATCGGTACGGGCCTGTCCAGCCCTCGACGCATGCGCCACTTCACCCTGGGCGATTTCGATTTCGCCCTGCCTCCCGAACTGATCGCCCAGCACCCCGCCGCCGAACGCAGCGCCTCGCGCCTGCTGGATGGCACGGGCAGCGCGCCGGTCGATCGCACCTTCCGCAACCTGCCCTCCCTGCTGCAGCCCGGCGACCTGCTGGTCTTCAACGACACCCAGGTGGTGAAGGCACGCCTGTTCGGCGAGAAGCCCACCGGCGGCAAGCTGGAACTGCTGGTCGAACGCGTGCTTTCCGGCAGCGAAGTCGTCGCCCACATGAAGGTGAGCAAGAAGCCCGTGGTGGGCACCGAGCTGGCCATGGACGGCGGCTTCACCGCCACCCTGCTCGGTCGCTGGCCGGCAGAGGACGGCCCCCTGTTCCGCTTCGCCTTCAGCGGCGACCCCTACGCGCTGATGGAGCGCCATGGCCACGTGCCGCTGCCGCCCTACATCACGCATGCCGACACGGCGGAAGATGCGCACCGCTACCAGACGGTGTTCGCGAAGAACCCGGGCGCGGTGGCCGCCCCCACCGCGGCCCTGCATTTCGACCAGGCCCTGCTCGATGCGCTGGAAGCGCGCGGCGTGCGCCGCGCCAGCGTCACGCTGCACGTCGGCGCCGGCACCTTCCAGCCGGTCAAGACGGACGACATCGCGCAGCACCGCATGCACAGCGAGTGGTACGAGGTGCCGCCCGCCACGCGGCAGGCCATCGCCGACCTGCGCGCGCGCGGCGGCCGGCTCGTCGCCGTCGGCACCACCACCGTCCGCACGCTGGAGTCGTGGGCCAGGAGCGGCCAGGCCAGCGGCGACACCGACATCTTCATCACCCCTGGCTTTGCCTTCCGCGAGGTCGACGTCCTCATCACCAACTTCCACCTGCCCAAGTCCACCCTGCTGATGCTGGTGAGCGCCTTTACCGGCTACGAGCACATGATGCAGCTCTATCGCCACGCCATCGAGGCACGCTACCGCTTCTTCAGCTACGGCGACGCCATGCTGCTCGCCCGCCAGCCCTGAGACCACGATGCTCCAGTTCGAACTCCTGAAAACCGAAGGGCTGGCCCGCCGCGGCCGCCTGACCCTGAACCACGGCGTGGTCGAGACGCCGGTCTTCATGCCCGTGGGCACCTACGGCACCGTCAAGGGCGTGATGCCGCGCTCGCTGGAGGAGATGGGCGCGCAGATCATCCTGGGCAACACCTTCCACCTGTGGATGCGCCCGGGGCTCGACGTGCTCCAGCAGTTCGGCGGCCTGCACCGCTTCGAGCAGTGGAACAAGCCGATCCTCACGGACTCCGGCGGCTTCCAGGTGTGGAGCCTGGGCGAGATGCGCAAGATCAGCGAGGAAGGCGTGAAGTTCGCGTCGCCGGTCAACGGCGACAAACTGTTCCTGACGCCCGAGACCTCGATGCAGATCCAGACGACGCTGAACTCCGACATCGTCATGCAGTTCGACGAGTGCACGCCGTACGACACCAAGGGCCACATCACCACCGAGGCCGAGGCGCGCTTCTCGATGGAACTGTCGCGCCGCTGGGCGCTGCGCTGCAAGGAGGAATTCGCGCGGCTTCAGAACCCCAACGCGCTGTTCGGCATCGTGCAGGGCGGCATGTTCGAGAACCTGCGCGAGGATTCGCTGGCGGCGCTGGTGGAGATGGACTTCCCCGGCTACGCGGTCGGCGGCGTCAGCGTGGGTGAACCCAAGGAGGAGATGCTGCGCATCATGGCGCACACGCCGCACCTGCTGCCGGCGGACAAGCCGCGCTACCTGATGGGCGTGGGCACGCCGGAGGACCTGGTGGAAGGCGTGGCGCAGGGCGTCGACATGTTCGACTGCGTGATGCCGACGCGCAATGCGCGCAACGGCCACCTGTTCACGCGCTTCGGCGACCTGAAGATCCGCAACGCCAGGCACCGCAGCGACGAGCGCCCGCTGGACGAGACCTGCACCTGCTACACCTGCAGGGGTTTCCGGCGCGACGACGGCACGGACAGCGGCGGCTTCTCGCGCGCCTACCTGCACCACCTGGACCGCTGCGGCGAGATGCTGGGCCCGATGCTGGCCACCATCCACAACCTGCACTACTACCTGAACCTGATGCGCGAGGTACGCGCAGCACTGGAAGCCGGCACCTTCGCCGATTACGCGCGCACGTTCAAGCGGGACCGGGCACGGGGCGTGTGATGCCGGGACACCGGGGTTCGCCTGCGGGCTCACCGCCGGCCTACGGCTCACCGCCGGCCTACGGCTCACCGCCGGCCTACCGGAAAACCGTCAGCACCCCCGTGTACCCATAGAGGTGGCTGCGCGCGATCTCGCCGCCGGCGAAGAAGCCCACCAGCGGCACGTCGCCCAGCGCGCGGCGCACGATCTGCATTTCGGCGCTGGGGCCGCCGAAGTGCGGCCCGCCGCGGCCGGCGCAGCTGACGTACACGGCGCCCGCGATCGGCGCGGTGGCGGCCGGGCCGGACACCGGGTCCGGCGAAGCCAGCAGCGTGGCCAGCTCCAGCGGGAGGTCCTCCGGTTCCATCTCCTCGCGGATCTCGGAGCAGATGCGCACCAGGTCGGTCCGCGCGGTCTCCACGTCGCGCCGGCAGAACGCCAGCCGCATGCCCTCGTCCACCTTGTCGGCGATGGCCACGCCGCGGCGCCGCGGGTCCAGGCCGACGATGTGGCGCACCACCACGTCGGTGCCGAAGTGGCCGGTGCGGTGCACCACGTCCTCGGTGGCCTGGGTCAGGCCGACCAGTGTGGCCCGCAGCACGGCCATCGCCTCCTGCGGTTGCTCCAGCGTGATGTGCAGGTCCTGCAGCAGCACGTCGAGCGCGGGTTTGCCATCGAGCTCCATCACCAGGTTGCCGTCGGCGCCGGTGATGCGCCGCGCCGCGCTGACCGGCTGGCAGCCCTGCGTCACGCGGGACACGATCTGCACGCCTTCGCCGAAGGCGACGCCGGACAAGCCGCCGCGGAAAACGCCGCCGGCGTTGCCATGGCCCTGCAGGTTGCCGTTGCCGCCGACGGCGAACTGCACGACGTCGCTCCGGCTGGAGGCGAGCCCGCCGAACAGGTAGCCGGTGGCGGTGCGGTCGGCCATCTCGGCGATGAGCTCGGCCACGTCCGGCGTAGCCGCGTCGGCATGGACCAGCGCCGTATGCGGAGTGAATGCGGACGTGAGCGGCGCGACGCCGGAGAAGACGCGGTACTGGTCCGGCGGCACCGCGCACAGCATCACAGCCAGCGCGGGCTCGTCGAAATACTCGACGTTCGACGAAGCGATGCCGATGCCGACGGTGCCGGACCAGTCCGTCACCTCCGGCAGTTCGGCGCCCAGGTGGTCCAGGATCTCCTGCGCCGCGCCGGCGTAGTGGTCGGTGATGTACAGCAGGCCCAGCGTGGGATGGCTCGCATGGCCGGGCAGCACCAGTTGCGCGCGCAGCTGGGCCAGCACCAGGCCGGCGGCCATCTGCCATTGCGGGTGCGTCGCGTGCCCGTAGGGAAAGAGGGACATGGCGGAACCTGCGCGCTAGGGACGGGAGCGCGCCTTGCGGGGCGCGGTCTTCTTCGCCGCCTTCTTCTTCACGGCCTTCACGGTTTCCTTCGCGGCGCCGGTGGCCAGGTTGCGCGCGGTGTCCACGGCCGTCTTCTGCGTCACGTCCTTCATGGCGTTGGCGGCGATCTCCTGGAACTGGTTGGTGAGCGCTCCCCACCACTGCATCGGGTCCACCGCGCCGGCGGCGCCTTCACCCGCCTTGGCGGCGGCCTTGCCGGCCTTCCCCGTGGCCTTGCGCGCCGCTGCCCCGGCGACTTGCCCCACCGCGTCCACGGCAACGGCCGCCTTCTGCGTGGCGCCGGCGACCGTCTCGGCCGTCTTCAGCTTCAGCGCATTGGCGACGTCGCCCATGTTGAAGTTCATGCCCTGCAAGGTGGAAAGCGTCATCTTCTGCACTTCCAGGGCCTGGATCGTCGCGCCCAGCGCCTTGCCGTTCTGGTCCAGCCAGAAGTGCACGGCCTTCAATTCGGAGATGCGCTTTTCCAGTTCCTCGACGTTCAGCGTCGGGGCGACCCAGTTGGAAAGGTTGGGCATCTGCGGAATGCCCTGCGACGCGCCCTTGGCGATGTTCTGCAGGAAGTCGAAGCCGGGGACGAACCGGCCGAAGCCGAAGGCATTGGTGTCGCTCCGTGGCCCGCCGGCGCGGCCGGCGCTACCGGCACGGTGACGTCCTGCGTCCGTTCGGCGCCTTTCGCGTCGCGAAAGCGCAAGGTCATCCGGATGCTGTTGCCGGCGCGGAACGGCGCCTTCAGGTCCATCAGCATGAAGTGGTAGCCATTGGGCGCGAAGTGGAGCGGCGCGCCCGGCTTCAGCGGCAGCGTGTCGGCGGCGCTCATCTTCATCACGTCGCCTACCATCTTCATCTGGTGGATCTCCACGATGCCGGCGGCGGGCGTGGCCGCACCCAGCAGGGTGAGCGGCTCGGAGGCCGTGAGGGTCATGTAGGCACCGGTGGCGTCCTGTCCCTGGACGATCGGCCGCGCCCACGGACGCTCCACCTTCACGGGCGCGGCTTGCGCAGCGGCGACAATGGGGACCGACAACAGCAGGGTGGCGATGAGCGACTTCATGGGCGGATTATCCCGCCTGACCGAATTTCCCGTGCGCCTGTCGGAACATTCCTACAGCGGCCGGTGGTCAGGACGTCTGGCGGCGCTGCCCGCGCTTTGGTACGGTCAGGCCGCATGACGCTCGTGGAGATCCTCTATCCGTCCTGCGCGCTCTTCCTGGACTTCGACGGGACGATGGTGGACATCGCCCCGCAGCCGAATGCCGTGGAAGTGCCGCGGCACCTGATCGGCGTATTGCATGAACTGAAGGACTGCCTGCAGGGCGCGGTGGCCGTGATCTCGGGCCGGCCCATCGCCCAGCTCGACGCCTTCCTGCAACCCCTGCAACTGGCGGTGGCCGGCGTGCATGGCGCCGAGCGCCGTGACGCACACGGTGAACTGCACCTGCTGAACACCCACCCGCTGGACCAGGTCGAGGCCGCGGCGCGCTCGCTGTCCTTCGCCCACGCGGGGCTGCTGGTGGAGAACAAGCGTGGTTCCATCGCGCTGCACTACCGCCAGCGGCCGGACCTGGAGGAACTTTGCCTCGCCACCATGCAGGCCGCGGTCGACACATCGCCCGGCCTCGCCCTGATGCGCGGCAAGATGGTGGTGGAGGCCAAGCCGGGCGGCGCCAGCAAGGGCCGCGCCATCGAGGATTTCCTTCAGGAGGCGCCCTTCGCGGGCCGCACCCCGGTTTTCATCGGCGACGACGTCACCGATGAAGTCGGCTTTTCCACCGTGCAGGGGCTCGGCGGCATCGGCGTGAAGGTCGGCGAAGGCCCCAGCGTGGCCTGGCGCCGCATCGCCGACCCCGCCACCCTGCGCCGCGAACTGGAGGCGGCCGTCGCCGCCAGACCCACGAGAAACCAATGAACCAGACGATGCCCACCCCGAACTCGCTGCAACTCGGCATGATCGGCAACTGCGCCTACAGCGCGCTGATCGACCGCGAAGCCCGCCTCATGTGGTGCTGCCTGCCCCGCTTCGACGGCGACCCGGTCTTCAACGCGCTGCTGGACCCCAGCGAGAACGGCAGCATCTGGGCCTTCGAGCTGGAGGACTTCGACCGCAGCGAACAGGAATACGAACCCAACACGGCGGTGCTGCGCACGCGGCTGTACGACCGGCGCGGCCAGGGCATCGAGATCACGGATTTCGCGCCGCGCTTCTGGAGCCGCGGCCGCACCTTCCGCCCCCTGACGCTGGTGCGCCGGGTCAAGGTGCTGCAGGGCTCGCCGCGCATGAAGGTCAAGCTGCGCCCGCGCTTCGACTGGGGCCGCACCAAGCCGCAGGTGACGCAGGGCAGTACCCACATCCGCTACGTCGGCCCCGGCATGACCTTGCGCATCAACTGCGACGCGCCGATCTCGTACATCCTGTCGGAGACGGCCTTCGTGGTGGACCGGCCCATGAACTTCATCATGGGTCCCGACGAGACGCTCATGTCCGGCATCGAGGACACCGCGCGCCTGTTCGAGCAGGAGACGGTGGGCTACTGGCGCCAGTGGACGCGCGCGCTGGCCTTGCCGCTGGAGTGGCAGGAGGCGGTCATCCGCGCGGCGATCACGCTCAAGCTCTCGCTGTTCGAGGACACCGGCGCCATCGTCGCCGCCATGACCACCAGCATCCCGGAGGCGCCGGGCAGCGGCCGCAACTGGGACTACCGGTATTGCTGGCTGCGCGACGCCTTCTTCGTCGTGCGGGCGCTGAACTCCATCTCCGAAGTGGCGACGATGGAGGAGTACCTGCGCTGGCTGATGAACGTGGTGATCCGCTCCGGCGGCGGCCACATCCAGCCGCTGTACGGCATCGGCCAGGAAGAACAGCTGCCCGAGAAGATCCTGGACCACCTGCCCGGCTACCGCGGCATGGGCCCGGTGCGCGTGGGCAACCAGGCGCAGGAGCACTTCCAGCACGACGTGTACGGCAACATCCTGCTGGGCGCGGCGCAGGCCTTCCACGACCACCGGCTGTTCCGGCGCGCCACGCGCGCGGAGTTCGCGCACCTGGAGGCGGTGGGCGAACAGGCTTTCCGCGTCTATGACCAGCCCGACGCCGGCATGTGGGAGCTGCGCACCCGCGCGCGCATCCACACGTCCTCGGCCCTCATGAGCTGGGCGGCCTGCGACCGCCTCGCCAAGGTCGCCGCGGCCCTGGGGCTGCCCGAGCGCATCCGCTACTGGCGCGAGCGCGCCGACACCATCCGCGCGCGCATCCTGACCGAATCGTGGAGCGAGGAGCGCCAGGCCTTCGCCGAAAGCTTCGGCGGGCGCGACCTCGACGCCAGCGCGCTGCTGATGGCCGAAGTGAACATGATCGACCCGAACGACGCGCGCTTCGTGGCGACGGTGGACGCGCTGGAGAAGTCGCTCTGCGACGGCCCCTACATGCGGCGCTACGAGGCGGCCGACGACTTCGGCAAGCCGGAGACCGCGTTCAACATCTGCACCTTCTGGCGCATCGACGCGCTGGCCCGCATCGGCCGCAAGGCGCAGGCGCGCGAGATCTTCGAGGTGATGCTCAAGAGCCGCTCGTCGTCTCCAACCGCGTCGCCGACCCGCGCAAGACCGCCGCGGGCGGACTGGCGGTCGCCCTCGCGGACGTGCTCAATGCCACCGGCGGGCTCTGGTTCGGCTGGAGCGGCAAGGTCGTCGACGCCACGGACGAGGACGAAGTGCACGTCCAGCAGGCCGGCCCCGTGAAGCTGCTGACCGTCAACCTCTCGCAGGCGGACCACGACGCGTTCTACCTCGGGTACTCCAACGGCGTGCTCTGGCCGGTGTTCCATTACCGGCTGGACCTGGCGGATTTCGACGCCGGCTACATCGGCGGCTACCGGCGGGTGAACCAGCTGTTCGCGCGCCGGCTGCTGCCCTTCCTGCAGCCCGACGACGTCATCTGGGTGCAGGACTACCACCTGATCCCGCTGGCCGCCGAACTGCGGGCGCTCGGCTGCCGCCAGCGCATCGGCTTCTTCCTGCACATCCCGCTGCCGCCACCCCTGATCCTGGCGGCGATCCCGGGGCACGACTGGCTGGTGCGCGCGCTGTTCGCCTATGACCTGGTCGGCTTCCAGAGCAAGGCGGACCTCAACCACTTCGCCGGCTACGTGGAGACGGAGGCGCACGCGCAGCGCGTGGAGGACGGCCGCTGGCGCGCCTTCGGCCGCACCGTGCACGCCGGCGCGTTCCCCATCGGCATCGACGTCGAGGAGTTCACCGCGCTCACCAACGCGCCCGAAGCGATGGAGATGTACGAGCGGATGCAGAAGGAGTATTCGCGGCGCAAGCTGCTGGTGGGCGTGGACCGCCTCGACTACTCCAAGGGCCTGCCGCAGCGCATGCGCGCCTTTCGCGAGCTGCTGACGCGCCATCCGGAAACGCGCAGGAGCGCGACGCTGATCCAGATCGCGTCGCCGAGCCGCGAGGACGTGGGCGCCTATACGGACATCCTGCACGAGCTGGAAGCGCTGTGCGGCTCCATCAACGGCAACTTCGGCGAGCTGGACTGGATGCCGGTGCGCTACATGCACCGCACCGTCGCACGCGCCCGCCTGCCCGGCCTGTATCGCGCGGCGCGCGTGGCGCTGGTCACGCCGCTGCGCGACGGCATGAACCTGGTGGCCAAGGAGTTCCTCGCGGCGCAGGACCCGGCGGACCCCGGCGTGCTGGTGCTCTCGCGCTTCGCCGGCGCGGCGGAGCAACTGAGGGAGGCGCTGCTGGTCAACCCTTACGACAGCGAAGGCACCGCCGCGGCGATCCTGCTGGCCTTGCAGATGCCGCTGGAAGAACGGCGCACGCGGCACGCCGCCATGATGGAGTCGCTGCGGCGCCACGACGTGCACTGGTGGTGCGACAGCTTCCTCGCTGCGCTCGGCGAGGCGCGGGCCGAGGAGAAAGGCCCCTCCTGGCTGCGGCTGTAACGAGCCGACACGAATCTTCCTGAATCCGTTCGCGCGCGGCGGACGTATCCATCCAGCGAGCCAGCCATCCCGCCGGCTCCGTTCGATGCTCACAGGAGATTCCTTCATGCAACGTCATCTCATCGCGGCCTGCGCCGCTTCCCTGCTTGCCGTCGCCGCCGGCGGCGCCATCGCCGAGGGCTACGGCCGCGGCCAGCCCACCGGCAGCAACCCGGCAGCCAACGGCACGACCAACGTCATGACCAACGTCATGGGCAACACCGGCACCAAGATGGTGGGCGGCGCGGCGATGTATCCCAGCAAGGACATCGTCGACAACGCGGTCAACTCGAAGGACCACACCACGCTGGTGGCCGCGGTCAAGGCCGCAGGCCTGGTGGACACGCTCAAGAGCCCCGGTCCCTTCACCGTGTTCGCTCCCACCAACAACGCGTTCTCCATGCTGCCCGCCGGCACGGTCGATACGCTGCTGAAGCCGGAGAACAAGGGCACGCTGACGCAGGTGCTGACCTACCACGTGGTGCCGGGTCGCGTCGACGCGGCGGCGCTGGTGTCGCAGATCAAGGCCGGCGGCGGCAAGGCGATGCTGAAGACCGCGAGCGGCGGCACGCTCACCGCCAGCATGCGCGGCAACGACGTGCTGATCGTCGACGCCAAGGGCAACGGCGCGGTGGTGACCACGGCCGACGTGTACCAGTCCAACGGCGTGATCCACGTCGTGGACAAGGTGCTGCTGCCGGGTTGATCGGAACCGCACGCGCTTTTCTTCCCCGGATCGGGGCTGGTGACAGCCCTTCGATCCGGGGAATTTCGCCTCTGGTAGACGACCAGCGGCCCTCGTGCCACGCCCTCGCGAGGACTAGGATGGCTCTCGCCGAACAACGGGGGCTTTATGGCGACGATCAACTACGCGGTGACTCTGTACGAAGGCCAGACGTATACGGTCGTCTTTCCAGCGCCACCGAACGGCTCGTACAACGCGACCGTCAATCGCTATACATGGAACCTGGCCGAGGGCCTGACTGCGGAACCCGTCTTTGATTACGTGCCGACCTCGTATAGCGGCTGGGTGGCCGGGACGTCCGAAAAGGTCGTGACGAAGACTGACAACGCCACCGAGGGCGACGAGTTCTTCCAGTATGTCTATGACCTGTCGTGGCAGACCGACCCCGGCGCGACCCTGGGGGGACAGACCTATGTCTGGACCTTCACGCTCAAGGACGCGAAGAACCTGACCGGGGATTCGTCCTCGAACACGTTCAACGGAACGCCGGGAGGGGACAAACTGGACGGCGGCGGCGGGAGGGACAAGCTCACCGGCCTGGCGGGCAACGACGTGCTCACGGGCGGCACCGGCGCCGACAAGTTCGTCTTCAAGGAGTGGGGCGTCGCGAACGCGGACAGGATCACCGACTTCCTGCACGGCACCGACAAGATCGTTCTCGACGACGCCGTGTTCACCCAGCTCACCGCCACCGCGGCGGGAGGATTGAAGGCCGCGAACTTCCGCTCCGGCAGCGCGGCGCAGGATGCCAACGATTACATCGTCTACGACCCGGGCACCGGCAGGCTTTGGTACGACCCGGACGGCAGCGGGGCGCAGGCGGCGAAGCTGATCGCAACGCTCATCGGAAGTCCCGATGGCGTCTCGTACAGCGACTTCCTGATTTTCTAGGGGGCATCACCGGCATCACCGGGGTTCGCCTTCGGGCTCACCACCGGCTTACGGCTCACCGCCAACCTACAGGACCGCGGACAGCAGGCCGGTGATGCCGATCGCCAGCGCGGCGATCGCATCGCCGGCGATCAAGCCGCCGCCGAACAGCGAGGTGCCGCTCATGTCGTGCGGCAGCTCGGTGTCTTTCTTCGTCCTGGCCTCGATGACGCTGGCCGCCACGCCGCCGGCGCCGAGCCACAGGGCGGTCGGCAGGTTGACGAAGCCGCCGAACGACATCGCATACGGCGACGGCAGCAGGATCGCGTCGACCACGAAGCCGCGCGGCCGCAGGCGCTTGCGCACCACTTCGATGACGAAACCGATGGCCACGCCGACCAGGATCGCGACGCGCTGGTAGGGCTTGTCGTCGGTGAGGCTGCGCAGCACGCCCACGAACTTGTACGTCATCGCGGAGCTCCACTCCGCCGGCTGCTGGCCGGCCTTCATCACCGTCTGGTCCTGCACCAGCACGGGATAGGCCGCCATGAACACGCGCGCGAACACCACCGCGAGCACCGCGCCGACCAGGATGCCCAGCACCTGGTAGCGGAACTGCAGCACGCGCGGCGTGCCCAGGCGCCAGCCCGTGGAGCGGTCCTGCTGCATGTCGCAGGCGACGCTGGTGGACACCAGCAGGATGGCGCCGGCCATCAGGCCCACGCCGGGATCCGCGAGCCCCATCAATGCCATCACCACGACCGACACCACGAAGGCGGACGAGATCGGGTTGGAGTCGCTGATCCCCACCGAGATGCCGTTGACCAGCGCGAACAGGAAGACGAGCGCCACGGCGACCAGCAGGAAGGCGAGCGGCTGCGCCAGCAGCAGGTGGCCCGTCGCCACCGTCGCCGCGGCCCACGCGATGACCCAGGCGACGAGACGGCCGCGATGGACGCGGCGCCAGTCGTCCGCGGGCGGCGGAGCCTGCGCGGCCCTCGCCCGGGCGCCGGGCAATGCACGCCAGAAGATCAGCGCCAGGTCGACGGCCGCCGCGCCCATGATCATGCCCAGGGCGATCAGGAAGGTGATCTTGCGGAACGGGTCGCCGGGCTCGAGCCAGCCGATCGCCACGAACATCGGGGTCAGCGCCCATCCGAGCAGGCCGCCCACCACGGCCGCGACGCCGATGCGCGCGCCGACGACCATGCCGGCGCCGAATGTGGAGGCCGAGAACTCGATCGCGCCGAGCCAGCCGATGCGCCCGCCGGCGAGCCCCGCCAGCAGGCCCGCCGCCGCGCCGCCGCCGAGCTTGCCGATCGAGCGCCGCAGCAGCGCCGGGTCGGTCAGCGCGCGCAGGATGTTCGCCACGGCCAGCCCGGACGGGAAGGTGAGCTGCAGCTTGTCCACCAGCACCGGCGTGTACAACATGCCCACGCCGACGCCGAACATGCCGATGCAGACGAAGTAGGCCACCAACTGCCAGGCTGGCGGCTGCGGCAGGCCCATCCAGACCATCGCCTGCACCAGCACGCCCATGCCGCTCATGCTGGCCACCGAGGCCGCCGCCGTCTGGATGTAGTTGGCGCCGTGCCTGCCGTCGCGGCCGTAGCCCGCCGTGACGGCGGAGCCGAGCAGGCCCGCCAGCACTTGCCCGCCGACGAAGAAGCCGAGCGAGAAGTTCATGTACGCCGCCGTCACGCCGGCGAGCGGCCCGAGCACCAGCATGCCGGCGGCGGCGAGCAGGAGGTGATAGCGCCAGCTGCCCTCGGCGGGCAGCCAGCGCCAGCGTGGCGGCGTCATCTCGCCAAGTATGTCGTCATTCCCGCGCAGGCGGGGATGACGTCAGTTGGGGCCGACCACGCGCTGTTCGATCGCGCCGAAGATGCTCTGCCCGTCCTTGCCCTTCATCTCGATGCGGATCGTGTCGCCGAAACGCATGAACTCGGTGCTGGGCTTGCCGTCCTGGATGGTTTCGATGGCCCGCTTCTCGGCGATGCAGCTGTAGCCCTTGGGCCACTCCGTCTGGCCATTCGCGCCGGTCACGCCCTTGTTGCTGACCGTGCCGGAGCCGACGATGCTGCCGGCACGCACGTTGCGCGTCTTGCAGATGTGCGCGATCAGCTGGCCGAAGTGGAAGGTCATGTCGGGCCCGGCCTCGCACATGCCGACGCGGCGGCCGTTCCAGCTGCTTTGCAGCACGCCGGCGAGGCGGCCGCCCGACCAGGCGTCACCCAGTTCGTCGGGCGTGATGGCCACCGGGCTGAACGCCGTCGCCGGCTTGCTCTGGAAGAAGCCGAAGCCCTTGGCCAGCTCGTTCGGGATGAGGTTGCGCAGGCTCCAGTCGTTGGCGATCATCACCAGCCGCACGCCGTCGAGCGCCTGGTCCGGCGTCGCGCCCATCGGCACGTCGCCCGTGACCACCGCGATCTCGGCCTCGAAGTCGATGCCCCACGCCTCGTCGAGGAAGCGCGCGTCCTCCTGCGGCCCGAGGAAGTCGTCGCTGCCGCCCTGGTACATCAAGGGGTCTTCGTAGAAGCTCTTGGGCACCTCGGAGTTGCGGGCCGCGCGCACCAGCTCCACGTGGTTGATGTACGCCGAGCCGTCGGCCCACTGGTAGGCGCGCGGCAGCGGCGCCATGCACTGGGCAGGGTCGAACGGGAACGCGTGGCGCGCCTTGCCGTTGTTCAGCGTCTCGTACAGGTCCTGCAATTGCGGGGCGAGGAAGTTCCAGTCGTCCAGCACCTGCTGCAGCCGGCCCGCGATGCCGGTCGCATAATGGGCCGACTGCAGGTCGCGCGAGACCACCACCAGTTGCCCGTCGCGCGAGCCATCCCTGTACGTTGCAAGCTTCATCGATTGCTCCCGCCAAAGCCATGCGCTAGAGTCCGCTGGACATTACGCATCGTGAAATGAATTTACCTAATCGTAATTCTATCGGACGGCCCGAATGAGCATCAAGGAGCGGGCGGGCATCCAGTCGGTGGAGGTGGGCTTCGCGCTGCTGCAGGTGCTGGGCGAAGCGCCGGGCCCGCTGATGCTGCGCGACCTGGCGCGCGCCGCCAACATGAGCGCCGCCAAGGCGCACCGCTACCTCGTGAGCTTCCAGCGCCTGCAACTGGTGGTGCAGGACGCGGCGAGCACGCGCTACGACCTCGGGCCCGCCGCGCTGAAGCTGGGCCTGGCCTCGCTGTCGCGGCTGGACGCGATGAAGCTGGCGCGCGAACGGGTGGCGCTCCTGATGGAGGAGATCGGCCACACGCTGGCGCTGGCCGTCTGGGGCAACCAGGGACCCACCATCGTGCACTGGGAGGAGTCGCCTTCCGCCGTCACCGTGAACCTGCGGCTGGGGGACGTGATGCCGCTGCTGTCCTCCGCCACCGGCCAGTGCTTCGCCGCGTACGCGCCGAAGGACGCCATCGCGCCGATGTTGAAGGAGGAACTGGCGCGCGCGCAGAAGCAGGGCCGCACCGACCTCCCGACTTCGATGGCCGAGGCCCGCGCCCTCTTCGACGCGGTGCGCAAGCGGGGCGCCTCGCGCGTGGTCGACACGCTGCTGCCCGGCATCGTGGCGTTCTGCGTGCCGGTGTTCGACTCCGACGGCCACATGGCGCTGGGCATGGTGGCGCTCGGCCCGGCCGGCAGCTTCGATTCCGAGTGGGGCGGCGCGGTGGAAAAGCCATTGCGCGCGGCGGCCTCGCAGCTTTCGAGCGACCTGGGGCACCGGGGGTGAAGCCCGCGCCGGCCGCAGCGACGGCGCGGCGGCTGGCGCCGCTCACCGGCGTCGTGCTCGCGGTCCACGTGGTCCTGTTGCAGCCGGAAGGCGAGAAGGTGGTTCCGCCGCCACCGGCGCCCTTCCACACCCGCACGATCGCGCCACCGCCACCCTCGCCATCACCGCCCGCCGCGACCGAGCCGGCCGCATCGCCCGCTCCCGCGCCAGCGCGCGTGGCTCCCCCGCCGGCGGCGCGGCCCCGGCCCGCAGTGGCCCAGGCACCCGAACCCGCACCCGCCCCCGAAGCCGCGCCACCCGCCGCTGCACCAGTCGCACCGGTCGCGCCAGTGACGCCCGCCGCACCCGCGCCCGCCGAAGCGCCGAACCGGCGCGCTGCCCAGGCCGCACCTGCCGTCGTCGTGTCCGTCCTGCCCTCCGTCCGCCTGCACTACGACGTGCAGGCCCAGTACCGCGGCTTCACGCTGGGGGGTCGAGCCGAACTGACCTGGCGGCATGACGGCCACGCCTACGAAGCCCGGCTCGAAGCCTCGGCGCTCGGACGGCCATCGCGCGTGCAACGCAGCGTGGGCCGGGTGACGGCGCAGGGCCTGGCGCCCGACTACTTTTCCGACAAGAGCCGCAGCGAGAAGGCCACGCATTTCGACCGCGAGAAGAACCGGCTCGTCTTCAGCAACAACCGGCCCGACGCGCCGCTGGCCGAGGGCATGCAGGACCGGCTGAGCGTCGTGCTGCAACTGGCCTCGCTGGCGGCGGGGAGCCCCGACAGGCACGTGGCGGGAAGCACGATCACGGTCCCGACCGCCGGCACCGGGGACGCGGAGAACTGGATCTTCTCAGTGGAAGGCGAGGAGGACCTGCGCCTGCCCGGGGGCGATGTGCGGGCCCTCAAGCTGCAGCGCTTGCCGCGCAAGGAGTACGACCAGAAGGTGGAGCTCTGGCTGGCGCCCCGCATGGATTACGCCCCCGTGCGCCTGCGTCTGACAAACCCCAACGGTGACACGGTGGACCAGCGCTGGTCATCAACCGACAGGGGCTGAATGTGCCCCAGCCTAAATTGCAGCCATGGCCAATCCGGCCGATGCCTGCGAAGTTCTGGTTGAGTGTCCACTTGAATCGGAGCGTCTTGCAGCCAGCTACAGGCTTAAGGAACAAACATGCAAATGCTTTACGACTCCGATTCCTTCGTGGTGGTGCACCTGCAGGCCAACGAGCCGGCAGAGGGCGAATCCCACCCGCAGATGGTGAGGCACGGCTTCGAGATCGTGGACAAGCGCTCCAACAAGGAGGTCTACCTCGACGGCTCCTGGGCCGACGCGTTCCAGCGCCAGATCAATGCATGGCAGCTGAATACCCCCACCCAGGAAGAGGTGGAAGAGACGCTCGACGGGTACGCCGAGCTGGCACAGAACCCCCTCGTCATCCACTGACGCGCCAGACCCCGCCGGGCCGGCACGGCCCGGCGATACCTTTCGTCGCAGGCGGCTGAGGCAGCACCGGTACCATCGGTGCATGCGCTTCCCAGCAGCCGCCGTCCTTCTCCCCCTCCTCCTCCTCGCCGGATGCTCCGGCATCCCACGTGACCCCGAGCCGGCCAGTGCCCCCGCGGTCGACGTCCTGTTGCTGGGTGAGCAGCACGACGCCGCCGGCCATGCCCGCACGCACGAGCGCTGGGTGACCACCCTGGCGGACCAGGGGCGGCTCGCCGGGCTCGCGCTGGAGATGGCGGAGCAGGGCACGAGCACCGCGAAACTGCAACCCACCGCATCCGAACAGCAGGTGCAACTGGCCCTGCGCTGGAACCGGGCGGCCTGGCCCTGGCAGCGCTATGCGCCGGCGGTGATGGCCGCCGTGCGCGCCGGCGTGCCCGTGGCCGGCGCCAACCTGCCGAAGGACCGGCAACGCCAGGCGATGCGCGACGACTTGCTGGACGGCCGGCTGCCGCCGCCGGCGCTGGCGGCGCAACGGCAGGCGGTGCGCGAAGGCCATTGCGACCTGGTTCCCGCGGAGCAGATCCCGCCGATGGCGCGCATCCAGATCGCGCGCGACGTCGCGATGGCGCACACCGTGGCGTCGCTGGCGCGGCCCGGCAAGACGGTGGTGCTGCTGGCGGGAGCCGGCCACGTGCGGCCGGATGTCGGCGTGCCGCTGCACCTGCCGGCCACCTTGTCGGTCCGGCCGGTGGAGTTGCCGCGGGAGGAGACCGGGCGGGATTATTGCGCGGAGTTGCGCAAGCAGATGGGCAAGCCCTGACCGTCATTCCCGCGCAGGCGGGAATCCAGGGCTCCCGGAGAAAGAGGCGCCGCAGCGCCTCCTTCAATGCCCTGGACCCCCGCCTTCGCGGGGGTGACGGAGAGTCAGGCGTGCGCCTTCACCGAATCGGCCAGCGTGTTCACCAGCTTGTCGATGTGCGACTTCTCCACGATGTACGGCGGCGCGATCACCAGCACGTCGCCGGCCGGGCGCACCAGGGCACCCTTCTTGAAGCAGTCCACGAAGATGTCGTAGGCCCGCTTGCCGGGCGAGCCGGCGATCGGCGCCAGTTCCACCGCCGCCGCCAGCCCCAGGCTGCGGATGCCCACCACGTTCGGCAGGCCCTTGAAGGTGGAGTGGAACGCATCCCCCAGCACCTTGCCCATCTCGCCGGCGCGCTGGAACAGGCCGTCCTTCTCGTACAGGTCCAGCGTCGCGATCGCCGCGGCGCAGGCCACCGGATGGCCGGAGTAGGTGTAGCCGTGGAAGAACTCGATGACGTGCTCGGGCGCCTCGGTCTTCATCATCGCGTCGTACAGCTTGTCGCGACAGATCACGCCGCCCAGCGGGATGACGCCGTTGGTGACCGCCTTGGCGAAGTTCAGCATGTCCGGCACCACGCCGTAGAAGTCCGCGCCGAAGTTGGTGCCCATGCGGCCGAAGCCGGTGATCACCTCGTCGAAGATCAGCAGGATGCCGTGCTTGTCGCAGATCTCGCGCAGCCGCTTGAGGTAGCCCTTGGGCGGCAGGTACCACCCCGCGGAGCCGGCCACCGGCTCGACGATGATCGCGGCGACGTTGCTCGGGTCGTGCAGCGGCAGGATGCGCTGCTCCAGCTCCAGCAGGTAGTCCTCCTGCGACTCCGGCTCGCGGTTGTGGATGTACGCGTTGGCCGGGTCGTGGATGAAGCGCATGTGGTCCACGCGCGGCAGCAGCGCCGCGCCGAACATCTTGCGGTTGGCCGGGATGCCGCCCACGCTCATGCCGCCGAAACCGACGCCGTGGTAGCCCTTCTCGCGGCCGATGAAGACGTTGCGATGGCCTTCGCCGCGCGAGCGGTGGTACGCCAGCGCCACCTTCAGCGAGGTGTCGGCCGCCTCCGAGCCGGAGTTGCAGAACAGCACCTTGTTCAGGTCGCCCGGCGCCATCGCCGCGATCTTCTGCGCCGCCACGAAGGCCTGGTCGTTGCTCGCCTGGAAGGCCGTCGCGTAGTCCAGCGTGTCCAGCTGCTTCTTGATGGCTTCGTTGATGGGCTTGCGGTTGTGGCCGGCCCCCACGCACCACAGGCTGGAGATGCCGTCGATCACCTGACGGCCGTCATGCGTGGTGAACGTCATGCCGTCGGCGCCGGTGAAGATGCGCGGATCCTTGCGGAAGGCGCGGTTCGGGGTGAAGGGCAGCCAGTGGCTGTCCATGTTGAAGTCGCTGTACGCCATGGGAACTCCTGGAACGAGGCCCCATTTTGCCCCTTCGGCGACAATGCCGCGTTATGTCCGACGCCTACATCCTGACGCTCTCCTGCCCCGACCGGCCCGGCATCGTCCATGCCGTCTCCGGTTTCCTGCTGGAGCGCGGCGGCAACATCGAGGAAGCCGCGCAGTACAACGACCACGACACCGGCCTGTTCTTCATGCGGGTGCGCTTCGCCTGCGGCCAGCTGACGCAGGAGGACCTGCAGGCCCAGCTGAAGCACTTCGGCGAGGGCTACCGCATGGACTGGAAGCTGCACGCCGCGCGCCAGCCGATGAAGACGGTGATCTTCGTCAGCAAGGACGGCCATTGCCTCAACGACCTGCTGTTCCGGTGGAAGAGCGGGCTGCTGCCGCTGGACATCCGCGCGATCGTCTCCAACCACCGCGAGTCCTACCAGCTGGCCGCCGGCTACAACGTGCCCTTCCACCACATCCCGGTGACCGCCGCCACCAAGGCGCAGGGCGAGGCGCGCCAGTACGAGGTGATCGAGTCGGAAGGCGCCGAGCTGGTGGTGCTGGCGCGCTACATGCAGATCCTGTCGGACGACCTGTGCCGCAAGCTGGCCGGTCGCGCCATCAACATCCACCACAGCTTCCTGCCCAGCTTCAAGGGCGCCAAGCCCTACTACCAGGCGCACGATCGCGGCGTGAAGCTGATCGGCGCGACCGCCCACTACGTGACCGCCGACCTCGACGAGGGTCCGATCATCGAGCAGGACGTCGCCCGGGTCGATCACTCGTATTCGGTGGAAAGCCTCACCGCGCAGGGCCGCGACACCGAGAGCATGGTGCTGGCGCGCGCCGTCAAGTGGCACAGCGAGCACCGCGTGCTCATCAACGGCCACAAGACCGTGATCTTGCTACAGTGCTGCCATGAACGCCCCCGCCGATCCCGAAGTCCTGCAGCGCGCCGAACGGCAAGCCGCCGTGGTCGCCGCGCTGGAGCCGCTGCTGCCCCGCGGCGCCCTGCTCTGGCACCGCGAGGACACCACGCCCTACGAATGCGACGGCCTGACGGCCTACCGCCAGCGCCCGCTGGTGGTCGCGCTGCCCGAATCCGAGGCGCAGGTGCAGGCGGTGCTCAAGGCCTGCCACGCGCTGCAGGTGCCGGTGGTGGCGCGCGGCGCGGGCACCGGCCTTTCCGGCGGCGCGCTGCCGCACCAGCTGGGCGTGACGCTGTCGCTGGCCAAGTTCAACGCCATCCGCAGCATCGACCCGGTGTCGCGCACGGCGGTGGTCGAGTGCGGCGTGCGCAACCTGGCGATCAGCGAGGCGGCCGCCAGCTACGGCCTGTACTACGCGCCCGACCCTTCGAGCCAGATCGCCTGCACCATCGGCGGCAACGTGGCCGAGAACTCCGGCGGCGTGCACTGCCTGAAGTACGGCCTGACCCTGCACAACGTGATGAAGGTGCGCGGCTTCACCGCGGCCGGCGAACCGGTGGAATTCGGCAGCGACGCGCTCGACGCCGCCGGCCTGGACCTGCTGTCGGTGGTCATCGGCAGCGAGGGCATGCTGGCCGTCGCGACCGAAGTGACGGTGAAGCTCATTCCCAAGCCCCAGCTCGCGCGTTGCATCATGGCCAGCTTCGACGACGTGCGCAAGGCGGGCGACGCCGTGGCCTCCGTGATAGCGGCCGGCATCATCCCCGCCGGTCTGGAGATGATGGACAAGCCGATGACGGCCGCCGTCGAGGACTTCGTGCACGCGGGCTACGACCTCATGGCCGAGGCCATCCTGCTGTGCGAGAGCGACGGCACGCCCGAGGAGGTGGAGGAGGAGATCGGGCGCATGAGCGAGGTGCTGCGCAACGCCGGCGCCACCGCCATCGCCGTCAGCCGCGACGAGCAGGAGCGCCTGCGCTTCTGGAGCGGCCGCAAGAACGCCTTCCCCGCCTCCGGCCGCATCAGCCCCGACTACATGTGCATGGACTCCACCATCCCGCGCAAGCGGCTGGCGGACATCCTGCTGGCCATCCAGGAGATGGAGAAGAAGTACGGGCTGCGCTGCGCCAATGTTTTCCATGCCGGCGACGGCAACCTGCACCCGCTGATCCTGTTCGACGCCAACGACGCCGACCAGCTGCATCGCTGCGAGCTGTTCGGCGCCGACATCCTGGAGACCAGCGTGGCGATGGGCGGCACGGTGACGGGCGAGCACGGCGTCGGCGTCGAGAAGCTCAACTCCATGTGCGTCCAGTTCAGCGAGCCGGAACTGCAGCAGATGCGGGGCGTGAAGCTGGCGTTCGACCCGCAGGGCCTGCTCAATCCCGGCAAGGTCGTCCCCACGCTGAACCGCTGCGCCGAGTACGGGAAGATGCTGGTCCGGGGCGGCCGCATCGCCCACCCCGACCTGCCGCGCTTCTAGCGCCTCACGTCACGGCTTGCAGGCCGTGTCGGTGATGACGATGTCGTCCTTGCCCTTGTTGTCCTTCTTGTCGTCCTGGGTGTTGGCCATGTCGACGAACAACTGCGCGAAGGTCACCACTTCGTTCTGCACCGTCGGCGGTGCGGCCGGCGGTGGCGGTGGCGGCGGTGGCGGCGGTGGCGGCGGCGGCGGCGGCGGCGGCGGCGGCGGCGGCGGTGGCGGCGGTGGCGGTGGCGGCGGTGGCGGCGGTGGCGGTGGCGGCGGCGGCGGCGGAGCCGCGACGACCAGCAGCAGCTCCGATGCGCTGGCCTGCGGGCTGAAGGTCGCCGGCGTCACCGTGGGCAGCGTGCCCGCATCGAGCGTCGTGGCCTGGATCACGCTGTAGGACCCGTCGGGAACCGCCACGCCACCCAGCACGTTGACGGCGACCGCGCCTCCTGTCGTCGCGCTGCCGTTCACCGCGAGCTGGTCGAAGGACGTCGCGCCGCCGAAGTCGAGCGCGAGCGTCGAGCCGGACTCCATGACCAGGTTGCCGGTCAGGGTCAGCGTGCCGACCGTGCCGGCCCCTCCGGGCGAGATCGCGCCGAAGTTGTCGACCGTTCCGGTGCCTCCGGCGACCACCAGGTTGCCGGTACCGCTGATCTCCCCGCTGGCGGCGTTGGTGAAGAAGCTGGTGAGCATCACGGCGGGGCCGCTGCTCACGCCGGACCCGATGTTCAGCGTGCCGTCCACCACCAGCCTGCCTTCGTTGAAGGCGAAGTCCGGCGTGGTGGTGGTCGCACCCGCGGCCACCTTCACCAGCCCGTGGTTGTCGACCAGGTTGAGGTCCGAGGTGCCGGCGGCGGCGACGATGCGCGCCCCTTCGGCGTTGACCACGCCGCCGGAAGGCATCAACGAGCTTGCATCCACCAGCTGCACGTCGCCGAAGTTGACGAAGGCGCCGCCGCCGGTGACCGACGACGACGCTTCCATGCGCACGTCGGAGTCGTTCACCCAGATCGAGTGCAGCTGCATCGCGCCCTGCACCTGCACGGTGGTGCCGGCCGCGGTGAAGGCGCCCTGCTGGCCGGTGGCGCCGGTGCTGGCGTCGGCGTTGACACCGCCCATCCCGCCCTGCGAATGGATTTCCGGCGCCCGCAGGATCACCGCGGCGCCCGTGGAAGAGACATCGACCAGCCCGCCGGCGCCGCCGTTGCCCGCCAGCGGCGACCCGCCGGCTTCCCCGTCGCCGCCGTTGCCGCCGCGCGCGACCAGCTGGACGCCGCCGTCCAGGAGCAGGTTGCCGCTGGAGCGCACCACCATGACGGTGCCGCCGCTGCCGCCGTCGCCGCCGGCGATGCCGCCGACGGCCTGGCCGCCGTTGCCGCCGCTGGCGTCGATGGCGGGCGTGAGGAGCGTGCCGCCGAAGGTGACGGCGGCGATGCCACCCCGGCCGCCCAGGCCGCCCGGCAGCAGCGCATCGCCTCCCATGGCCTGGACGCCGTCGGTGCGGACGTGGAGCTTGGCGCCGAGGGTGATGCCGCCGCCGTCGCCCCCGGTCGCGCCGTAGCCGCCGTTGGCGCTGAAGCCGGGGGTGGGCCAGGTACTGGCCGCCGCGGGTCCGTCGATCACCACCGGCATCTGCTCGGCGATCACCGACCCGCCGGCGGACGCCACGTTGATGAAGCCTGCATCGCCGCCGCGGCCGATGTAGCTGCCGCCGCCGTTCACGGACACCGCCGGATCGCCGTAGGACTGCAGCATGATGTCGCCATCGGCCGTCACCGCGACGACTCCGCCGCGCCCGCCATTGCTGTCGCTGTCGGAGAAGCCACCGTTCGCGAACAGCGCCTGGAAACCGACGGAGCCGCCGGCGTTGACGTTGATCGACCCGGCGGCCTGGCCCGCCGCGCCGCTGCCGCCGCTGACGTCCACGTCGTAGCCGGACACGTCGCCGCTGGTGGACACGACCACCGTGCCGCCCACGCCACCCGCGCCGGCGCCGGTGGAGCCCAGCGAGTGGCCGCCGTGCGCGTTCATGGAGCCGAGTGACACCTCGCCGTCCGTGCTGGACACCTGGATGCCGCCGCCCGCACCGGCGGTGCCCGCGGTGCCCGCTTGCGCTTCGGCCCGGCCACCCGTGGCCGAGAGGTTGCCGGCATCGACGCCCGTCGCCGCGGAGAGCAGGATCCTGCCGCCCGCGCCCGCGGTGCCGCCGCTGCCGGAGCCGATGGACACCTGGCCGCCGTCGGCCCGCACGTTGCTCAGGTCGATGCGGCCGCCGGAGAACACGGTGATGTCGCCGGCGCGCCTGGCCACCGGTGCGCTGGCCGTCGCCCCGAGCGCCATGGCGTCGCCGCCGCTGGAGAAAACGCCGCCGCCGTCGACGTCCGTCGCGGCCTGCAGGAGGATGTCGCCGCCGCGGCCGGCGGGACTGATCAGGCCGGACGCGTCGGTGGTGCTGCCGCCTTGCGCGTTCACCGTGTCGAAGAAGATGCCGCCGCTGCTGGACGTGACGGTGACCGCGCCGCGTTGCCGGCATTGTTGCCGCCGGATGCGTCCGTGCCGTTGGCGAGAATGTTGCCGCCGTTGATGTCGTCCCGGGCCAGCAACTGGATGTCGCCGGCGCTCACGCCGGAGAAGCTGCCTTGCGAATTCACCTCCTGGAAGCTGAGCGAACCCCCGGCTGCCTGCAGCTGGATGCTGCCCACGCCGCTGGATACGCGGCCATTGGTCCGGAAAGTGCCCTGGCCCAGGATGCTCCCGCCCGCGAAGACGTCGATGCTCCCGCTGGCACGATAGACGCGGGTCGAGGTGCCGAACTGGATGTCGCCGCCGGCGTCGAGGCTGGTGACGCGGTTGCTGCCGTAACCCTGGATCGCGTTGGCCCCGAAGTAGGGCGAATTGGAGCGGAACCGGATGTCGCCGGTCGCGGTGATGTCGATGTCGCCGCCGTTGCTGTTGAGGCCGGTGCTGGAACCGACCTCGACGAACTCGGTGTTGCCGACCACGACATCCCGTCCCGCGGAGATGCTCAAGCCGGTGCTTCCGCTCAGGTAGGTGGAGGTCTCGCCCAGGTCCGTCCTCGCGCCGATGCGCACGTCCCGCCCGGCGAGCACCTGCAGCGTGCCCATCGCATAGAGGTTCGTGTCGTCGATCACGACGTCGGAGCAATTGCAGGCGGCGTGCAGCAGCGCATTGCCGCCCACGTTGAAGCTGGCGCCCGGCGCAACCCGCAGGTCACCGGAGGTGGTGGTGATGTCGACGTTGCCGGCGTTGGTGCCGTCCCAGGTGGTGATCGCCTCGAAGCCTCCACCGCCCCACGGGGTGGACACCTGGCCGATGGTCAGCGGCCCGGCATTGACGACGGAGATGTGGTTGCCCGGGCCCGCGGCCGCGCCCTGGAAACGGTCCATCAGGTTGGCGCCGGTCAGCGAGATGCCGCCGTTCGCGCTCTGCGCGAAGACGTTGCTCACTCGCAGGATGCTGGTGGTCGAATTCTGGTTGATGAACGTGCCGGCCTGCAGGTGCAGCGCGCCGTTGGTGGCACCGGTGCCGTCCACAGCGGTGATGTTCCCGTCCAGCTGGATGAACGAGTCGGCGAACAGTCCCAGCGTGTTGCCGGAGTTCCACGCGACATTGGCGTTCCCCTTCAGGGTGATCGAGCCGTTGTTGGTGCTGGTTCCGGCGCCGGCCGTCGTCACCTGCACGTTGCCCAGTTCCAGCTGCGCTGCCAGCGTGGTGTCCCGGATGTTCGAGGTACCGCCGGTGCCGCTGAAGATGGGGCCGACGCTCGTGCCGGTGCCGCCCGTGCCCGAGATCTCCATGTCCGTCGGGTCCAGCAGCAGCGTGCCCGCCGCACCTTGCGGGGCGCGCAGGTCGACGCGTCCCGCGAATTCGAGGAACTGCTTGCCCGACACCTCGGCAAAGCCGCCGTTGCCGCCCTGCTCGCCGCCGCGCGCGGAGATGTCGCCGTGCATGCGCGTGCTGTCGTCGGCCCAGACGATCACCCGGCCGCCGTCGCCGTTGGCGGTGGCATCCGCGCGGATCGTCGCGGCCGCATCCACGTAGGTCGCCCTGGCGTTCGGCACGTCCGCGTTCCTGCCCTGGAAATCGCCGCCGATGCGGACCTGGCCGCCGCCCTGGGCGCCGCTCGCGTCGATGGCCGTTCCCGCCATCAGCCCGATCCGCTCGCCGAGCACGTCCACGCTGCCGCCCTGCTGGCCCGCCGAAGCGACGATGGCCCCGCTGACCATCGCATCGCCGCCGGTGGCCTGGAGCACCACCTTGCCGCCTTCGTCCGTCAGCGCGCGCGCTTCGACCAGGCCCGAATGCCGGAGCGTCCGGGCGAAGATGCCCACCGCGTCGCCCTTCAGCGTGCCCAGGTTCACCGCCTTGTCGCCGGCCTGCACCTCCAGGTGGATGCCCTCGAGCCCGCGGCCGGTGATCTCCACCTTGCGTCCCGCCGCCAGCACGGTCGCGCCGTTGCTCTGCACCAGGGCCGCTTCGCCCGTGCGCACGTTCGGCGCGATCAGCACGATGTCGCCGCTGCGCGCGACGATGCTGCCGTCCACCGTCAGCGCACCGGCGCTGTCACCGGCAAAGCGCAACCGGCCGGAAGCGGCGTCCTCGTCGCTCATGCCCAGGGTGGAAGCGGTGAAGCCCGCGGTGTCGACCACCGCGCCCGCGCCCACCGCGATGCCCGACTGGTTGACCAGCACCAGCTTGCCGTTGGAGCGCAGCGTGCCGAAGATGGCCGACGGGTCGTTGCCGAGCACCCGGTTGATCGACGTGCTGTCCCGCGTGGGCTGCACGAAGCGCGTGACGCTGCCGGCCGGGATGGAGAAGCTCTGCCAGTTGATGGCCGAGAAGTTGCCCGCACCGTTCTGCGTGCGCACCACCAAGTTGTTGCCGTTGGACCAGAAGCTCGCCTGCCCGTGGATCGCCTGGCCGCCCGTGGGCTGCGCGGGCGCGACGGCCGGCTGCATGCCCAGCGCGGCTGCCACGGCGAGGGCCGCGCCGGCAGGCCGGAACCCGGCGACGGCGGGCGCCGACGCGACGCTGTGGGCGGGTGGGCGCTTGGCCTTGGACCTGGACATTGCGGGTGCTCCTGCGACTCAACGAAGGTAGCACAGCGTTACATTGATCGCAATGCGTTCCCGGACGCCGCCGGGCGGGCCGGCCCGGCCGCGTGAAGTAGTGCCGACGCGCGCGGCGGCGCCTGCTAGGCGTCCGCGCGCAGCACCGTTTGGGCAAGGCACAGGTCGGCCCAGGCCCGGCCCTTGTCCGGCAGGTTGTGCAGCAGGTATTTCGGGTGGAAAGTCACCACCACGGGCACGTCGCCATAGCGATGGACGCGGCCGCGCAGGCGGCCCGGCGGCTCGTTCACCTGCAGCAGCATTTGCACGGCGAACCGGCCCATGGCCAGGATCACCCGGGGCCGCAGCAGTTCGACCTGGCGCTGGAGCACCAGGGCCCAGCGGGCGGCTTCCTCCGCCTCGCGCTCGCGGTCGTCGGGCAGGCGGCACTTGAAGGCGTTGGTCAGGTACGCGCCGCGGCGGCGGCTGGCGCCCACGGCCTGCAGCATGTTGTCCAGCAGCTTGCCTTCGTCGCCGGCAAAGGGGGCGCCGCGGCGCAGCTCCTCCTCCACCGGCGGGTCGCCGACGCACAGCCAGTCCGGCTGCCGGTCGCCTTCGCCGAAGACGGGCTTGCGCCGCAGGGCCGAAGCCCAGTCGCCCACCACCTGCTCCAGCGCCTCCCAGCCGAGGCCGTCGACGCCGTCCCCGGACGGAATGCGCACGGCGGCCGGGGCGACGGCGGTGGCAACCGCGGCCAAGGGCGCCGGCGCCGCCGCCGGTGCAGGCGGCGCAGGGGCGCGGGCGGCCACGGCCTCGCGGACGGCAGGGGCGACGTCGTCCCTGCCCGGCACCGGCTCCGGCACGAAGACGCGGACACCCATTTCCGCCAGCATGGCGCGTTGCCGCGGGGAGAGGTTCACAGCTTGTAGCTCATGACGATGGCGTCTTCCCGGCCCTGGTCGGCCGGGTAGTAGCCACGGCGCTCGCCGACGCGCCGGAAGCCGTAGCGCTGGTAGACCTGCTGCGCCCGCAGGTTGGTGGTGCGCACTTCGAGCCAGAGCCACTGGGCCCCTTGCGCGCGCGACCAGATCGCCAGCGCATCGAGCATGACGCGTCCCCAGCCCTGGCCCTGCCAGGCCGGCTCCACCGTGATGTTCAGGAGGTGCACTTCGTCGACGCCCAGCATGGCGACGAAGTAGCCGAGCACCGCATCCCCCGCGCCGAGGATCTGGGCGTGGTAGCCCGACCGCAGGGAATCGGCGAAGTTGCCGCGGGTCCACGGGTGGGCATAGGCGCGCCGCTCGATGGCGACCACGTGCTCCAGGCGGTCCTCGGTCATGGGCTCGAAGCCCGCTTCCATGCTCTTGAAAACTGCGCTCATGTCGGTTCCGCCGCGTCGGCCGCGCGCCGCGCCTCCTTGCGCGCGCGGTCGGCCGCGCGCTCTTCGGTAGTTTGCGCCACTTTGTCCCGGATGTAGAGCGGCAGGGCCTGCGCGGCGGGATGGGCGGCCTGCCCGGCGAGCCCGGCGGGCGCCAGCCGCAGCAGGGCGGCGGCGGTGGGCAGCGCGGTGACGCGCGCGCCTGCGAACGGCAGCCGGGCGGCCAGCGCTTCCCCCACGTTGCCCGCGATCGTCCAGCCGGCCGGCACCTGCACCTCCTCCGTCCGCGCCAGCGCCGGCGGGGTGCGGGTGGTCCAGCCGTCGCCCACGCGCTCGTAGGCGGCGAAGTAGACCTCGCCCATGCGCGCGTCGAGCAGCGCCACCACCCGCGTTGCGCCGCTGAGTCCCCGCGCTTCCTCCGCCACGGCCAGCAGCGTATCGATCGGCAGCACCGGCACGCCGGCGCCGAAACCGAGGCCCTGCGCCACCGCGGCGGCCGTGCGCAGCCCGGTGAAGGAGCCGGGCCCGCGGCCGAAGGCGATGGCGTCCAGTGCCGCGAGCGTGAGGCCGGAGCGCGCCAGCATGTCCTCGATCACGGGAATCAGGCTGGCGGACGCCTGCGGCCCGCCCGCCGCCGTGTGCTCCAGCACGGCCGTGCCGGCCGCGACGGCCACGGACAGCGTCTCGGTGCTGGTGTCGAAGGCGAGGAGGTTCACATCGGGTTCCGGCAACCCGCCATTATCGAAGCAACGGCCAAACCATAATGGCGCGCATGAAGTACCGGACACTCGCCTGCTGCCTGTTCGCCTGGGCCGGCGCCACGGCCTCCGCCCAGGGGCTGCCCGCGGAGGTGGAGAACGCCCTGGCCGAAGCCGGCCTGCCGCGCGACGCCGTGGTCATGCTGGTGGCGCCCGCGGAAGGCGGCCCGGCCCGCGTGGCGCACCGGGTGGACGTCCGCGTGAACCCCGCCTCCATCACCAAGCTGGCCACCACGCTGGCCGGGCTGGAACTGCTGGGCCCGACCTACACCTGGAGCACCCCGGTCTATTTCGACGGCCCGGTGCGCGACGGCGTGCTGCAGGGCAACCTGGTCATCAAGGGCCAGGGCGACCCGAAACTGGTGATCGAGCGCCTGTGGCTGCTGCTCAAGCGCGTGCAGGCCATGGGGGTGCGCAGCATCGCCGGCGACATCGTCCTGGACCGGACGGCCTTCGCGGTGCCTGCGCGGGATCCGGGCGCGTTCGACGGCGAGCCGCTGCGCCCCTACAACGCCAGCCCGGATGCGCTGCTGGTCAATTTCAAGGCCGTGACCGTGACGTTCACGCCGCAGGACGGCCAGGCCCGGGTGCGCACCGAACCGGCGCTGGGCGGCGTGCAATGGCCGGCGAGCGTGCCGCTGGCAAGCGGCGCGTGCGGCGACTGGATCACGCCCCTGCAGGCCGACTTCCGCAATCCGGCGCGGGTCCGATTCCCCGGCACCTTTCCCGCCGCCTGCGGCGAGCGGACCTGGCAGATCGCCTTTCCCGATCCCGCGGGCTATGCGGCCCGCGCGATCGCCGCCACCTGGCGCGACATCGGCGGGGAGCTGCGCGGCCAGGTGCGCGACGGGCCCGTGCCGGCGGGCGCCAGGCCGGCCTTCGAATTCGCCTCGCCATCGCTGGCCGAAGTCATCCGCGACATCAACAAGTTCAGCAACAACGTGATGGCCCAGCAGCTGTTCCTCACGCTCAGCCTGCAGCAGCGCTCCAGCGGCACGCTCGAAGGCTCGCGCGACGTGCTGGCGGCGTGGTGGCGTGACCGCTTCGGCGGCGAGGTGCCGGTCACCGACAACGGCTCCGGCCTGTCGCGCACGGAGAGCGTCACCGCAGGCCAGCTCGGCCAGCTGCTGCAGGCCGCCTGGGTTTCGCCGCTGATGCCCGATTTCGTGGCGTCGCTGCCCGCGCTGGGCCTGGACGGCACCTTGCGGCGCAGCCGCCAGAACATCGGCCTGGCCCACCTGAAGACCGGCAGCCTGGTGGACGTGGCCGGGGTGGCCGGCTACGTCCACGGCCCGCAAGGCCGCCGCTACGTGCTGGTGGCCATCGCCAACCACCCGCGCGCCTCGGCCGTGCGCGGCGTGGCGCAGGCGCTGGTGCAATGGGCCGCCCGCCAGCCCTGACGCGGCGCCCGGAAAAAGGGCCCCGCGCAGGGGGCCCCGGTGGACGCTAGAACCGCTCCTTGATCCGGCCGGAGGCGTAGTCGCCGAACAGCAGATGCCCGCGCGGCGTCGGATAGACGCGGTCGGCGAACAGGAAGAACGTGTACTCCTCACGGCCGGCGGCGAGCGTGTCGGGCGTGCACAGGTTCGAGTTCACTTCGCCGGCGCCGGTGCCGATGCCGGGACCCGGATCCACCGAGGTGCAGACGTAGGCCGAGGGCGCAGTCTCGGCAAGGTCGTAGCTCGTGGGGCTGCCCGTGACGAGGTTGAAGAACAGCGCCGCATCGACGTACAGGACGCTCTCGCCGAGATCGACGACCGACACCAGGAACTGCTGGTTGAACCGGGTGCTGGCGCGTTCCAGCAAATCTGCCCGCCCGGTCTCGAACGCCCAGGGCGAGCGGCCCAGGTTGTAGGGACCCGCGACGATGACGTGCTCGGCTCCGGCATCCACCAGGCGCCGCACCTGGGTGCCCAGGTCGCGGCCCGCCTTCTCGACGGCGGCCAGCATCTCCTGTTCGTCTTGCGCGTCGGTGAGCACCGCCTGCACTTCGGCGATGACGTCCGAAGTGCCCGCGCTGACCAGGATCATGTCCTCGTCGGAGAGCGTCCCGGTGGCCAGGAAGGCGTCGATCTGCTCCTTCACGGTGGGCGTCGCGTTGTTGCCGGCGGCGTCCGGCTTGGCCAGCACGCGCGCGTTGCCGGTGGCGTAGCCGAAGCCCCCGCTCGACGAGGGCTCCAGCGTCAGCCCGTACTGCGCGGCCACGTACTCCGTCCACACGTTGATGGTGCCGTCGTTGACGGTGTAGCGCGCCCCGTTCTGGCCCACGTCCCCCATGGCGTCGCCGAATGCAACGATCCGCGAAGGGGTGAACGGGTCCACGATGTCGCCGCCGCCGCAGGATGCCAGCAGCAGGACCGACGCACAGGCCGCCAGCCAGCCGCGCCGCAACCATTGAGTTGCCATGATGAAGATCTTTCCGGGTGAAACCGGTGAGTTTACCGACGGTGTGTCAACGCGGGGTTTCAGCTCGCCGCGGCGCGGCGCAGGCGGTCCCGCACGCCGTCCCAGTCGGGGGTGTCCGGCGGCGCCTCCACCCAGATGAGCTTGACGCCGGCGGCGTCGAAGTCGCGCAGCACCGCGAACAGCTGCCGCGCGGTCTCGACCGCATCGTCCGGCATGCGCCGGTAGTGCGGCGAACGGGTGCGCAGGGCCGAGCGGGCGTAGACCGCGATGGCGCCGGCGTCCGGGCCCAGCAAGTCCAGCGCCGTCTGCATGCTCCTGCCGTCCATGAGCCGCACCTTCGCCGCCGGCGCGTAGTGGGCCTCCAGCGTGCCGGAAGCGCGCGGCGCCGCATCCGGCATCTCCTCGGGCAGCCACAGCCTTTCGCCGCAGGCCTGCTCGATCTGCAAGCGCGTCAGCACGCCGGGACGCAACAGGACCGGATGGGCGCGCGTGCAGTCGACGATCGCGGACTCGATGCCCACCATGGTGGCGCCGCCGTCGAGCACCAGCAGGCCCTGGTCGAACTCCGACGCAACGTGCGCCGCCGTCGTGGGGCTGACGCGGCCGAAGCGATTGGCGCTGGGGCCGGCCAGGCCGTCCACCGGCGGCACGGCCTGGGCGCACGCCAGCAGCAAGGCATGGGCGACGGGATGCGCGGGGCAGCGCAGCCCGATCGAATCCTGGCCGCCCGCGGCCGCCGCGCCGCGCTCCGGCCGGCGCGGCAGGATCAGCGTGAGCGGCCCGGGCCAGAAGGCCTGCATCAGGCGCCGCGCCACCGGCGGCACCTGCGCGGCAAAGCGCTCCGCGGCCGCGGCATCGGCGACATGGACGATCAGCGGGTGGTCGCTGGGGCGGCCCTTGGCGGCGAAGATGCCGGCGACCGCAGCGTCATTGCCGGCATCGGCGCCGAGGCCGTAGACCGTTTCCGTGGGAAACGCCACCAGGCCGCCGGCGGCGAGCACCTGCGCGGCTTGCGCGATGGACCCTGGCAGGCGCCCGTCGAGGATCATGGCGCGGTCAGAAAGGCGCGATGCCGAGGCGCTGCGCGGCCTGCAGGGCGACCGCCCGCACGGCCTGCGGCGTCTCGCCGGTGACCGTGAGGTGGCCCATCTTGCGGCCCGGCCGCGCGCTCAGCTTGCCGTACAGGTGCAGGTGCGTGCCCGGCAAGGCCAGCACGGAGGCCCAGTCCGGCGTGGTTTCCGCCGTCCCCCGGCCGAACCACAGGTCGCCCAGCAGGTTCAGCATCAGCGCCGGGCTGTGCTGGCGCGGCTGCACCAGCGGCAGGCCGGCCAGGGTGCGCACCTGCAGCTCGAACTGCGACACGTCGGCGGCATCCATGCTCCAGTGGCCGCTGTTGTGCGGCCGCGGCGCCATCTCGTTGACCACCAGCGTGCCGTCGTCCAGCCCGAAGAACTCGACGCACAGCACCCCCACGTAGTCGAGGCCCTCCGCGATGCGGCGCGTCGCCTCGATCGCCCGGCGCGCCTGTTCGGCGGGCACGCAGCCTTCGTGCACCTCGGTGACGGCGAGGATGCCGGCGCGGTGCAGGTTGCGCTGCACCGGCAGGTGCACCATGGCGCCGTCGCGTCCGCGCGCGACCAGCACCGAGCATTCGAAGGCCAGCGGCAGCAGCTTTTCCAGCACGCAATGGGCGCGGCCCATCCCTTCCCACGCCGCGCGCAGCTCGGCGCGCGTGCCCACGCGGGCCTGCCCCTTGCCGTCGTAGCCCAGCCGCGCGGTCTTCAGGATGCCGGGCAACAGGTCGTCGCCGACGCTGGCCAGGTCTTCCGCGTCGGCGATCACGGCGTGCGGCGCGCACGGCACGCCGCAGCGCGCGAAGTGCGCCTTCTCCTCGGCGCGATCCTGCGCGATCGCCACCGCCGCGGCGCCCGGGGCGACCGGCCGGTGTTCGGCCAGGCTGGCCAGCGCGCCGGCGGGAACGTTCTCGAACTCGGTGGTGATGGCGTCGGCATGGCCGCACAACCGGGCCAGCCCGATCTCGTCGAGGTAGTCCGCCCGCACGTGGTGGTGGCTGACGCGGCCGGCCGGGCTGCCCTCGTCGGGGTCGAGCACCGCCGTGAAGTAGCCCATGCGCTGGGCGGCATGCACGAACATGCGGCCCAGCTGGCCGCCCCCCATGACGCCCAGCGTGGCGCCGGGCAACAGCAAGGTCATTGGCTGTCCTTCGGCGGCAGGGTCATGGCGCGCGCCGCGTCCGTCTGGCGCGCGCGGAACGCCTCGAGCCTGGCGCGCAGCGCCGGGTCGTGGTTGGCCAGCATGGCCACGGCGAACAGCGCGGCGTTGGCTGCGCCGGCGGCGCCGATGGCGAAGGTGGCCACCGGGATGCCCTTGGGCATCTGGACGATGCTGTGCAGCGAATCGACGCCTTGCAGGTGCCGGCTGGCCACCGGAACGCCCAGTACCGGCACCGTGGTTTTCGCCGCCAGCATGCCGGGCAGGTGGGCCGCGCCGCCCGCGCCTGCGATGATCGCCTTCAAGCCGCGGCCGGCCGCGGCCTCGGCGTAGGCGAACATGTCGTCGGGCATGCGGTGGGCGGAGACGACCTTCGCCTCGTGGGGGATGCCGAATTCCTGGAGAATCTGTACCGCGTGCAGCAGGGTGTCCCAGTCGCTGCTGGACCCCATGACGACCCCGACGGACACGGCGCTCATGTTCATAGAATTCCCGTAGAAGAAGCCTGATTTTACTTTTAGCGAGCCGAGCGACCCCGCATGATCGACATCACCACCGAGAACTTCGAACAGGAGGTCATCGCCGCCTCCATGAGCCAGCCGGTGCTGGTGGACTTCTGGGCGCCCTGGTGCGGGCCCTGCAAGGCCATCGGCCCGATCCTGGAGAAGCTGGAGGGTGAATACGGCGGCGGCTTCAAGCTGGCGAAGATCAACTCCGACGAGGAACAGCAGCTGGCGGGCGCGTTCGGCATCCGCAGCATCCCCACCATCGTCCTGATGAAGAACGGCCAGCCGGTCGACGGCTTCATGGGCGCGCTGCCGGAAGGCAAGGTCCGGGAGTTCCTGGACAAGCACGTGCAGGCCCTGGAGCAGGAGCCGGAGGAAGAGGAGTTCGCGGCCGAACCCGAAGCGGAGGACCCCGCCGCGCGACTGGAAAAGCTGCAGCATGCGGTGGCCACCGACCCCGCCAACGACGACGCCCGCTTCGACTACGTGAAGGCGCTGCTGCTGGCCGGCCGCGAGGCCGACGCCCGCCGGGCCTTCGAGCCGGTGGCGGCCAAGGCGGCCGCGATCCGCAAGGTGGATGCGCTGGCCCGGTGGCTGGACGCGCTGGGCTTTGCCGCGAGCAAGCCGTCGCCCGCCGGCCTCGACGCCAGGATCGCCGCCAACAAGCGCGACTTCCAGGCCCGTTTCGACCGCGCCCGCCTGCTGATGGCGCAGCAGCAGTGGACGGCCGCCATGGACGAACTGCTGGAGATCCTGATGCGCGACAAGGCCTGGAGCGAGGACCTCGCCCGCAAGACCTACATCGCCATCCTGGAGATCATCGAGCCGCCGAAACCGAAGGTCGCCGAGGGGCAGATCCCGCCGGACGATCCGGTGGTGGCGACGTACCGGCGGCGGTTGTCGAGCGTGGTGCTCTCGTAAGCGGGCATGTCGGGGTCGGCTGTCGCCGAACCCGACCTACGAGTACTACCGTGTAGGTCGGGTTGCGCGCAGCGCACCCCGACATTCACCGCGTGAGCATCACCACCCGCTCGCCCGGCACCCGCACCCGCAGCTCCACCAGCTCGCCGCCGGTGCGCAGTTTCGGGAAGGCAACACCTTCGATATCAACGACGCCGGCGGACAGCGCCGGTACATCGGTCTTGCGCCCGGCCGGCTCGCCATCGGCGTTGAGCAGCGGCTGGTCCCCATTGCAGCGGGACAGCAGGGCCGGCTGCGACAGCTGCACCTGCTTCGCGACCGCGATGGCCTGCCGCCCGCTGCCTGCCAGCGCCCGCCCGTTGGCGCCCAGCAGCTGGACGCCGGCCAGGCGCGGCGCCCAGGCGCCCTCGCTCAGTCGGCCGGCGACGATGCACTGCGCGTCGGATTGCGCGAACGCCGGCGCGGCCAGCACCGCGGCGGCGGCCAGGAGGAGGAGTTTGGCTTTCATCGAACCAGCATAGCGCGCGACCGGCGGTCGTTGGCGCCCTTTCTGCAACATTCGCCACGTTTGCCGCAGATCAAGTCGCGGCTGGCGTGACGGCCTATGGTTGCAGCACTGGAGCCCGACATGAAACGCATCGTCACCATCTTCTCTGCTGCCGGCCTGATCGCCTTGGCCGGCTGCTCGCCCATGAACGCCGCCGAGCCGGGTCCCGGCCGCGGCTTCGGCCCGGGTGCCGGCCCCGGGATGATGTGGGGCGGCGGCGGTCCCGGCTACGGGTATGGTTCGGGCCCCGGGATGATGGGTTCCGGCTACGGGCCCATGGGCGGCGGCATGATGGGTCAGGGGATGATGGGCGTCTGGGGCGGCGGGCTTCCCGCCGACCTGTCCGCCGAGCAGCGCACCCGGATCGCCGAGATCCAGCGCGAGGCCCGCACCCGCCAGTGGCCGCTGATGCAGCAGATGCACGAGCTGATGTGGAACGACGGAGCGCCCTTCGACGAACAGGCACAGCGTCGTGACTACGACCGCGTCGCCAGCCTGCACCGGCAGATGTTCGAGAACATGCTCGAGTCGCGCAAGCGCATCGACGCCGTGCTCACCCCGCAACAGCGCGACCAGCTGCGCCGCGGCGTGCGCTGAGGAGTCCGCCATGTGGGGCCATATGTGGGCATGGGACGGCTCCTGGGCCGGTGGCTGGGGCTGGTTCGGCCTGCTGCACCTGGCCTGGTGGCTGCTGCTGATCGCCGGTGCGGTGCTGCTGGTGCGGGCCCTGGCGGGCGGCGGCTGGGGCGCGCGCCACGACAGCGCACTGCAGATCCTGCGCGAGCGCTTCGCGCGCGGCGAGATCGACGCGGCCGAATACGCCGAGCGCCGCAAGCAGCTGAAGGGTTGACCCGCGCCGGCCGGACTGCAGGCTCGCCGGCCCTCAGGCCGTGAGCCGCTCCAGCGCCTCGCGGTACTTCGCCGCGGTCTTGAGGATCACGTCCTGCGGCAGCCGCGGCGCCGGCGGCGTCTTGTCCCAGGGCTGGCCATCCACTCGCACCGACTCGAGCCAGTCGCGCACGAACTGCTTGTCGTAGCTCGGCGGGTTGTCGCCCTGGGCGAACGCGGCCTGGTAACCCTCGACGGGCCAGTAGCGCGAGGAGTCGGGCGTGAGCACCTCGTCCATCAGCACCAGCTCGCCGCGTTCGTCCAGCCCGAACTCGAACTTGGTGTCGGCGATGATCAGGCCCTTGGTCAGCGCGAAGTCGGCGGCCTCGCGGTACAGGCGGATGCTGGTGTCGCGGATCTTCGCCGCCAGCCCGGGGCCGATCATCTCCACCACGCGCTCATAGCTGACGTTCTCGTCGTGGCCGGAAGTCGCCTTGGCGGCCGGCGTGAAGATCGGTTGCGGCAGCTTCGAGGCGTTCTTCAGCCCCGGCGGCAAGGGCACGCCGCAGACGGACCGCGACTCCTGGTACTCCTTCCAGCCGCTGCCGGCGAGGTAGCCGCGCACCACGGCCTCCACCATGATCGGGCGCAGCCGCTGGACCAGCATCGAGCGCCCCTGCACCTGCGGGACCTCGGCCGGCGTCACCACGCTTTCCGGCGCTTCGCCGGTCAGGTGGTTGCGGCAGACGTGTCCGAGCCGCGCGAACCAGAACAGCGCCATCTTCGTCAGGATCTCGCCCTTGCCGGGGATGGGCTCGCCCATGATCACGTCGAAGGCCGAGAGCCGGTCGCTCGCCACCATCAGGATGCGGTCGCTGCCGACCGCATAGTTGTCGCGCACCTTGCCGCGCGCCAGCAGCGGCAGCGAGGTGATGTTGGAGGTGTGGAGGGCGGTGGCCACTCAGTTCACGACTTGCGCGAGTTCGCCCTTGGCGTACTTCGCTGCCACGACCTGCAGGTTCTCGCCCTTGATCTTGGACGCCTGGCCTTCGCAGCCGAACTCGACGTAGCGCTGCTTGCAGATCTGCCTGGCCGCCTCGCGGGCCGGCTTCATCCATTCGCGCATGTCGAACTTGTCCGGGTTCTCGGCCAGGAACTTGCGCACCGCGCCGGTCATCGCCAGCCGGATGTCGGTGTCGATGTTGATCTTGCGCACGCCGTGCTTGATGGCTTCCTGG
>JAJTCN010000066.1 GCA_021323335.1 Ramlibacter sp.
GGTGCGCGGCCAGGTCGACGACGTGCGCAAGAAGGAGCGCGAGCTGCGCCGCATCATCGTGGACAAGTGCGGCATGCCGCAGGAAACCTTCATCAAGGACTTCCCTCCCAACCTGCTGAACCAGAAGTGGGTGGAGAAGCAGGCCGCGGCCGGCAAGCCGTGGAGCGTGATCATCGCCCGCAACGTGCCCGCCATCCAGGAACTGCAGCAGAAGCTGGCCGACCTGCAGTCGCGCGTGGTGGTGCCGCTGGCCGAGCTGAAGGAAATCAACAAGCGCATGAACGAGGGCGAGGCCTCGTCGCGCGAGGCCAAGAAGGAAATGATCGAGGCCAACCTGCGCCTGGTCATTTCGATCGCCAAGAAGTACACCAACCGCGGCCTGCAGTTCCTGGACCTGATCCAGGAAGGCAACATCGGCCTGATGAAGGCGGTGGACAAGTTCGAATACCGGCGCGGCTACAAGTTCTCGACGTACGCCACCTGGTGGATCCGCCAGGCCATCACCCGCTCCATCGCGGACCAGGCCCGCACGATCCGCATCCCGGTGCACATGATCGAGACCATCAACAAGATGAACCGCATCTCGCGCCAGCACCTGCAGGAATTCGGCTTCGAGCCGGACGCCAGCATCCTGGCGGCCAAGATGGAGATCCCGGAAGACAAGATCCGCAAGATCATGAAGATCGCCAAGGAGCCGATCTCCATGGAAACGCCGATCGGCGACGACGACGATTCCCACCTGGGCGACTTCATCGAGGACACCGGCAACACCGCGCCGATCGAGGCCGCCATGCAGGCCGGCCTGCGCGACGTGGTCAAGGACATCCTCGACTCGCTGACCCCGCGCGAAGCCAAGGTGCTGCGCATGCGTTTCGGCATCGAGATGAGCACGGACCACACGCTGGAGGAAGTCGGCAAGCAGTTCGACGTCACCCGCGAGCGCATCCGCCAGATCGAGGCGAAGGCGCTGCGCAAGCTGAAGCATCCGAGCCGCTCGGACAAGCTGCGGTCGTTCATCGACACGCTGTAACGAAAGGGCCCCCCGGGGCCCTTTTTCTTGCTCCCTCTCCCCTCCGGGGAGAGGGTTGGGGTGAGGGGCGAAGCCGGGCAGAATCTGCCCATGCACCAAGCCGACTACCTCGTCATCGGCGCCGGCATCGCCGGCGCCTCGGTCGCCTGCTTCCTCGCGCCGCACGGCCGCGTGACGGTGCTGGAGCGGGAGTCGCAGCCCGGCTACCACTCCACCGGCCGCTCGGCCGCCCTCTTCCTGGAAAGCTACGGCACGGCGCAGGTGCGGGCCCTCACGCGCGCCAGCCGCGCCTTCTTCGACGCGCCGCCGGACGGCTTCTCCGAGCACCCCTTGCTCGGCCCGCGCGGTTGCCTGCTGGTGGCCACGCACGGACAGGAGGAGGAACTGCAGGCGCACCGCGACCTGCTGCGCACGATGGCGCCCAACGCGCGCGACCTTTCCGCCGACGAGGCGGTGGCGCTGGTGCCGGCCCTGCGCCGGGAGCGCGTGATCGGCGCCGCCCTCGAGCCCGATGCCTTCGACATGGACGTGCACGCCATCCACCAGGGCTACCTGCGCGGCGTGCGGCGCGCCGGCGGCAGCATCGTGTGCGACGCCGAAGTGACGGCGGTGGAACGGGCGAAGGAGCAGTGGCAGGTCACCACCCCGGCAGGAGTGTTCCGCGCGCCGGTGCTGATCGACGCCGCCGGCGCCTGGGCCGACGTGGTGGCCGGCCTCGCCGGCGTGCGGCCGATCGGCCTGCAGCCCAAGCGCCGCTCCGCCTTCACCTTCGCGCCGCCGGCCGGCATGGACCCGCGCCACTGGCCCTGCCTGATCAGCGCCGACGAGTCCTGGTACGTCAAGCAGGACGCCGGCATGCTGCTCGGCTCGCCGGCCAATGCCGACCCGGTGCCGCCGCACGACGTGCAGCCGGAGGAGATGGACATCGCCCTGGCCATCGACCGCATCCAGCAGATGACCACGCTGGAGATCCGGCGGCCGGCGCGTACCTGGGCGGGACTGCGCTCGTTCGTGGCGGACGGTGACCTGGTCGGTGGCTTCGACGCGCAGGCGCCCGGCTTCTTCTGGGTGGCCGCGCAAGGCGGCTACGGCATCCAGACCTCGCCGGCGATGGGCGAGGCGTGCGCGGCGCTCGCGCGCGGCCTGCCGCTGCCGCGGCGCATCGCGGAATTCGGGCTCACCGAAGCGATGCTCGGTCCCGCACGGCTGCGGTAGCTAGAACATCGTCTGCTGGTAGCGGTCGGACTTGCCGTCGGTGCGCCGGCGCAGCAACTGCACCTCCGGCTCGCCGGCTGCCTCGGTGCGGTACGCCATGCCGCATTCCGGACACTCGTATTCCTCGCGCTGGGCCTCGTGCGCGGTGCGCACCGCCAGGACGCGAAAGTGCGCGCCGCAATAGGCGCACGACTTCTCGAAGATGCTCAATCCCCCGATGACATCGGGTTCCACTGCGTTCTTCATGTCGGTCCTCCTCTGATGCTGGAGACGACACGGTCAGTATGCGCCGCGAGGGCCGCGCCGGCAAGGCGCGTGATGCGTTCAGGCCACCGATGCCAGCGCCATCATGCCGGCGGCAGTATTGGAAATGGGGATGTGATAGTTGGTGTGCACCTTGCGCACGCGTCCGGGCACCGCGCCGCGCGTGGCCAGCCACATCAGCAGCTCCACGCCCTGCGTGCCGGTCTTCTCCACCAGCTCGTGGATGCTGAACTGGGTGGCCCACTCGGGGTCGTTCACCAGGCTGTCCATGAACTTCAGGTCGAACGGCTTGTTGATGAAGCCCGCCCGCTCACCGTCGAGCTGGTGCGACAGCCCGCCGGTGCCGATGACCACCACGCGCTTGTCGCTGTCCCACGACTGGATCGCCTGCCCCACCGCCTGCCCCAGCGCATAGCAGCGGCGCGCGCTGGGCAGCGGGAACTGCACGGTGTTGATGCAGATCGGCACCGTGGTGACCGGGATCGCGTCGGGCCAGAACAGCTTGAGCGGCAGCGTGAACGCGTGGTCCACCAGCATCTCCTGGCAGGTGGTCACGTCGAACTCGCGCTCCACCAGGTGCTCGATGATGTGCCAGGACAGGCCAGGCTCGCCCGCGAACGGCGGCAGCGTCGGAATGCCCCAGCCCTCGTCGGCGTTGCGGTACTCCGGCGCGGCGCCGACGGCGAAGGTCGGCATCTTGTCCAGGAAGAAATTGAGGCCGTGGTCGTTGTAGAAGACGACCGCGACGTCGGGCTTCACCTCCTCCAGCCACTTGTGCACCGGCAGGAAGCCGTCGAAGAAGGGCTTCCAGTAGGGCTCGCCCTGCTGCTTGCGGGCGATGGCGCCGCCGATGGCGGGCACGTGGGAGGTGGTCAGCCCACCGAGGATCGTGGCCATGGTCGTGGGTCTCCTGCGTGCTGCTCAGAAATGCGGCAGCTGCTGGTTCTGGCGCACCAGGCGCGCCTTGAATTCTTCCTTGCTCAGGCCGGTCTGCGCCGCGCCGAGGTCCTGCACGTCCAGGCCCAGGATGCCGGCGAACTTGGCAAGGTAATAGACGTTGCCGCCGGCCGCCAGCAGGGCCAGCACGTTGCGGTCGCGGATGGCCTGCGCCTGCGCCTCGTCCAGGCCGTAGTGGCGCATGTACGCCTCCTCGTCCCGACGGAAGACATCGCGGTTGCCGGCATCGTTGAACGAGAAGCACATCTTGTTCAGGGCATAGCCCTTTTGCGCCTGCGCGCCGTCGAACAGGATGGTCCCCGGGATGGGTTGCTGGTGGGTCGCCATGCCGGGAGTGTTCCGCGCCGGGCGACCCCGTGGACTGATCCAGATCAAATCCGGCGCAGGCGCCGCTTAAGATCACGCCCGCATGACCCCTCCCAACCCGCAGGCGCAGCGCGCCGCCAACAGTCGCGGCGTGCTGGCCATGTCGGCCGGCATGGCCAGCTTCGTGGCCAACGACGCCCTCGTGAAACACGTCAGCGAGTCGCTTCCGTCCGGGCAATTGATCTTCCTGCGCGGCCTCTTCGCCACGGTGCTGCTGCTGGCGGTGCTGGGCGCGATGGGCCTGCTGCGCGACATCCCCCGCCTGTGGGAACGGCGCGTGCTGCTGCGCGCCTTCCTGGACGCCTGCGCCACCCTCACCTACCTCACCTCCCTGTTCCACCTGCCGATCGGCAACGCGACGGCGATCAACATGGCCACGCCGCTGTTCATCACCCTGTTCGCCGTGATCGCGTTCAAGGAGCACGTGGGCGCAGCGCGCTGGCTGGCCATCGTCACGGGCTTCACCGGCGTGCTGCTGGTGGTGCAGCCCAGCGGCGCGGCCTTCAACGCCTATGCCCTGCTCTGCCTGGGCGGCACGTTGCTGCACGCCGGCCGCGACCTGATGACGCGCACCATCGACCGCGGCATCCCGTCGCTGGCCATCACGTTCTCCACGGCGCTGGCGGTCACGCTGCTGTCGGGGCTGTGGAGCCTGCAGCAGGAGTGGCTGCCGGCCAGCTGGCAAAGCCTGGGTTTGCTGGCGACGGCCAGCGTGTTCCTCAGCATCGGGTACTTCATGCTGACCATCGCCATGCGCGCCGGCGAGATGAGCGTGGTCGCGCCCTTCCGCTACGTCGGGCTCCTGTTCGCGCTGCTGCTCGGCTTCGTGGTGTGGGGGGATGTGCCGAACGCGGTGGCGTGGGCGGGGATCGCGCTGCTGGTGGGGGCGGGGTTGTATGTGCTGCACAGCGAGCGCAGCCGGGCACGGGCGGAGCTGGAGCCGATTCCGGATTGAGAATTCGTCATTCCCGCGGAGGCGGGAATCCAGGGCTTCCGGATCCGGGTGCATGGGAGCTCTGGATTCCCGCCTCCGCGGGAATGACGGCGAGTCAGAACTCCTCGGTATCCACCTCGCTGCGCGACTGCGCGCTGTACCGATGCCCATGCACCGTCTGCTGGTTGATGTGCGCATCCAGCCGCTGCAACAGGTCCGCCGACAGCTTGACGTCCGCCGCCCCCAGGTCCTCCCGCAGGTGGTCCACGTTGGTCGTGCCGGGAATGGGAATGATGTTCTCGCCCTGGTGCAGCAGCCAGGCCAGTGCCAGCTGCGCCGGGGTGCAGCCGGCCTCCTGCGCCAGCGCCTTGTAGCCGGGCAGCAGCTTCAGGTTGGCCGCGTAGTGCGCGGGTTCGAAGCGCGGCATGGCCCGGCGGATGTCCTTGGCGTCGAACGCGGTCACGTCATGCACCGCATCGCACAGGAAACCGCGCGCCAGCGGGCTGAAGGGCACGAAGGCGATGCCCAGCTCGCGGCAGGCGCCCAGCACCGCGATCTCCGGGTTGCGCGTCCACAGCGAATACTCCGTCTGGACGGCGGTGATGGGATGCTCCGCGTGGGCCTTGCGGATGGTCGCGGCCGACACTTCGGACAGGCCGAGCGTGCGCACCTTGCCCTGCTCCACCAGCCGGCTCATGGCGCCGATGCTTTCTTCTACCGGCACTTTCTTGTCCCAGCGGTGCAGGTAGTACAGGTCGATCACGTCGGTCTGCAGGCGCCGCAGGCTGTCCTCGCAGTGGCGCAGGATGGATTCCGGCCGGCCGTCGATCACGCGGCGCGTCACGCCGTCGTCGCCCTTCACGCCGCCCATGCCGCCCTTGCTGCACAGGGTGATGCGGCCGCGATCGGCCTTCAGCACCCGGCCCACCAGCGTCTCGTTGGCGCCGAAGCCGTAGAGCGCGGCCGTGTCGAACAGCGTGACGCCCGCGTCCAGCGCCGCGCGCAAGACCTTCTCGCCCTGCTCGGCGGACGGCGGCGCGCCGTAGGCATGGCTGAGGTTCATGCAGCCCAGGCCGAGGGCGGTGACGGTGAAAGGGCCAAGGGTACGCGTGTGCATGGGTGCAAGCTTAGCGCAGGCTTCCGGACCTCCAGTGCCTCGACCGACGAGATTGACGTCGGCGCCCCTGCCCCTTAAAACGCGAATCTTCTTGCAAGGAGCCAGGATGGAAACCCAGGAGCTGCACCGCGGCAGGCTGATCGACCACGTGCAACTGGTCGTGCGCGACCTTCCCGCATCGCAGCACTTCTACGCGGCCGTGTTCGAAGTGCTGAAGGTGCCCATGGGAGGCACCGGCGACGGCTACTTCTGGGCCGACGAACTGTTCGTCTCCACGGCCGAAAGCCAGGCTGCGCAGGGCAAGCTGACCGGCCGCCACCATCTCGCCTTCCAGGCGCAGGACCGCGCGATGGTCGAAGCCTTCCACAAGGCCGCGCTGGCGCACGGCGGCAAGGACAACGGCGCGCCCGGCGAGCGCCCCTACCACCCGGGCTATTACGCAGCCTTCGTGCTGGACCCCGACGGCAACAATATCGAGGCGGTGTTCCACGGCGAGGCGAAGCGCAGCGCGCCGTCGGTGCGCATCACGTTCTGAAGCTAGCGCAGGACGTAGCTCGCCAGCACCGCCTGCACCTCGTAGATGCTCAGCTTCTTGTTGAACTGCTTCTGGATCGGCATGGCCGTTCCGGAAATCCAGATCTTGAGTTCGGCGTCCAGGTCGAAGGTGCCGGCCGTCTCGATGCTGAAGTGCGTGATGCTGCGGTAGGGGATGGAGTGGTACTCCACCTTGCTGCCCGTCAGGCCCTGCTTGTCCACCAGCACGAAGCGCTTGTCCGTGAAGACCAGGTAGTCGCGAATCAGCTGGTAGGCGTGCTGCACCGATTCTCCCGGTGCCAGGATCTGCGCGAACTCCTGCTGGATCCGGGCCGGATCGATCTTGGCCGCGTTGCCGAGCATGCCGTCGAGAAGTCCCATGGTGCCTCCTGTGATGGCGCGTTTATACAGGGGCGATGGCGCTAGCGCGGGGACCGCAGCGCCCGCCTGGCCAACGCCGACACCACCACCGCGAACACGATCACCACCAGCAGTCCGATGGTGAGCGACCTTGCCTCCGCGATGAACCCGATCAGCGGCGGACCCGCCATCAAGCCGAAGTAGCCGACCGCCGACACGGCCGCGATGCCGTGCGCGGGCGAGATGCCGGGCACCTGACCGGCAGCGCTGAACAACACCGGCACGATGTTGGCGAAGCCCAGGCCCACGAGCGCGAAGCCCGACAGCGCCGCGGCGGGATGCGGCACGGCCATGGCCAGCGCCATTCCGGCCGCGCCCAAGGCGCCGCTGAAGCGCAGCAAGGTCACCGATCGCACGCGCGCCCGGACCCAGTCGCCGCCGAAGCGGCCGGCCGCCATCGCACCGCTGAAGCTCGCATAACCCAGGCTGGCGATGCCCGCGGACGTCCCCAGCTCCTGCCGCAGGTACAGGACGCTCCAGTCGTACATGGCGCCCTCGCCCACCAGGCCCAGCGCGGCCAACAGGCCCAGCAGCACGAGCGGTCCGTGCGGCAGGCTCAGTGGCGCTCGGCCCCCGCCCGCGTTGCGGACATCGCGCAGCATGAAAGCGCCGGCAGCCAGCGCCACGGTTCCCAATACGGCAGAGGCGGCGACCAGGTGGACATGCGGCGCGACGCCCAGCGGAGCCAGCAGACTCCAGGCCGCGGCGCCGGCCATGCCGCCCAGGCTGAACATGCCGTGGAAGCCGCTCATCAACGGCCGGTCGGCATGGCGCTCGATGGCCAGGGCTTCGTCGTTGATGGCGACGTCGAACAGCGCCGCCGCCATGCCGTACACCAGCATGAGCGCGAGCAGCAAGCCATAGAGCGATGGCCAGAGCAAGCTGCCGACGGCGAGCATGCAGACCAGGCCCATGAGCGGCACGACGCGCCGCGGCGCGAAGCGGGCGAGAACCCGCCCCGCATACGGCAAGGCCACCACGGCGCCGGCCCCGCCCGCCAGCATCGCGATGGCCAGAGACTGCTCGCTCAGGCCGTAGTGCGCCTTGACGCTGGGCACGTGGACGCCCCAGGTGGCGAACAGCGCGCCGGCGACGAAGAACTGGGCGCGCAGCGCGTGGATGGCGCCCCGCAGGGTGCGCGACACATCGGGCACAGACATCGGGCGGCTAGGCGTCCGGCCGCAGCGCGAGCCAGCCCAGCAGGGCGTCGAGCGCGGGACACAGTTGCTCTCCCCACCCGGTCAGCCGGTATTCCACGCGCGGCGGCACCTCCGCATGCACCGTGCGGGCCACCAGTCCATCGGCCTCCAGTTGCCGCAACTGCTGCGCCAGCATCTTCTGCGAGACGCCGGTCACCAGCCTTTCCAGCTCGGAGAAACGGCGCACCTGGCCGTCGAACAGCTGGAACAGGATGACCAGCTTCCAACGGCCCTCCAGCAAGCGCAGCGCCACCTCCACGTCGATCGCGGCACTCAACGGCGTGTACGCCTTACCTCGCGGTAAGTCACCCAGTTCCTGGTGCGTTCTTGGCATCGGCGAAGTGTAGGACCAACATGCGGAAACCGCCCCGACCAAGGACTCCCCCATGCTCCAGAACGCTCCCGCATCCTCCATCCAGCCCTCCCCCGAATTCGCGGGCAAGCGCGTCCTCGTGACGGGCGGCACCCGCGGAATCGGCGCCGCCGTCGCGCTGCGGCTGCAGCAGGCCGGGGCCACCGTGCTGGTGGCAGCGCGCGCCACGCCGGATGACGGAGGCGCCCATGAACAATTCGTCGAGGCGGACGTTGCGACGGCGGAGGGGTGTCGTCGCTTGGCCGCGGCGGTCATCCAGCGGCTCGGCGGCATCGACATCGTGGTCCATGTGGCGGGCGGCTCCGGCGCTCCCGCCGGCGGTTTCAGCGTGCTGACGGACCGGCACTGGAGCGACGCGATCGACCTGAACCTGCTGGCCGCCGTCCGGCTGGACCGCCAGCTGGTGCCCCTGATGCTGGCGCAGCAGTCCGGCGTGGTGGTGCACGTGACCTCGATCCAGCGGCAGATGCCCTTGCCGGATTCGACCACCGCCTATGCAGCCGCGAAAGCCGCGCTCTCCAACTACAGCAAGGCCCTGTCGAAGGAAGTCAGCGGCCGCGGCGTGCGCGTTGTGCGCGTCTCCCCGGGCTGGGTGGAGACGGAGGCGTCGATGCGCTTCGTGGCCAGCCTGGCGCGGGACAACGGCACCAGCGAGGCCGCGGCGAAAGCCGGCGTGATGCAGGCGCTGGGCGGCATCCCCCTGGGCCGGCCCGCCCGGCCCCAGGAGGTGGCCGAGCTCATTGCCTTCCTGGCATCCGACCGCGCCGCGGCCATCACCGGGACGGAGTACGTGATCGACGGCGGCACCGTGCCGACGGCATGACCCGCGCCAGGCGCGTCAGTCCAGCCGATAACGCGCCACCTTGTCGGCATCCCACGCCAGTCCGGTCCCGGGCCGATCGCCGATGGGCCAGTGGCCGTCGACGATCTTCACCGGCTCCGCCGCGATGGCGTCCGTCCAGTCCACGTACTCCAGCCAATGGCAGGTGGGCGTGGCGGCCAGCAGGTGCGCGCTGACCTCCGGCATGAGGTGCGAGCTCATGGGAATGCCGTGCGCCTCCGCCACGCCGGCGGCCTGCATCCACCCCGTGACGCCGCCGATGCGCGCCACGTCGGGCATCACCAGGTCGCAGGCCTCGGCCTGGATGGCGCGCAGCAGGTCCTTGGGTCCGTCGAAGTTCTCGCCCAGTTGCAGCGGGAGGGTGAGGGAGCGGGCGATGTCGGCGTTGCCGGGCAGGTCGTCATGGCGGATCGGCTCCTCCAGCCACGCCACGCCTTCGGACTGCAGCGCCCGCCCGCGCTCCAGCGCCTCGAAGCGCGAGAGCGCCTGGTTGTAGTCCACCATCAATCGCACGTCGTCCGGCAGGCGCGAGCGCACGGCACGCGTCACGGCGAGGTCCTCGGCCAGCGTGGCGTAGCCCAGGCGCAGCTTGACGGCCTGCATGCCGCCTTCCAGCAGCGCCTCGGCCTCGTCGGCCGCTGCGTGCGCGCTCATGAGGCCCAGGCCGCAGGAGTTGTAGGCGCGCACCGGCCGCGGCGCCGCGCCCAGCAAGGTGGCCAGCGGCACGCCGGCGGCGATGGCCATCGCATCCCACAGGGCCATGTCGAAGGCGGAGAGCGCCATCCGCACGATCCCAGTGACGCCGATCAAGGCAAAGCGGCGCTGCAGCTTGGTGGCGAACGCCACCGGCGCGATGCGCTCGCCGCGCACCACTTCCGCCGCGTCCTCGACGATGGCGGCGATCGGCTTCGCGCCGCTGCGCCGGTAGCAGAAGACGTAGGAGCGGCCGGTGATGCCCTGCTCGGTGTGCACTTCCACCAGCAGCAGCGGCGCGGCCTTGACGGTGGCGGCGCTGGTGCCCAGCACGTAGCGCAGCGGCACTTCCACCGCCGTGCAGGTCACGCCGCGCAGGCGCAGGTCGGAGATGCGGTGCAGTGCGGTGTCAGCCACGGTTGCCTCCAGCGTGCAGGGCCAGGATGTCGGCGATGGCCCGGTTCATCGGCGTGGGCACGCCCCTGGCCTGCCCGAGCTCCACCACGCCGCCGGCCAGCCAGCGCACCTCCAGCGGGTTGCCGCGCTCCAGGTCGTGGTGCATGGAGGATGTCATGTCAGGCGAGACGGTGTCGGCGCGCTGCATGGCGGCATCGATGTGGTCTTCGGGAAGCGCCACGCCATGCGCGCGGCCGACGGCGATCACCTCCTTCATCACGTCGACGAGGAAGGCGCGGGTGTGCGGGTGCGAGCGGATCGGCCCGATGGTCTTGCGCATCGTCGTGGTCGTCCCGGACAGCCCGACCAGGAAGACGTACTTCTGCCAGATCTCCCGCACGATGTCGGTGGAGAGTTCGGCGTTGATGCCGCCGGCCTTGCACGCCGCCAGCAGCGCCTCGCCGCGGGCCGAACGCTTGCCGTCGAACTCGCCGAACAGCAGCCGCTGCATGGGCCCGGTCTGGCGGATGACGCCAGGCGACTCGATGGTGGTGGCCACGTAGCCGACCCCGCCCATGATCTGGCGCTCGCTGAAGGCGGCGCGCAGGTACTGGTCTTTCAGCACGCCGTTCTGGAAGGAGATGACGGCCGTGTCCGGCCCCACCATGGGCCGCATCTGCGCGATGGCCTGTTCGGTGTCCCACAGCTTCACGCCGAGCATCAAGACGTCCATCACGCCGGCGTCGGCGGGGTTGTCCGTCACTTTCACATCGCGGGCGTGCAGCGGCTCGGGGCCTTCGATGCGCAGGCCCTGGCTGCGCATGGCTTCCAGGTGCTTGCCGCGGGCGATGAAGTGGACGTCGGCGCCGCCGAGGGCGAGGCGTGCGCCGAAGTAGCCGCCGAGGCCGCCTGATCCCATGATTCCGATGCGCATGCGAGATCTCCGGATATGGGTGGCGTTATAGCGGAAAGCGCGGTCGGCTGCGGCATGATGTCCGGCTCCCGGCACCAAGGAGCGGAACATGGCCCATGGACCTGGCGCCTTGCAGGCAGCGGAGGAGCGCGACAGCCCGGTTGCGAAGATCCTCCCGTTCGTATCCATCGCAACGATGGTCATGACGCTGCCGCAGATCTGGACGGTGTGGGTGGACGGGCAGGTCGCCGGCGTGTCCGTGCTGTCCTGGGGGACCTATCTGCTGGCCGCCTGCCTGTGGTTCGTCCATGGCCTGGCGCGGCGCGACAAGGCCCTCTACGTTGCCTGCATCGGCTGGATCCTGCTGAATGGCGCGGTGGTGCTCGGCGTGCTGGTGCACGGCTGATGGGCGCGCCTCAGGGATCGGATCGGGCGAACGCGGTGAAGGCGCGGGCAAAGGGCGGCTTGACGCCTGCCGCAGCGCGCAGCAGCGCTGCATCGTCGGAGCCGGCCATGGCAGCGCCTAGCGCCTGCAGCGCCTGGCGCTCCTGTGCCAGCGCGGCTCGCAGCTGCGCCGATCGCGCCGGATCCAGCCCGTAGGCGGCGGGGTCGAAGGGGAAGCGTTCGATGCCGTCCCACAGCGCCAGGCATTGGCGCCAGGCGCGCTGCAGCTCCGCGCGCCGCTGCGGCGTGAGGTCGCCGGGCTTCCACTGCGTGCCGGCGAGCGCCAGCTCCTCCATGGGCGCGTGGTAGGCGGTCAGGCGGTCGACGAAGTAATCCATGCCCAGCGCGACGCGCGCCTCGCGCAGGCCGACCCGCACTTCCTCCAGCTCTTCGTGGACGGCGTGCCAATCGGGCCGCGTCCCCGCCTTGACGGCGGCCGCGATGCGGGCGCCGGCGGTGCCGACCGCGGCAATCCAGTTCGGGGGCGCGGGCGTGCCCCACGCATCGCGCAGCGCTCGCTCCTGCGTTGGCCACTGCGCGTGCAGTGTGTCCAGGGCTCGGCGGGCGGCCGGCACCCTGCTGCTGTCGGTCGCCGCGGCGGTGCTGGTAGCCAGCGCCGCGATGTAGACGGCATCGAAATCGGCCATCGTGCGCACCGCACCCACGGAGGCCTTCACCGCGGCAGCGCCGGTGTTCGAGCGCTGGGCCGGCGCGGTGCAAGCGGAGAGCGTGGCCAGCGCGAGTGCGGACGCGACGAGCAGGCGGAAGGCAACTGGAGGTTTCATCGTCATCGCGGTCTTTCCCGGGCATCGGTTGGAATCCCGCCAAGCCTGCGCCCGGGCGCCGCCGCCGCACTTGACGTGCGTCAATGACGGCGATGGCAGCCTCAGCGGCCCTACCCCGCCACCGCGACCATCCGCCCCGCATTCGCCACCGCAACCGAGGCGACCTGCTTGAACACCTCCTTCGTCGCCAGCACCCGCGCATCCTCCCGATACTTCCCCAGCCCCCCCAGCGGATTCAAGCGCGACCCTTTCGCCCAAGCCGCCACCGCCGGATACGCCGCCCTCGCCCGCTCACCGGCCAGCAGCGCAAGGTACGCGGACAGGTAGTCCGCAGGCCGATCCCAATAGGCGATCGGCGGGCACAACCGGTTCTTCTCGTCGTCGCTGCCCACGAGCGCCTCCACCACCCCCAGCAGCTCGATCTGGAAGCTGTAGAAACCCCAGGCGGTGGGCTGCACCGTCACGCGGTCGGCTTCGAAGACCGGCCGCAGCGGCGGATGGCGCAGGCCCTGCGCCGCGCAGTGCACATGCACCGTGTCTTCGTCGGTGGGCACCTCCCCTTCGTCCAGCACGATGCGATCGCGTTCGATGCGCCTCACCCGGCCCAGCCGCACCACGTCGCGGATGCGGCGCAGTTGCTCCACCTCGGCCTCGCTGACGATCGCGCCGTGCAGCATGGTCGCCGGCACCGCCGGATCGACGCGCAGGAAGAAGCCGTCCGCCTCGAGCCGCGCGAACATGTCGTCGATGGAACTGGCCCGGGCCATGGCCTGCATCTGCAGGCCGCCGCCGGCATAGAAGTCCGGCAGCATGTCGTGCGGCTGGTGGTAGCGGCGGTTCAGCCACCAGGCTTCGCGGGGCTTGATCCAGTGGATGTTGTCCGGTGGCACGCCTTGGCCGAGCAACCACACGCAGGTGTCCAGCGCGGTCTTGCCCGCGCCGATCACGCAGTAGCGCTGCGCGCCGTCCTCGATGCCCGCGACGCCACCCGCCGGCACGAAGCGCACGCCGGGAGCCACTTCGAACGACGGCTTCGACGTAGCCGGAATGGCGCCCTCCATGTAGGTGGTGTCCACCAGCTTGCGGCGCACGCGAACTTCCCGGGCGCTTCCGGTCAGGCGCGACACGATCCGGTGCGAGCCGCCTTCGGTGCCCGCGTAATCGGTGCACGGCAGGAACCGCACGCGTCCGGTTGGCAGGAAGTGCTGCTGCATCACCCGGTCGTAGTAGGCCCGCAGTTCGTCCGGTCCCGCCATCTCGTGGAAGCCGACATTCAGCCCCGAGCGCTCGATCGCGTCGTTGCCCAGCGGCACCGAGTCCACGCCGTAGAAGGCCGAGGGCTGGTGCAGGCGCACGAAGGGGTAGGCGTCGAGCCAGTGGCCGCCGGGGGCATGACGCCGGTCCACGAGGGTCACGGTGGCGTCCGAGTGCATGAGCAGTGCGTCCGTGAACGCCATGCCCGCCGCACCGGCGCCCACCACCAGGTAGTCGGTTTCGACCACGTCACCGCTTGCAGCGAGCTTCATGCTGAAATCCCCCGATTCGATTCTAGGCATAACATGCCATCGCCATGAAAGAACCAACTTCCCTGCTGGACGCTTTCCGCCTCGACGGCCGCGTGGCCGCCATCACCGGCGGCGCGCGCGGCATCGGCCTTGCGACGGCGCAACTGTTCACGGCCGCCGGCGCGCGCACCGTGCTGCTGGACATCGACGGCGCAGCGGCCGCCGAGGCCGCCGCCTCCCTGGGGCCGCTGGCCACCGCCATGCAGTTGGACGTCTCGGTGGAAGCCGACGTGAACCGCGTGTTCGACGAGATCGTGGCCAGGCACGACGGGCTGGACATCCTGGTCAACAACGCGGGCACGGCCCTGCGGCGACCCAGCATCGAGCTGGCGCTGGCCGACTGGCAGCGCGTGGTGGACGTCAACATGACCGGCGTGTTCCTCTGCGCCCGGGCAGCGGCCGCCCACATGCTGCGCAGCGGGGGTGGCGCCATTGTCAACACCGCATCCATCATGGGCTTCTCGGGCGGCGGCCTCTACCCGAACATCTCGTACCAGGCCACCAAGGGCGCGGTGGTGAACATGACGCGGGCGCTGGCCGTCGAATGGGCCGGCGGCGGCCTCCGAGTCAACGCCGTGGCGCCCACCTGGGTGGACACCGATTTCATCGGCAGCCTGAAGTCCCAGCCCGAACTGATGGATCGCATCCGCGCCGTCACGCCGCTGGGACGCATGGCGCAGCCGCAGGAGGTGGCCAACGCGATCCTGTTCCTGGCGAGCCCGGCCGCGGCCATGGTCACCGGGCACGTGCTTGCCGTGGACGGTGGTTTCCTTGCGCAGTAGGCACGCAGCGGCAGCGATTCTCGCGACGCTCCTTGGCCACGGCGCCGCCGCGCAGCCCGCCCCGCCCTTCGACGTGGCGTACCGGGCCTGGGACGCCGTGACCGACATCGCGCGGCACAACCGGGCCCCGGACATCGGCGGCGAATGCGCGAAGACCTTCCGCCCCTTCGTCACCCCAGCCCTCAGAAGGCAGACCCGCGAGGAGCAGGACCTCGCGGCCACGGCCTGCGTCGCCGCGGCCCGCTCGGCCTGCGCCAATGCCCGGTTGGAGAGGACGGCGGACATGGCGCGCAAGTGCGACGAGTTCAAGACCGATAGAACAGGTAGTCCGCCGAATACGGCACCTTCTCCTTCGCGCCGACCGTAGCCGCATCGCAGGCGCGCGCCGGCGTGGTGCCGCCGATGGTGTTGACGCGCTGGATGCTGCTCACCTGGGCAAAGCGCCCGTTGCCACCCGCGTGCCTGGCAGACAGCAGCAGCCACGGGATGGCATCGGCCTGAGGTGCATCGGCGCGCGCATCCACGGCGCCCACCACCTTGCTGCCGTCGACCGCCTCCCAGTGCGGCCCCGCGTAGTGCACGCCGACGGTGGCGCCGCTGCGATCGAAGAGCGTGGCCTCCGGCGCCACGAAGACCCACTTCGCCCCGCCCGGGGCCGCCGCATCGGCACGGCATTCGTACACCTGCGTGCCGCGCGCCGCGATGCTTTCCAAGAAGGCGCCGTTCCTGGGAGCGATCACGGCGGGCACGGCCGCCGTCGCCGGCGATTGCGCCACGCGCGCCACCGCCAGTGCGCCGATGCGCTTGCCCATGTCCAGGCCCACCTCGACGGAGGTGCGGAAGTGGATGCCTTCCCACACGCGGGCATCCGCCACCTCCTGCATGAAGGCCTCCACCGTGCTCCAGCGGCGCGTCGCACCGTTGGCGGTGGGACTGGTGGTCGACAGCTCGGGCATGCGGCCGCGGCCCACTTCCGCCTTCAGCAGCGTGCCGACGGCGCCGGCCAGGATGCTGTGCGCGCTCGGATACTCGGGGTGGCCCGGGTTGTCGATCAGGGGCGTCCAGCCGGCGTCCATCCCGGTGCCCGGGTGGTCGTCACGGTCGCCGTTGCGGATGGCGGTGACGGGCCGCCAGAAGCCGTAGTGGTACTTGGCGTCCATCACGGCGATGAGCGCATCGTCCATGGCCTGGCTGGCGGCGGCCAGCAGGCGCGCGTTCTGCGCGACGGTGCGGCCGGGCGCCTGCGCCACCGAGCGCGTGACGGCGTTGTAGATCGGCGGCAGCGAGTACTCCCAGAAGCGCGCCACGTCGGTCTGCTGGGCGCTGCGCTGCGTGCTGGCCTTGCTGCCCATCACCTTGACCTCGTTGTAGTCGCGCGCCCACAGGTCGCTGTCCAGGGCCGGCGGCGGCGCGGGGCGGAACTGCGCGGGGCTGGCGAGCAGCCAGGTCTTGCGCTGCGGCCACTGGGGCGCGGCCACGCTGGCGGTCGGCACATAGGCGCCGGGCGCGGCGTGCGGGCGATACCAGTCGGCGGCGGCAAAGCCATCGTCGGCACGCCAGGCCACGACACGCGCCGCGGCCTGCTCGCCGGCGGCCACGCCTGCGGACCTGGCGGCGCCGTCGGCGACCCTGGCCATCGCGGATTGATAGGCCTTGTCGATGGCCGGCACCTGCTGCGGCAGCAACCTGGCCAGGCTGGCGCGGGTGGCGGCGGCCACCGCGGCATCGGCCGCAGCGCCGCCGTCGGCCGGCTGCAGCAGCGGCACGGCCGCCACGGCTTCATGCACCGCGGTCTGCACGATGGCCATGATGCGGACGGCGCCGGGTGTGCCGATGCGGGCCTGCACGAGGATGTCGCCGGCGACGGTGTTCCAGTCGGTCACGGCGTCGGCTTGCGCGCGCGGCGCCACCGCCAGCAAGGCGGCGGCGACGAGCGCGATGGAAGAAGCGGCTTGTTGCATGGTGTGGCTCCTGAGGGCTCCGGGTCAGCGCCGCGTGATGACGACTTCGAGGTAGTCGCTGGCCACCACCAGCCCGCGGTCGCCGCCCTTGTCGAAGCGGTGCATCTGGGCGACAAGGTCAGCCGCCAGCGCGGCCTGGCCGTCGGCGTCCAGCGCGGCAAAGGCCTTGAGGATCGGGCCGTAGTAGCTGCGGAACACTTCCAGCATGTGTTCGGCGGAGCGGTAGCGGAACATGAATTGCCGCGTGTTCGTGACGATCCCGGTGGATTCGCTGCCGAACAGCGCCACGATGCGGTCGCGCGTGCCCCACATGGCGGGCGAGCTCACGCCGGCCGGCGGCGGCACGTGCTTGCCCACCGTCTTGAAGACCTGGCCGATGAAGCCCTCCGGCGTCCAGTTGGCCATGGCGATGCGGCCGCCCGGCCGGCAAACGCGCAGCATCTCGGCGGCGGTGCGTTGCGGGTTGGGGGCGAACATGCAGCCGAAAGTGGACAGCACCGCGTCGAAACGCCCGTCGTCGAAAGGCAGCGCCTCGACGTCGGCCTCGCGGAATTCGATGCCGTGCAGGCGCTCGGCGGCGGCGCGCTCGCGGCCGCGCTCCAGCAGCGCGGGCACGTAGTCGGTGGAGGTCACCTCGCACCAGCGGCGCGCGGCGGCCAGGGTGGCGTTGCCGTTGCCGGCGGCCACGTCCAGCACGGTCTCGCCGGCGCGCGGAGGACCAGGTGGCCTTCTGGCGCGCCTTGATGGCGGGGAAATCGGGGGTTGCGGCGGCGGCTTGCGGCGCGGCGAGGGTCGAGGACAATGCGGTCATGGGGGCTCCTGTGGATGTCATGGGGTGGCCCCGCGGATCGGGACCCTGCGGCGGCGCTGGCGATGCCAGGTGGCCGTCCAGGGGGACTTTCATCGCGGCGCATGGATGCCGGCGTTGCAGCCGGCGTGGGAATTTGCGTGGAAGCAGCCAGCCAGGACGACTCGATGCCAGCCCCGGAAGGGCTGGCGCTGCGCCTGCTCGGGCCGCTGGAGTTGCGCGTGGCCGGCGTGCCGGTGCAGCTGCCGCCTTCCCGCAAGGTGCGCGCGCTGCTGGCTTACCTGGCGCTGGCGGGCCGCCCCGTGTCGCGCAGCCACCTGTGCGAGCTGCTGTGGGACCTGCCCAGCGACCCGCGCGGTGAACTGCGCTGGGCGCTCAGCAAGCTGCGTGCCTTGCTGGAGCGCAGCGACCCGGCGGCGGTGGTCACCTCCGGCGAGACGGTCGCCCTGCAGCTACCGGATGGCTGTGTCGACGCCGTGGCGGTGACCGCCGCCCTGCAGCAGGGCGTCGCCACGCTGCCCGGCGAGCGCTTGCACGCGCTGGCGCAACGGCTTGCGGCAGGCGACCTGCTGGAAGGCCTGGACCTGCCGCGCAGCCCCGTCTTCACCGGCTGGCTGGTGGCGGAGCGCAGGCGCTTCCGGTCGGCGCACGCCTCGGTGCTGGAGCAGTGGGCGCGGCTGCTGCCCGCCGACAGCGAGCAACTCCTGCCCACGCTGGAACGCTGGCTCGCCGCCGCGCCCTTCGACCGCCAGGCGCACGAGCGAATGCTGCAGGTGCTGGCCGCGCGCGGCCGGCTGCGCGAAGGCGAGGAGCACCTGGCGGCAGCGGCGCGCCAACACGAGGCCGAGGGCCGGGACTGGGCGCCGATCGGGCACGCCTGGCGGGCGGCGAAGGCGCAGCATGCGGCGGGCGCCGTGCAGGCGATCGTGCCTGCGCCCTTGCCGGAGGCAGACGTCGCTCCATGGCCCGCCGATGGCCGCGCATCCCTGGCCGTGATGCCCTTCGTGGACCGCACGCCCGGCGCCGCGCTGCGGGGCGGCGTGGGCGACGGCATGGCGCACGACATCATCACGCGGCTGGCCAAGCTGCGCAGCATGTTCGTCATCGCCGAAGGCACGATGTTCGCGCTGTCGGAGCGGCGCGTCGCCTCCGAGGAGGCCGGCCGCCACCTGGCCGTCGACTACGTCGCCAGCGGTTCGCTGCGGCGCACGCCGGATGCGCGCCTGCAGGTCAGCGTGCAACTGGCGCAGACGCGCAGCGGCAAGATCGTCTGGGCCGACGAGTTCAGCGGGAGGCTGGACGACACCTTCGCGGTGCTGGACGACATCGGCAACCGCATCGTGACGGCCATCGCGCAGCAGGTCGAGGTGGCCGAACGCAACCGCGCGGTCCTGAAGAACCCGAACTCCCTGAATGCCTGGGAGGCGCATCACCGCGGGCTGTGGCACATGGTGCGGTTCAACCGCGACGACAACGAGCAGGCGCGCCAGTTCTTCCAGACCGCTGTGCGGCTGGACCCCACCTTCGCGCGGCCGCACGCGGGCCTGTCGTTCACGCACTGGCAGGACGCCTTCCAGGGCTGGCGCGACCCGCGGTCGGCCACCGAGCAGGCCTACCGCGCGGCGGCCGAAGGACTGATGGCCGACGAAAGCGATCCGTCGTCGCACTGGTCCCTGGGCCGGGCGATGTGGCTGCAGGACCGGCCGGAGGACGCGCTGCGCGAGCTGCAGTCCGCCGTGGAGCTGAGCCCCAACTTCGCGCTGGGGCATTACACGATCGCCTTCGTGCACGCGCAAACCGGCGACGCCGAAATCGCCGTGGCGGAGGCCGACCATGCGCGCGCGCTGAGCCCCATGGATCCCTTGCTGTTCGGCATGCTGGCGTCGCGGGCGCTGGCCCTGGTGCGCCTCGGCCGCTACGAGGAGGCCGCCGATTCCGCCGTGCGCGCCGCCGCGCGGCCCAATGCGCATGTGCACATCCAGGCGATCGCCCAGCTTTGCCTGGCGCTGGCCGGCAAGACGGCGGCGGCGAAGGAAATGGCCATCGCCATCCGGCGCGCGCAACCGAACTACGGCGTGGGCGACTTGCTGAAGGCCTTCAAGGTGGGGCCGGAACTGCAGGCGCTGACGCACAAGGCGGCGCGGATCGTCCAGGGGTGAGGTGCGGCGCCCTGCAAATCCCCCGTAAAGGCCCGGGAATTGTCCGGTACCGTACAGAAAAGCACCGGCGATTTCCCGACAATCGGCCTTTTCCATCGAACTGAAGAGTCACGCATCATGTCTGGGACACAACCGCAGGGCCAGCGCTCCGGCGAAGGCACTTCTGGCCTGTGGAACCACATTCGGGACGACGACCAGCGCAAGGACAAGGAGCCTGACCGTCGATCCAATGACGACTCGCGGCAGCAGTACAACCGCGACGGCGAGCAGCAGCAGACGCAGGACCAGGGCTGACCGGGCGCGCCCTCAGCTTTGCTCGAGGATCACCGTCGGGATGTCGCTGACGGCGCCCTTCGCCATCATCTGCTTCTGCGGCAGGTAATGCAGCAGCAGGTCGGTCTCCTTCTTCACCACGCGGTAGCACTCGCAGCTCAGCGACTCCAGCTTCGGCCGATCGAGCACGTGGATCAGGCCGCGCCGGTACGAGATCACTTTCTGGTGTTCCAGCTTCGACGCTGCCTGGGTCACGCCGGAACGGCGGACGCCGAGCATGTTGCTGATGAATTCCTGCGTCATGGTCAGGCGGTTGTCCGCAAGGCGATCCATCGACAGCAGCAGCCAGCGGCACAGCTGCTGGTCGATCGTATGGTGCCGGTTGCACACCGCGGTCTGCCCCACCTGCGTGATCAGGGCCTGCGTGTAGCGCAGCATCAGCAGCAGCAGCTCGCCGTGGCGCTCGAACTCCGCCTTGACCTTCTGGCGGGGCAGCCGGTAGGCGTGGCCCGCGCTTTGCACCAGGGAGCGGCTGGGCGTGCTCTCACCGCCCATGTACAAGGTGATGCCGAGCAGGCCCTCGTTGCCGACCACCGAAATCGCCGTGGAGGCGCCGTTCTCCATGAGGTACTGCATGGAGATGATCGAGTCCGTCGGGAAGTAGACGTGCCGCATCGCGTGCCCGGCCTCGTACATCAGGGCGCGCAACGGCAGTTCCGCCAGTTCCAGGTGCGGGAACAGGCGGCCTTGCACCTCGGGGGACAGGGCGGCCAGCAGGTGGTTCTGGCTGGGGTGGGGTTCGGCGTGGCGAGCACCGCTTGCTGAGCTCGAGCCTTTGGTGGGTTTCTTCGCCATCGGGGCAGTTTAGTCCCGACCCTGCGAAAGCCCTGCATCCCCACCTTCGCGGGGATGACAAGGAGCAGCGGGGATGACGCTTACTGCAGCTGCTGCTCCAGGTCGTGCAGCACCTCGTAGCAAGGCAGCACCTTGGCGACGCTCGAATTCGGCTCCCGGCCTTCGCGGATGGCGGCGATGAATTCGCGGTCCTGCAACTCGATGCCGTTCATGGACACGTCCACCTCGCTCACGTCGATCTTCTCTTCCTTGCCGTTGAACAAGTCGTCGTAGCGCGCGATGTAGGTCGCCGTGTCGCCGATGTAGCGGAAGAAGGTGCCCAGCGGGCCGTCGTTGTTGAACGAGAGCGACAAGGTGCAGATGGCGCCATTGGCCGCCTGCAGCTGGATGCTCATGTCCATGGCGATGCCCAGCGTCGGATGGATCGGCCCCTGCACGGCATTGGCCTTCACGATGGGGCTGCCGCACTGGTAGGCGAACAGGTCCACGGTGTGGGCGGCGTGGTGCCACAGCAGGTGGTCCGTCCAGCTGCGCGGCTGGCCCAGCGCGTTCATGTTGGTGCGGCGGAAGAAGTAGGTCTGCACGTCCATCTGCAGCACGTTGAACTCGCCGGCCCGGATCTTCTTGTGCACGTACTGGTGGCTCGGGTTGAAGCGGCGGGTGTGGCCGCACATCGCCACCAGGCCCGTCTGCTTCTGCATCTCGACGACGGCCTTGCCCTCCTCCAGCTTGTCGCACAGCGGGATTTCCACCTGAACGTGCTTGCCGGCCTTCATGGCGGCGATGGACTGCTGCGCGTGCATCTGCGTCGGCGTGCACAGGATCACGGCGTCTACGTCCGGCCGCGCCAGCGCCTCGTCCAGGCTCGTCGTGACATGCCTGGCCCCGTACTTCTGCGCCACTTCCTGCGCCTTGGGCAGCTCGCGGCCGATGATGGACGTGACCTCCACGCCCTCGATGTTCTTCAGGCCGTCGAGGTGCTTGATGCCGAAGGCGCCAGGCCCGGCCAGTGCGATGCGGACAGGTTTCGTCATTGGTTGTTCTCCAGGATCATGTGGCCCACCGCGGTGTTGGACGCGGGGACGTGATAGAAGCGGTGCCGCAGGGTGGGCTTGGGGCCGCCGGCGACGTCGGCCATCGCGCCGCGCGCGATCAGCCACATCACCAGCTCGATGCCTTCGCTGCCGGCTTCCTTGACGTATTCGATGTGGCCCACGTTGGCCAGGCCTTCGGGGTCGGCGATCAGGCGGTCGAGGAACCTGTTGTCCCATTCCTTGTTGATCAGGCCGGCGCGCGGGCCCTGCAACTGGTGGCTCATGCCGCCCGTGCCCCAGATCTGCACGTTCAGGTCTTCGTCGTAGCTCTCCACCGCCTTGCGGATCGCCTGGCCCAGCTTGAAGCAGCGCATGCCGCTGGGCACCGGGTACTGCACCACGTTCACGGCGAAGGGAATCACCTTGAACGGCCACTGCTTCGTGTCGCCGCACATCAGCGACAGCGGCACGGTCAGGCCGTGGTCCACGTCCATCTTGTTGACGATGGTCAGGTCGAAGTCCTGCTGGATCACCGAGTGGGCGATGTGCGCGGCCAAGTCCGGCGCGCCTTCCACCTTGGGCACCGGGCGCGGGCCCCAGCCCTCGTCGGCCACGGCGTACTCGGCGGCAGTGCCGATCGCGAAGGTCGGGATGAAGTCCAGGCTGAAGGCGGTGGCGTGGTCGTTGAAGACCAGGAACACCACGTCGGGCTTGTTCTCCCTGAGCCACTGGCGCGAGAACTCGTAGCCGGAAAAGACCTTCTGCCAGTACGGCTCCTGCGTCTTGCCCAGGTCCATGGCCGCGCCGATGGCGGGCACGTGCGAGGTGTAGACGGATGCGGTGATGCGGGCCGACCGCCGCCGATCATCATCTCGCGGTAGGCGTCCTCGCTCATGCCCGTCATGGAGCCGGCCATCTGCTGGAAGCTCTTGCCGTCGGTGGCGCCGATCTTGGCCAGGAAGTAGATGTTGCCGCCCAGGGAGATGCAGCGATTGAGGTCCCGCGCCAGCACGGCCTGCTTCTGGTCCTCGGTCATCGCCCACTCGTCCAGGTAGGCGCGCTCGTCCTTCTTGAAGCGCTCGCGGTTCTCCGCCTTCATCAGCGACATGCAGAACTGGTTGAGCCAGTAGCCCTTGCGGCTCTGGTCGGCGTCGAAGATCGTGGTGCCGGGGATGCCGGCGTAGGGTTTGTCGAGCGGCATGTCAGCCTCCTTGCGACTCTTCCGGCCAGTACAGCCGGTTGGGGTTGTCGACCAGCAGCTTCTTCTGCAGTTCGGGCGTGGTGGCGATGTGCGGGATGAAGTCGACCAGCAGGCCGTCGTCCGGCATGTGGTCCTTCAGGTTGGGGTGCGGCCAGTCCGTGCCCCACAGCACGCGGTCGGGGAAAGCCTCGACCACCGTGCGCGCATAGGGTACGACATCGCGATAGGCATTGCGTTCCCCCTCCAGCGCCCGCGGGCCGCTGACGGACAGGCGCTCGGGACAGCTCACCTTGCTCCAGACGTTGGGATGCTCGCGCATGAACTTCAGGAACAGCTGGAACTCGGGGCCGTCGATGGGCTTGGTCACGTCCGGCCGGCCCATGTGGTCCACCACCACGGTGGTCGGCAGCTTCGTGAAGAAGTCCCACAGCTCCGGCAGGTCCACCGATTCGAAGTAGATCACCACGTGCCAGCCCAGCGGCTGGATGCGGTGAGCGATCTCCAGCAGTTCGTCCTTGGGCGTGAAATCCACCAGGCGCTTGACGAAGTTGAAGCGCACGCCGCGCACGCCGGCGGCGTGCAGGTCCTGCAATTCCTGGTCGGTCACGCTCCGCTTGACCGTGGCGATGCCCTTGGCCTTGCCGTTCGAACGCTTCAGCGCATCGACCAGCGCGCGGTTGTCCGCGCCGTGGCAGGTGGCCTGCACGATCACGTTCTTGCTGAAGCCGAGGTGGTCGCGCAGGGCGAACAGCTGCTGCCAGCTCGCATCGCAGGGCGTGTACTTGCGCTCGGGCGCGTACGGGAACTCGGCGCCGGGTCCGAAGACGTGGCAGTGCGCGTCGACGGCGTTGGGCGGCAGCTTGAACTGCGGCTTGCTGGGGCCGGTGTACCAGTCGAGCCAGCCGGGGGTTTTCTCGAAGGGGCCGCTTGTGGGTTTGTTCATATGTCTCTTCCGTCATTCCCGCGGAGGCGGGAATCCAGGGCTTCCATCTTCAATGCGGGAGCCCTGGATCCCCGCCTTCGCGGGGATGACGAGGTGGTTAGTCGATGTATTTCAAGCCCGCCTTCTCCAGCGGCTCACGCATCTTGTACATGTCCAGGCCCAGCACGCCGCTGGCCAGCTTCGCGCGCTTCTCGCCTTCGTTGGCTTCACGGGCGGCGGCGGCGTCGAGCACCTTTTTCGCCATGCCGGCCGGCACGCAGACCACGCCGTCGTCGTCGGCCACGATCACGTCGCCGGGATGCACCAGCGCGCCGGCGCACACCACCGGGATGTTCACCGAACCGAGCGTCGCCTTGACCGTGCCCTTGGAGCTGATCGCCCGGCTCCACACCGGAAAGCCCATCTCGGTGAGCGTCCTGACGTCGCGCACGCCGGCGTCGATCACCAGCGCCCGGGCGCCGCGCGCCTTGAAGCTCGTCGCGATGAGGTCGCCGAAGAAGCCGTCGGTGTTGTCGGTGGTGCAGGCCGCCACCACGATGTCGCCCGGCTGCACCTGCTCGGCCGCCACGTGCAGCATCCAGTTGTCGCCGGGCTGCAGCAGCACGGTGACCGCCGTGCCCGAGACCTGCGCACCGGAGTAGATCGGCCGCATGTAGGGCTTCATCAGGCCGACGCGGCCCATGGCCTCGTGCACCGTCGAAGTGCCGTACTGCGCCAGGCCGTCGGCGGTGGCGCGGTCGGCGCGCTGGATGTTGCGGTAGACGACTCCGAGTTCGTACATGTCAGCGTCCTTGCTGCTTGAGCCTGGTATCCAGGCGCGGGAACACGCGGCGCGTGTTGGCTTCGAAGATCTGGTGCTTGTCCTCCGGCGACAGGATGGTGGAGGCGTCGATGTACTTCTTGGTGTCGTCGTAGTAGTTGCCGGTGGTCGGGTCGATGCCCCGCACCGCGCCGATCATCTCGGAGGCGAACAGCACGTTCTTCACCGGGATCACGGTGTTCAGCAGGTCGATGCCCGGCTGGTGGTACACGCAGGTGTCGAAGAACACGTTGTTCATGACGTGCGAGTCCAGCAAGGGGCGCTTCATTTCCTGCGCCAGCCCGCGGAAGCGGCCCCAGTGGTAGGGCACCGCGCCGCCGCCGTGCGGAATGAGGAAGCGCAGCGTCGGGAAGTCCTTGAACAGGTCGCCCTGGATCAGCTGCATGAAGGCCGTGGTGTCGGCGTTCAGGTAGTGCGCGCCGGTGGTGTGGAAGGCCGGGTTGCAGCTCGTGGAGACGTGGATCATGGCCGGCACGTCGTACTCCACCATCTTCTCGTAGATGGGGTACCACCACTTGTCCGTCAGCGGCGGCTCCTTCCAGTGGCCACCGGACGGGTCCGGGTTCAGGTTGATGCCGACGCCGCCGTACTGCTCGATGCACTTCACCATCTCGGGCAGGCAGGTGCGCGGGTCCACGCCCGGGGATTGCGGCAGCATCGCCACCGGCACGAAGTGCTCGGGGAACAGCTGCGACACGCGGAAGCAGAGTTCGTTGCAGATCGCCGCCCAGGTGCTGGACACGTTGAAGTCGCCGATGTGGTGGGCCATGAAGCTGGCGCGCGGCGAGAACAGCGTCAGGTCGTTGCCGCGCTCCTTCATCAGGCGCAGCTGGTTGGCGTTGATCGACTCGCGGATCTCGTCGTCGCTGATCTTCAGGTCCGACGCCTTGGGCATCAGGGCGGCGTCCTTGATGCCCAGGATCTGCTGGTTGCGCCATTTTTCCAGCTGCGGGGGCGCGGTGGTGTAGTGGCCGTGGCAATCGATGATCAGGCTCATGCTGTTGTCTCTCTCCGTGTGTTCGTGACCGGGCCCGTGCTCAGGCCGCGGGTTCCATGCCGTTGCGGCGCTTGGCCTCGTCGGCGGCGGGGGATGCCATGAAGGCGAGCAGCTCGCGTGCCGCGTCGGCCTGCGTGCTTTTCGCGCAAACGGCGCCCGAGAAGGTGGTGTCGATCTCCGCGCCCGGCGGCATGGGGCCCAGGATCGTGATGCCTTGCAGGTGGAGCAGCTCGGCGAGTTGCTGGAAGCCCAGCGCCACTTCGCCGCGCGCCACCAGCGAACCCACCGGCACGCCGGGCGGGGCCTGCACCAGCCGGCCCTGCAGGTCCTGCGCGATGCCCCAGCGCTGGAACAGCTGGATCAGGGCCACGCCGCTCGGCCCGGTGGAATAGCCCACCGTCGGCGCCGCCAGCACGGCGGCCTTCAATGCCTCCGCGCTGGAAACATCGATGCGCTTCGCGGTGTCGCGCACGGCGATGGCCACGCCCGAATCCACCAGGTCGACGCGGCTGCCCGCCAGCACGTGGCCGCCGGCTTCCAGTTTGCCGATGGCATCGGAGGCGAGCACCACCACGTCGAAGGCTTCACCGGCCGTGACGCGCCTGGCCGCATCGACGCCGCCGACGGATTCGATCTCCACCTGGCGGCCGCTGCGCTGCTGCCAGGCGCGTGCGAGTTCGCCCAGCACCTGGCGCGTCGCCATCGACGAGATTCCCTTGAGGCTCGCAGTCATGGGCGGATTGTGTTCGCCGCTTCCCCGGGCAGGAAGCGAGCCGGCAGACTAGCAGCTATACCCGTTCGGCATAATTGCCGGCAAGGTATTCCACTTCATGGATCTCAAGCAGCTCGAATATTTCGTCCGCGTGGCCGAGCTCGGCAGCTTCACGCGGGCCGCGATCGAGCTCGACGTGGCCCAGCCGGCGCTCAGCCGGCAAGTCCGCCTGCTCGAGGTGGAACTGCGCCAGACCCTCCTGGTGCGCAACGGTCGCGGGGCCGTGCCCACCGAGGCCGGCACGCTGCTGCTGAACCATGGCCGCGGCATCCTGCACCAGGTGGAGCGGGCGCGGGAGGACCTGGGGCGGCTGCGCGGCGGCCTCGCCGGCCGGGTCGCCGTCGGCCTGCCCACCAGCGTGGCCCGGGTACTCACCGTGCCCCTCACCCGGGCGTTCCGCGAAGCCCTGCCGGAGGCCAGGCTGTCGATCAGCGAGGGGCTGTCCGGCGGCTTGCAGGAGGGCCTGGTGAGCGGGCGGCTGGACATCGTCGTCCTCTACAACGCCCAACCTTCGCGCGAGCTGGACCTGGCGCCGCTGCTGGAGGAGGACTTGCTGCTGGTGCGGGCCCGCCCGCCCGGCCTGCACGAGGACCCGCCGCCGGGACCGGTCTCGCTGCAGGAGGTGTCCCAGCTGCCGCTGGTGATCCCGACGCGGCCCAATGCCATCCGCATGCACGTGGAGGCCGAGATGGCGGATATCGGGTGCCGGCCCAACGTGGTGCTGGAGATCGACGGCGTGTCGGCCATCCTCGACCTGGTGCTCGATGGCGCGGGCTGCGCGATCCTGTCGCGCAACGCCTTGCTCAATACGCCGCGGCCGTCCGCCTACACCGCGCAGCAGATCGGCAACCCGCCGCTACGCATCCGGCTGTCGCTGGCGACCAGCCTGCAGCGGCCGGCCACGCCGGTGCAGAAGGCGACGCACGAATTGATCCGGAGCAAGGCGCCGGCGGTGATCGCCCATGCGCTTTGAGGCGGGCGGAACTCACCTGCGCGACATCGGACAGGTATTGATCCCAAGCATGCTGTAGATCGGGCACATGCCGATGGCGCCAGTCAGCAGCGGGATGATGCCGATGTAACCCCACGCGCCGACCGTGCCGGTCGCGGCCAGGCCGATCAGGACGAGACCGGCGACGACGCGCAGGCCGCGGTCGATGGCACCTTCATTGACTTTCATGGCAGATCCTTCCGTGGTTGGCCGGGCGCCACCGCCCAAGCCTGCAGGGTAGGCCCGCGCCCCGGCTCGCGACCTGACCTGGATCAAGCGGGATGGCGCCGTCCATCCCGTTTCCGGCCTATCGCCCCGTCGGGCACATCATGTTCTTCGGAAGATCCCCCCGCAGGTACTGCGTTTCCTCTTCCCGGGTCGCGACCCGCACGCCCACGACCTGGCCGCGCGGACCATGGAGATCGGCGATCTGCGCCTCGAATTCGGCGCGCGGATCCACTCCTTCGGGGAAGGCCTTGAACCAGCGACGCGGCGCGCCCTTGTAGGTGAAGTCCAGCACCCACACGGTGCTGTTCCGGAAGAAGGGGGGCATCCGGAGATCGTACGCCGTGCCGGACGATCGGTGCGATGCCGCACTGACACGCACCGCGAAGCCAGCCATACTGCGCGCATGAATCCTCGCTGCCGATCCCAAGGCGATCCAGGCGGTCACCGAGGCCTGGCATGAGCTGGTCGACCGGCACCCGGATCCTGCGGGAGGCGCTGGAGGCCAGTCGCGAGCCCGCGGCCATCGCGCGCTACGATGCCCGCGAACTCGGGGGACTGCCGCCACCCGTGCAGCGCTTCTTTCGCGCCGTGCTCACCGACGGCCAGCCCGTCGTCACCGCCGTGTCGGTCGAACAGGCGGGCACGATCGACATGGGCACATCGAAGCCGCGGTGGAAGCCCTTCACCGCGCAGCAGCGCATCGTCACGCGCCGTCCCGGCTTCGACTGGGACGCCAGGATCATGATGCTGCCGGGCGTGCCGGTGCGCATCCATGACGCCTATGTCGCCGGCGTCGGCACCTTGCACGGCGATCTGTTCGGGCTGGTGCCGGTGGTGGACCTCACCCACTCGGCCGAGCTCGCCCGTGGGGAGCTGATGCGCTACTTCGCCGAGGCCGCCTGGTATCCGACCGCATTGCTGCCAAGCCAGGGGGTACGCTGGGAAGCCGTCGACGAGAACTCGGCGCTCGCCACTCTTACCGACGGCCCGGTTTCGCTTGCGCTGACCTTTCGCTTCCACCCCGATGGCCCGATCGACAAGGTGCGGGCCGCGTCGCGAGCCCGCATGGTCGATGGCCAACTCTCCAGCGCGCCCTGGCAAGGTCGCTTCCGGGACGACGCCAACCGCGGCGGCATGCAGGTTCCGCTGCAAGGCGAAGTCGCCTGGATCCTGCCGGAGGGTGTCAAGCCGTACTGGCGGGGCACTGCAACATCGCTGACCTACGAGTTCGCGCCCTGAGCCGGACGCGCTCCATCACGGCCTCGCGGCGCTGGTGACTCCTGCGCCTCTCAGGGCGCGGAGACGGCCTGTTGCGACGAGGCGCTGAAGGCCTCCAGCCTGGCCGCCGCATCCTGCAGGCCGCGCTGCATCTCGGCCGGCGCGAGGGCCTCGCCCTCCTCCTCCAGCCGCTGGCACAGGGCCGCGAGCTGCGACGCGCCCAGCGCCGCGGCGGATCCGCGGATGCGATGGGCCAGCCGTGCCAGCTGGCGGCCGTCGCGAATGCCGGCGGCGCCGGCCAGCCCCTGCCGGGTCTGCCGCAGGAACAGGTCGCGGGCCTGCTGGAACAACTCCACGTCGCCGTAGAAGCGCTCCTCGATGGCGTTCGTGTCGAATGCCGGCAGCGCAGACGACGCAGCCCGCGCAGCGGGATCCGGTGCCTCGACCGCCGGCGCATCCCCCAACCAGCGCCGCAGCTTGTCGGCCAGCACCGCCATCTCCACCGGCTTGGTGAGGTAGTCGTCCATGCCGGCGGCCAGGCAGCGGTCGCGGTCGCCGGAGGTGGCACTGGCGGTGAAGGCGATGATGGGCGCCCGCATGCCGTCGTCGCGCAGGATGCGCGCGGCCTCCAGGCCGTCCATCACCGGCATCTGGCAGTCCATCAGCACCAGGTCGTAACGGCCGCTGCGGCAGGCCTGCACCGCCTCGCGCCCGGTGAAGGCCACCGTCACGTTGGGATAGCCGAGCTTGGCCAGCAGGCGCTGCGCCACCAGCTGGTTCACCTCGTTGTCCTCCGCCAGCAGGATGCGCACGTCCTGGCGCACCCTGTGTTCCGCCGGGCGCTCGACTTGCGCCGGCGCGGCGGCAACGTGCAAGGGAATGGTGACGGTGAAAGTGGACCCATGGCCGAGGCGGCTGACCAGCGTCACGTCACCTCCCATCAGCTGGGCGAGCTGGCGCGAGATGGCCAGGCCCAGCCCGGTGCCTTCGTGTCGGCGGCTGGGCGACGCATCCACCTGCGAGAAGCGGTGGAACAGCCGGGCCTGGTCGCTTGCGGAGATGCCCATGCCGGTGTCGAACACCTGGAAGCTCAATCGCTGCGGCCCTTCGCCTTCCGCCATGGAGACCTTCAGCGAGAAGCCGCCTTCGGTGGTGAACTTCAGCGCGTTGCCCAGCAGGTTCAACAGGATCTGCCGCAGCCGGCCCGGATCGGCCGCGATCCAGCGCGGGAGCGAGGCATCCTGCCGCAGGTCGAAGCGGATGCCCTTCTCCGCCGCCCGCACCGTGAACACGTCGGCCACCTCGTTCACCAGCTGGCGCAGGTCGGTGGGCACGACGTCCAGGGTCAGCCGCCCGGCCTCGATCTTGGAAAAGTCCAGGATGTTGTCGACCAGGCTCAGCAAGGACTTGGCGCAGCTGTCGATCATGCCCACCGAGTCCTTCTCCATCGGCGGCAGGTCGGCGCCGGCGAGCAACTGCGTCAGGCCGATCACGCCGTTGAGCGGCGTGCGGATCTCGTGGCTCATGGTCGCCGGGAAGTCGGACTTGGCCTGGCTTGCCGCATCGGCCGCCTGCAGCGCGAGCCGCAGCTCCGCATCGGCGCGCTTGCGTTCGGTGATGTCCTTGCTGGTGCCCACCACGTACAGCGCGCGGCCGTCGGGCCCCCGCTCGCTGACCTCGGCTTCGGTGAGCACCCAGACCAGCGACCCGTCCTCGGTGCGCATCTGGTGCTCCAGCGACAGGTGCGGGATCTCGCCCTTGAGCAGCTGGCGCCGTCCTTGCGCCACGCGCGCCATGTCCTCGGGCAGGAAGAAGCGCAGCGCATCGGCGGGCCTGATGTCTTCGGTCCTGCCGGAAACCTTCAGCATCCGCGCCCAGCCGGGAGACAGGTGCACCTCGCCGGACCGCAGGTCCATCTCCCACAGCCCCAGCCCCGATGCCTCCAGCGCCCGCGCCAACTGCCGGTTCTTGTGCTGCAGTTCGCGCTCCAGCAGCACGGTGGGCGTGACGTCCACCAGGGTGCCGACGAAGGCCATGGGAGCGAGCTCCGGGCCGACCTTGCGCGCCCGGAACTTGATCCAGCGTACCGGGTGCGTCGCGGTCTCGCGCGTGCGGAAGATTCCGGAATAAGGCGCGCCCGTGCGCAGGGCCTCGTGCCAGCCGGCCTCCAGCCCTTGCAGGTCGTCCGGATGGATCGCACCGGCCCACTGGCAACCCGTGAGCTCCGACACGGCGCTGGCGCCCAGCATCTCGACCCATTGGGCATTGCCATGGAGCACGGCACCCTGGGCGTCGGCGGAGAACATTCCCACCGGCGCCAGTTCCGCCAGCAGCGAAGCGTCGGCGAGCAGCCGGTCGCGGTGCTCGTGCACGGGAAGGGAGGGGTCGGCAAGGGGGGAAGAAGGCTTCATGACGGACTGCTTCATGAACAGGGGCCCGGAAGTGTCCCCTGTCGAAGGGCCAGCGCCTTAAGCCATTCCTGTACCGCGCCACGCCGGTGTTCAATCTTCACGGGTCGGCACGCGTGCCCGGCGGCGTCGGGGTGCGGCGGCGCCGCAACCCGACCTACGAGGTCCGGATTCGCAGGCCGGGTTGCGGCGTGAGCGGCGCCCCGGCGCGACAACTATTGCCGCGGGATCTTCGCCCGCTCGATCACGTCGCTCCAGCGCTGGGTCTCGCTGGCCAGCAGGTTGCCCAGGTCGTCGGGCGTGCTCCAGCGCGCCTCGACGTTCAGGTCGGCCAGCTTCTTCTTCAGTTCGGCGTTGCCCAGCGCCTTCTGCAGTTCGCGGTTCAGCCGCTGCACCACGTGCTGCGGTGTCTTGGCCGGCGCGGCCAGCGCGTTCCACGACGCGACGTGGAACTTCGCCAGCGCGCCGCCGGTCTCGGCAGCCGTCGGCACGTCCGGCAGCCCGTTGGCGCGCTTCTCGCCGAAGGTGGCCAGCGCCCGCAGCGCCCTGGCCGTGACCTGCGACTTGATCGGCGCCAGGATCTCGATGGCCGCATCCACCTCGCCACCGCGCAAGGCGGTGACGACCGCCGGGGTCCCGTTGAACGGCACCACCTGCGCGCTGACGCCGGCCGTGCTCTTGAACAGTTCCGCGGCCAGGTTCTGCGTGCTGCCGACCGCGACGGTGGCCAGGTTCAACTTGCCGGGGTTGGCCTTCGCGTACGCCAGCAGGTCGGCCAGCGTCCGGAACTTCGAGTTCTCCGCGACGACGAGCGCGATATCGAACGTGCCCAGCAGCGAGATCGGCGCGAAGTCCTTCTGCGCCTGGAACGGCAGCTTCCTGAACAGGCCCTCGCTGACCGCGGTGCCGTTGCTCATGAGCAGCAGCGTGTAGCCGTCCGGATCCGCCTGCGCCACCAGCGAGCCCGCGGTCACGCCGCCGGCGCCCGGGCGGTTGTCGATGATGACGCTTTGCTTGAGTTGTTCGCCGAGCTGCTGGCCGACGGCCCGCGCGGTGAGGTCCGCCACGCCGCCGGCGCCGAACGGCACGACGATGCGGATCGGCCTGGCCGGCCAGTCGCCCTGCGCCGCGGCCCAGGGGCTGGCCAGCGCGGCGCCGATCAGCGCCAGGCTGTTTCTTCGTTGCTTGTCCATCGCGTCATCGTGCCACACCCAGCAGCCGGTCCAGCAGCTCCGGCGCATTGCGCAACGCCGCCGCCGTGTCGGTGTGGACCACGGTGCCGTGGTCCAGCACCACCGCCGCGTCGGAGATGGCCAGGATGGCCTGCGGATGCTGCTCCACGATGATGGCCGACAGGCCTTCGTCGCGCGTGATGCGGGCGATGGCCCGCAGCAGCTCGGTGACGATGATCGGCGCCAGGCCCTCCAGCGGCTCGTCCAGCAGCAGGAGCTTCGGGTTGACCACCAGCGCGCGGCCCACGGCCAGCATCTGCTGCTCGCCGCCGGACAGCTGCGTGCCCAGGTTGGTCTTGCGCTCGGCCAGGCGCGGGAACATCTCGTACACGCGGTCCGGTGTCCAGCGCCCCGGCCGCATCACCGCGGTCAGGTTCTCGTGGACGGTGAGCGACTTGAAGATGTTGCGCTCCTGCGGCACCCAGCCGATGCCCGCCGCGGCGCGCTCGTGCGAGGGCAGCTTGTGCAACGCCACGCCGCCCAGCGAGATGGTGCCGCCGTGCTGGCGGGTGGCGCCGGCCAGCGTGTTGATCAGGGTCGTCTTGCCGGTGCCGTTGCGTCCCAGCAAGGCCAGGGTCTGGCCCTCGCCCAGCGACAGGGAAATGTCGGTGAGCACCACCGCTTCGCCGTAGCCGGCGCTGAGCTGGTCCACCTTGAGCAGTTCAGCCATGCGGTTGCTCCAGCGCCAGGGCCTCGTTGATCTCGTCGCCATGCCCCAGGTACACCGCCTTCACCTCGGGGTTGTTGGCGATCTCTTCCGGGATGCCTTCGGTCAGCACCGTGCCGTTGACCAGCACCGTCATGCGCCTGGCGAAGCTGAAGACCAGGTCCATGTCGTGCTCGATGAGCAGCACCGACACATCGGCCGGCAACGCCGCCACCGTCTGCAGCAATTCTTCGCGCTCGCCGGCCGGTACGCCGGCCACCGGCTCGTCCAGCAGCAGCACGCGCGGCTCGCAGGCCAGCGCGATGGCGATCTCCAGCAGCCGGCGCTTGCCGTAGGCCAGGTGCTCGGTCTTCTGCGTCGCCACTTCGGCCAGGTGGAACTGTTCCAGCAATTGCTGCGCGCGTTCCGCCACGGCCGCATCGGCGCCGAGCGAGCGCCACCAGCGCGCGCCCAGGCCGCGGTGTTGCGACACCACCAGCGCGAGCGTTTCCAGCGGCGTCATGGAAGCGAACAGCTGGTTGATCTGGAAGGTGCGCACCATGCCGCGGCGCACGCGCTCGTGCGGCGCCAGGCGCGAGATGTCCTGGCCCTCCAGCGTGATGCGGCCGGCGGTGGGCTCCAGCACGCCGGTCAGCAGGTTGATCAGCGTCGTCTTGCCGGCGCCGTTGGGGCCGATCAGCGCATGGCGCGCGCCGCGCCGCAAGTCCAGCGTGACGTCGTTGGTGGCGGTGATGCCACCGAACTTCTTCACCAGCCCCTGGCAGGAGAGGACGATGTCATTCATGACTTCTTCCTCCACCACGTCCAGGGCTTGAGCAGCCGCTCCCGACCCACCAGCACCAGCACCACCAGGAACAGGCCGAGCCAGAAGGTCCAGTACTGCGGCGTGATCTGCGACAGGAAGTCCTGCATCAGCCGGAACACGGTGGCGCCGAACACGCCGCCATACAGCCAGCCGGTGCCGCCGATCACCAGCATCAGCATCACGTCGGCGGAGCGGTGGAACTCCAGCACGTCGATGGACGCGAAGCCGGAAGTCTGCGTGAACAGCGCGCCGGCCGCGCCCGCCATCGCCGCGGCCACCGTGTAGACCGCGACCAGCCGCGCATGCACCGGCACGCCGATGGACACGGCGCGCAGGCGGTTGTCGCGGATGGTCTTGAGCGTGCCGCCGAAGGGCGAGTTCACCAGCCGGCGCGCCAGCAGGAACAGCACCAGCAGCACCGCCAGCGAGTAGTAGGAGGCCGTGTGGCCGGCCAGGTCGAACTCGAACTTGCCGAGGACCGGAGCGAACATCAGGCCCTGGATGCCGTCGGTGCCGCCGGTCAGCCAGTCCAGCTTGTTGGCCAGTTCCAGCAGCAGCAGGGCGACGCCCAGCGTCACCATCAGCCGCGTCAGGTCGGAGCCGCGCAGCACGGTGAAGCTCGCCAGCAGCCCCAGCAGGGCGGAGGTGCCCATCGCCACCAGCAGGCCGAGGTGCGGGTCCGGCATGACGTGCTTGCAGAACAGCGCCGCGGTGTACGCGCCCAGGCCGAAGAAGGCGGCGTGGCCCAGCGACACGATGCCGGCGTAGCCGAGCACCAGGTCCAGCGACACGGCGAACAGCGCCAGGATCGCAATCTCGTTGATCAGCGCCGCGTACTGGGGGAACACCATCGGCATCGCGAAGGCCGCCAGCCACACCACCGGCTCCCACGGCTTCATCCGGCTCGCATGCAGCAGGTTCTTCTGCGCTTCGATCACGATTTGCCCCCCTGCCGCACGAACAGGCCGTTGGGACGCCACAGCAGGATGACGATCATGAGGGCATAGACGATGAAGGCGCCCATCTTGGGGATGTAGTACTTGCCGGCCACGTCCGCGATGCCGAGCAGCAGCGCGGCCAGCAGCGGGCCGGTGATCGACGAAGTGCCGCCCACGGCCACGACGATCAGGAAATAGATCATGAACTTGAGCGGGAAGCTCGGGTCCAGCCCCAGCACCTCGGCGCCCAGCGCACCGCCCAGTCCCGCCAGGCCGGAGCCGAAGGCGAAGGTGGAGAGGAACACCATGTTGACATTGATGCCCATGCCGGCGGCCACGCGCTGGTCGTCGACGGCGGCGCGCAGCCGGCTGCCGAAGCGCGTCTTCGCCAGGATGTACTGCAGGCCCACCGTGAGCGCGGCGCACACCGCGATGATGAAGAGGCGATAGTGGCCCATGCCCAGCGAGCCGATCTCGGTGCGGCCCTTCAGCCATTCGGGCAGCTGCATGATCTGCTGCGTGGAACCCACGTAGTAGTCCACCGCGGCCACCGCCATGAACACCAGGCCGATGGAGAACAGCACCTGGTCCAGGTGGGGCTTGTTGTACAGCGGCCGGTACAGAGTGCGCTCCAGCACCGCGCCCAGCAGCGCCGAGCCGGCGAAGGCGATCGGCAGCGAGACGAGGAAGGGCACGTCCAGCCGCTGCATCAGCAGCACGGTGATGTAGCCGCCGGCCATGGCGAACGCGCCGTGGGCCAGGTTGATGAAGTTCATCAGGCCCATGGTCACGGCCAGTCCGACCGCCAGCACGAACAGCAGCATGCCGTAGGCGATGCCGTCGAAGAGGATGGTGAGCATGGCTGGGAGGAATTGGAAGTTGCCCCCTCTCCCCCCCGGGGAGAGGGTTCGGGTGAGGGGGTGGCGCGCGTGCCCCTCACCCTACCCTCTCCCCAGGGGGGGAGAGGGAAAA
>JAJTCN010000067.1 GCA_021323335.1 Ramlibacter sp.
GGCGTGTCGCCGCGGAAGATCTCCTGCTGGCCATCCGGCCGGGTCTTGATGTTGTAGATGCGGCTTTCGTTCTTCAGCAGTTCGAGCCACTTCGTGGTGAACATGTGGGTGTGGACGTCGATGACGGTCATGGCGTACTTCCTTGTCTCTCTGGAGGGGTCGTCTCCGGGTGCGCCCGGATGGCGGCTGGAATGGTAGCTTGCTAACCTTCCGGCCTTCAGATCGACCGGACCCGCAGGAGACAACCATGATGAAACGCCGCCACTTCGCCGCACTCGCCGGCGCCGCGCTTGCCGCCCCCACCGTCCTCGCGCAGGACCGCACCCTGAGGATCTGGGTGGGCTTCCCGCCGGGCGGCTCGGCGGACGTCATCGCCCGGCTGCTGGCGCAGAAGCTGGCCGCGTCGCTGAACCAGAACGTGATCGTCGAGAACAAGCCGGGCGCGGCCGGCCGGCTGGTGCTGGGCGAGCTCAAGCGGGCGGCGCCGGACGGCCAGACGCTGGTGCTGTCGCCGAGCGGCGCGATGGTGATCGCACCCTGGCTGTACAGCAACATCGGCTACGACCCGGTCAAGGACTTCACGCCGGTCTCGCGCATCGTCACCTTCGACTTCGCCGTGACGGCCGGACCGGCCGCGCCGCAAGGCGACCTGAAGGCCGTGCTGGCCTGGATGAAGGCCAACCCCACCCGGGCCAACTACGCCACCTCCGGCGCGGGCACGGTGCCGCATTTCGCCGGCCTGATGCTGGGCCAGGCCTCCGGCGTGCCGATCACCCACGTGGCTTACCGCGGTGGCGCACCCGCCGCGCAGGACCTGATCGGCGGCCAGATCCCGCTGATGGTGGACACCGCTTCGGAAACCATCGAGCACCACAAGGCGGGCAAGGTGCGCATCCTCGCCGTCACGGGCGAACAGCGTTCCAGGGCGCTGCCGGATGTGCCGACGCTCAAGGAGCAGGGCATCAACATGGCGGCGGACGCCTTCTTCGGCCTGTACGGCCCGCCCGGCATGTCGGCGGACGTGGTGGGCCGCATCGACCGCGCGGTGGCCGATGCACTGAAGGACCCGGTGGTGCAGGAGAAGATCTTCGCCTTCGGCCTGGTGCCCAGCCACGCACCCGCGGCGGACCTGGCGGCCACGCAGGTCTCGCACCTCAAGCGCTGGGAAACGCCGATCAAGGCTTCCGGCTTCAAGCCGGAATAGTCAGCCGAGCGCGCGCAGGAAGGCCGGCACCGGCCGGCCGATCGAGGCCAGCCAGCGCCCCATGGCGCCGGCCACCTGCCGCACGGCGGGACGCGCACCCATGCGCTCGCGCCACGCCAGCAGCCGCGGCATGTCGGCGGTGAGCGGCGCGCCCTGCCGCTCGCCGAACAGCGCGGCCAGGTAGAAGGCGATGTCCGCATAGCTGTAGCTGCCCGCGAGCCATTCGCGGCCGGCCAGCAAGGCGTCCATCTCCAGGCAGTACGCCTGCGCGGCCTCGATCGCCGCGAGCGCCGGCGCCTCCTCCAGGTTCTGCTGCAGCCCCATCAGGCGCACGACGTGCGGGAAGTACACCTCGTCGGATTTCAGTTCCAGCTGCCGGGCTCGGGCCCGATCCCGCAGGTCCGCGGGCCAGAGCGCGGGCCGCGGCTGCAGGTCTTCCAGGTACTCGAAGATCTGCGTGGAATCGAACAGCGCCAGGTCGCCTTCCACCAGCACCGGCACCTGCCGCTTCGGATTGACGCGCAGCACCTCCTGGTGCTTGGGCGAGTAGAGCTTGTCGAAATCGAACGGCACCATCACCAGTTCGAAGTCCAGCCCCTTTTCGCGCGCCGCGATTTCGGCCTTGGCGCCGAACATGCTGAGGGGACCGGAGTAGAGGGTGAACTGGGCCATGGGCGCAAGATAGCAGGGTCACGCGCCCCTCGACCGATGCGGGACAATCCGCCCATGCCCCCTGAAGTCCTGATCAGCGAGGTCGGTCCGCGCGACGGCCTGCAGTCCGTGCAGGCGACCATGCCGACCGCCGCCAAGTTGCGCTGGATCGACGCGCTGCATGCCGCCGGCCTGCGGGAAGTCGAAGTCGCGTCGTTCGTTCCCGCGAAACTGCTGCCGCAGATGGCCGACGCCGCGGAAGTCGTGCGCCACGTGCTGTCGCTGCCCGGCTGGACGGTGATGGCGCTGGTGCCGAATCGCAAGGGCGCCGAAGCCGCGCTGCGCGCCGGCGCCCACAAGCTCACGCTGCCGGTCTCCGCCAGCGAGGCCCATTCGCTGGCCAACGTGCGCAAGACGCCGCTGGCGATGGTGGACGAAGTGCGCGAGGTGCTGGCGCTGCGCGACGCGATCGCGCCGCAAGCCAGGGTGGAGGCCGGCGTGTCCACCGCCTTCGGCTGCACGCTGCAGGGCGCGGTGCCGGAAGACGACGTGGTGCGGCTGGCGGTCGCCCTGGCCGAAGCCGGTGTCGACGACGTCGGCCTGTCCGACACCACGGGCATGGCCAACCCCGCGCAGGTGCGGCGCCTGTTCCAGCGCCTGTTCGCGGAGATCGCGGACCGCACCGGCGCCGCCCACATGCACAACACGCGCGGCCTCGGCCTGGCCAATTGCCTGGCCGCCTACGACGTCGGCGTGCGCACCTTCGACAGCTCGCTCGGCGGGCTGGGTGGCTGTCCCTATGCGCCGGGCGCCTCGGGCAACGTGGTGACGGAGGACCTGGTGTTCATGTTCGAGGCGATGGGCGTGTCGACCGGAGTCGACCTGGCGAAGCTGCTGGCGGCGCGCGCGCCCTTGCAGCAGGGCTTGCCGGGCGAGCCGCTGTACGGCATGACGCCCGAAGCGGGCCTGCCCAAGGGCTTCGTGCAGGAGTTGCGGCATGGCTGAAGCCGACCTGCCTTACGCCGGCATCCGCGTCGTCGAATTCACCCACATGGTGATGGGCCCCACCTGCGGCCTCGTGCTGGCCGACCTGGGCGCGGAAGTGATCAAGGTGGAGCCGCCGCAGGGCGACAACACGCGGCGGCTGCTCGGTTCCGGCGCCGGCTTCTTCCCCCTGTTCAACCGCAACAAGAAGAGCATCGTGCTGGACCTGCAGACGCCGGAAGGGCGCGAGGCCGCGCTCAAGCTCGCGGCCACCGCCGACATCGTCAGCGAGAACTTCAAGCCCGGGACGATGGCCAAGCTGGGGCTGGACTACGCGGCCATCTCCAAGGTGAACCCGCGCGTTATCTTCGTCAGCCACAAGGGTTTCCTGCCCGGACCGTACGACCACCGCACGGCGCTCGACGAGGTGGTGCAGATGATGGGCGGGCTGGCGTACATGACGGGCCGGCCCGGCGATCCGCTGCGCGCCGGCACCAGCGTGAACGACATCATGGGCGGCATGTTCGGCGCCATCGGCGCGATGGCCGCGCTGGCGCAGCGCGAGCACACGGGCCGCGGCCAGGAGGTGCAGAGCGCGCTGTTCGAGAACAACGTGTTCCTGGTGGCGCAGCACATGATGCAATTCGCCGTCACCGGCCAGCCGGCGGCGCCGATGCCCGGTCGCATTTCGGCTTGGGCCGTGTACGACGTGTTCACCGTGAAGGACGGCGAGCAGGTGTTCCTGGCGGCGGTGAGCGACTCGCAGTGGAAGGTGTTCTGCGAGGCGCTCGGCTACGCGGACCTGTTCGCCGACCCCCGCCTGAAGACCAACAACGACCGCGTCCATGCGCGCGCCTGGCTGATCCCGATGCTGCGCGAGCGGCTGGCCGGCCATGGCGCGGCGGAGCTGAGCGCCATCTTCGAAGAGCACGGCCTGCCGTTCGCGCCCATCACCCGGCCGGAGGCGCTGTTCGACGATCCGCACCTGAATGCGACCGGCGGGCTGGCGCCGCTGGAGCTGCCGGATGGCCGCCGGACCAAGGTGCCCTTGCTGCCGCTGATGATGGACGGGCACCGGCCGGGGGTTCGCCTGGACCCACCCAGGTTCAACGAGCACGGCGCGGCCTTGTTGCGCGAGCTCGGCTACGGCGAGGACGCGATCGGCCGGCTCCTGCCGCCTGCCGCGTCGCAATAACCGGCGGCAAAGGACGCATTCGTGACCCTGGCGCGCATAATCGGCGCCGCATGGACAAGCTGAAGCAGCTGGAATCCTTCGTTTCGGTCGCCACCAAGGGCAGCCTGACCGCCGCCGCGCGCGCCGAGGGCGTGGCCCCGGCCATCATGGGCCGGCGCCTGGACGCGCTGGAGGAGCGGCTGGGCGTGAAGCTGCTGGTGCGCACGACGCGTCGCATCACCCTCACGCACGAGGGCAGCGCCTTCCTCGAGGACTGCCAGCGGCTGCTGGCCGACCTGGGCAACGCGGAAGCCAGCGTCAGTGCCGGCGGCGTCAAGGCCAGCGGCCACCTGCGCATCACCGCGCCGGCCGGCTTCGGCCGCCGCCACGTCGCGCCGCTGGTGCCGAAATTCCGCGAACTGCACACCGACGTGACCATCTCGCTGAACCTCAGTGACCGGGTGGTCGACGTCGCGGGGGAGGGCTTCGACTGCGCGGTGCGGGTCGGCGACTTCCCCGACTCGTCCCTGGTCAGCGTGCGGCTGGGCGACAACCGGCGCCTGTGCGTCGCGACGCCGGGCTACCTGAAGCGGCACGGCACGCCCGAACACCCGAACGACCTGGTGAAGTTCGATTGCCTCACCTTGTCCAGCGACGCATCGCAGACGCGCGGCTGGGCCTTCCTGCTGCCGGACAAGGACGGGCCGGGCGAGATCGCCCACTTCAAGCCCGCCGGCCCGCTGGACTGCTCCGACGGCCAGGTGCTGCACGACTGGTGCGTGCAGGGCTGGGGCATCGCCTGGCGCAGCACCTGGGAGGTGGAGCAGGAAATCTCCGACGGCCGCCTGGTCGAGGTGCTGGCCTCGTTCGCCGCGCCGCCCAACGGGATCTACGCCGTGTTCCCGCAGCGCAAGCACCTGCCGCTGCGGGTGCGGCTGTGGATCGACTTCCTGAAACACCACTACGCGCAGCCGCAGTTCTGGATGGCGGCGCACCAGCCATGATCCTCGAATCCCTGCTCGCCTACGCCCACCTCCTCGCCATCCTGACGCTGGTGGTCTTCATCTCCAGCGAGGCGGCGCTGTGCCGGCCGGAATGGATGAACGCCAGGACCGTGGAGCGGCTGGTGACGGTGGACCGCATCTACGGCATCGCGGCCGGCGTGCTGTTCGTCACCGGCCTGGTGCGCATCTATTACGGCGTGAAGGGGCCCGACTGGTACTGGAGCAACTGGCTGCTGCACGTGAAGATCGCCGCGTTCGTGGCGGTGGCGCTGATCTCGATCAAGCCGACCCTGCGCTTCGCCCGCTGGCGCCGCGAGCTGCGGGCGTCGGGCGCGTTGCCGGCGGACGAGGAGGTGCGCGCAGTGCGCAAGCTGGTGATGCTGCAGGCCCACATCATCCCGTTGATTCCGCTGGCGGCGGTGTTCCTGGCGCGGGGGTTCGGGGCCAAGGGGTAAACACCCCCCTCTTACAATCCCCCGAATGCTTCAAGCAAAACAAGAGTTGCTCGCCGCGCTTGCGGCGGGCCTGGATGAGCTTTCCCCCGGCGCCGGCGCGAAGGCGGTGTTCGAGCTGCCCAAGGCCGCCGCGCACGGCGACCTGGCCTCGACGGCGGCCATGCAACTGGCCAAGCCCCTCAAGCGCAATCCCCGGCAGGTGGCCGAAACCCTGCGTGACAGCCTGCTGGCCACGCCGGCGTTCGCCCGATGGGTCGACGCCGTCGAGATCGCCGGCCCCGGCTTCCTGAACATCCGCCTGAAACCGGCCGCCAAGCAGCAGGTGGTGCGCGAAGTGCTGGCCAGCGCCGGCGCCTTCGGCACCCAGCCGTCGAACGGCCAGCGCATCCTGGTCGAATTCGTTTCCGCCAATCCGACCGGCCCGCTGCACGTCGGCCACGGCCGCCAGGCGGCGCTGGGCGACGCGCTGTGCAACCTGTACGAAACGCAGGGCTGGAAGGTCTGGCGCGAGTTCTATTACAACGACGCCGGCGTGCAGATCGAGACGCTGGCGCGCTCCACCCAGCTGCGCGCGAAGGGCGTGAAGCCCGGCGATGCGGGCTGGCCGGAGGCCGCGTACAACGGCGACTACATCCAGGACATCGCCGACGACTTCCTGGCGAAGAAGACGGTGAAGGCGGACGACCGCGAATTCACCGCCAGCGGCAACGTCGACGACCTCGACGGCATCCGCCAGTTCGCCGTGGCCTACCTGCGCCACGAGCAGGACCTGGACCTGCGCGCCTTCGCCGTGCGCTTCGACAACTACTACCTCGAGTCCAGCCTGTACACCAGCGGCAAGGTCGACGAGACGGTGCAGCGCCTGAAGGCCGCCGGCAAGACCTACGAGCAGGACGGCGCGCTGTGGCTGAAGTCCACCGACTACGGCGACGACAAGGACCGCGTGATGCGCAAGTCCGACGGCGGCTACACCTACTTCGTGCCGGACGTCGCCTATCACATCAGCAAATGGGAGCGCGGCTTCACCAAGGTGGTCAACATCCAGGGCACCGACCACCACGGCACCATCGCCCGCGTGCGCGCCGGCCTGCAGGCGGCCAACGTCGGCATCCCCGAGGGCTACCCGGACTACGTGCTGCACACCATGGTGCGCGTGATGCGCGGCGGCGAGGAGGTGAAGATCTCCAAGCGCGCCGGCAGCTACGTCACCCTGCGCGACCTGGTGGAGTGGACCAGCAAGGACGCCGTGCGCTTCTTCCTGGTCTCGCGCAAGGCCGACACCGAATACACCTTCGACATCGACCTGGCGATCGCGAAGAACAACGACAACCCCGTCTACTACGTGCAGTATGCGCATGCGCGCATCCAATCGGTGCTGTCCGCGTGGGGTGGCGACACGGCGGTCCTGAAAGATGCGGACCTGTCGTCCCTGGAGCACCCGGCCGCGTTGAGCCTGATGGTGCAGGTCGCGCGCTTTCCCGAGGTGCTGTCGGCGGCCGCTGCGGATTTCGCGCCGCACGACATCACCTTCTACCTGCGCGACCTCGCGGCGGCGTACCACAGCTACTACGACAGCGAGCGGATCCTCGTGGACGACGAGAAGCTGAAGGCCGCGCGCCTGGCGCTGGTGGCCGCCTGCGCGCAGGTATTGCACAATGGACTGGCAGTGCTGGGGGTCAGTGCCCCTGCGAAGATGTGAGCATGGAACACAAGCAACGCGGCAACATCGTCATCGGCATCATCATCGGCATCGTGCTGGGGCTGGCTGCCGCCCTGGCGGTGGCGGTCTACGTCACCAAGGTGCCGGTGCCCTTCCTGAACAAGGGCCCCAGCCGCTCGGCGGAGCAGGACGCGGCGGAGACCCGCAAGAACCAGAACTGGGACCCGAACGCGCCGCTGTACGGCAAGAACCCCGCCAAGCCGATGCCGCCCGCGCCGGGCGTGGCGGCGCCGCCGGCCGCGGCGCCCGCCGCCCGGGCGTCGGAGAGCATCGTCCCCGGGCGGCAGGACGCCGCGAAAGCGCGCGACCGGGCGGCCGATGCGCCCGCCGTCGCCGGCCGGCCGGCCCCGGCCGACCCGCTGGGCGACCTGGCCGCCGCGCGCGCGGCGGGCGGCAACGACCCGTTCTTCTATTTCGTCCAGGCGGGGGCCTTCCGCACCTCCGAGGACGCCGAGGCGCAGCGCGCCAAGCTGTCGCTCATGGGCATCGAGGCCAAGGTGACCGAGCGCGACCAGGCCGGCCGCCAGGTCTACCGGGTGCGCGTCGGTCCCTTCACGAGCAAGGACGACGCCGACCGCAACAAGGAAAAGCTGGACGCCGGCGGCTTCGACACGGCGCTGGTGCGCGTGCAGCGTTGACGACGCCGGCCGGCGCCGACCGGCGCCCCGACGGAACCTTTGCGGCAGCGCCGCGCTCTGACCGGATCTAGGAGAACCATGGCAATGAAGCGACGCGAGTTTTCGGCGGCCACGGCCGCTGTCCTGGGCACCACGGCCCTGGGCTTTCCCGGGTTGGTGCTGGCGCAGGCCCGGGCGCCGCAGGAAGGCAAGGACTTCCGCACCCTCGAGAAGCGCGCGACCGTCGAGGCGCCGGCCGGCAAGATCGAGGTGGTCGAATTCTTCTGGTACAGCTGCCCGCACTGCAATTCCTTCGAGCCCAGGCTCAATGCCTGGCTGAAGAAGGCGCCCGCCGACGTGGCGTTCCGCCGCGTGCCGGTCGCCTTCCGCGACGACTTCGTCCCGCAGCAGCGCCTGTACTACGCGCTGGAGGCGATGGGCAAGCTGGACGAACTGCACGGGAAGGTCTTCCAGGACATCCACGTCAACCGCCTGCCGACCGCGAAGGAAGACCAGATCCTGGCCTTCGTCGAGAAGAACGGCGTCGACAAGGCCAAGTTCCAGGAGCAGTACAACTCCTTCGCGGTCTCGACCAAGGCGCGCCGCGCCAAGCAGCTGCAGGATGCGTACGTGGTCGACGGCGTGCCTGCCATGGGCGTGGCCGGCCGCTACTACGTGGACGGCGACCTCGCGGGCAACATGGACCGCGCCCTGCAAGTGGTCGACTACCTGATCGCCGAAGCGCGCAAGTCGAAATAGCGCGGCGCGCCTGCCTGCGGCATTTGTCGCAGGCCTCGCTGAAAAGCCCGCACGCGCGGGCTTTTTGCCTTGGGCTCGCTACAATCACAGCAAGATTCGTGCCTTTATGAACCACACCCTCGCTTCCCTTCCGCTGCTGCTGGCCCTCGCGCTGTCCGCCCTGCCGGCGGCCGCCGAGAAAGCCGACCGCACCAAGCCGATGAACGTGGAAGCGGACTCGCTGAAATACGACGACCTGCGCCAGACCAGCGTGTTCACCGGCAAGGTGGTGGTCACCAAGGGCTCCATCGTCATCCGCGGCGCCCGCGTCACGGTCAAGCAGGACCCCGAGGGCTACCAGTTCGGCACCGTCACGGCGGAGCCGGGCAAGCGCGCCTTCTTCCGGCAAAAGCGCGACAACGTCGACGAGTTCATCGAAGGCGAGGCCGACACCATCGAATACGACGGCCGCGCCGACCGGGTGAAATTCATCGGCCGCGCCGAGTTGCGCCGCCTGCGCGGCGAGACGGTGAACGACGAGACCAGCGGCGCCGTCATCACCTACGACAACAGCAACGACCAGTTCTCGGTGGACGGCGCCGCTTCCGCGGGCGGTTCGCCCGCCAACCCGGGCGGCCGGGTGCGCGCCACCATCGCGCCGCGCACCACGGCCTCCGCGCCGGCCGCGCCGCAGCCGTCCGGCCCCACGCCGCGCCTGCGCTCCTCCACCACGCTGCCTCCGGAGAGCCGTTGATGGGTGACACCGAGACCCTGCACGCGCAGCCGCCGGTGGCCGCATCGGCCAGCCGGCTGGAAGCGCGCCACCTGCGCAAGTCCTACGGCGGGCGCAAGGTGGTGCAGGACGTCTCGCTGGCGGTGGACAAGGGCGAGGTGGTCGGCCTGCTGGGACCCAACGGCGCCGGCAAGACGACGTCCTTCTACATGATCGTCGGCCTGGTGCGCGCCGACGGCGGCGAGATCTCCATCGACGGCAGCCCCGTGGAGCACATGCCGATCCACCGGCGCTCGCGCCTGGGCCTGTCCTACCTGCCGCAGGAGGCGTCGATCTTCCGCAAGCTGAACGTGCAGGACAACGTGCGCGCCGTGCTGGAACTGCAGCGCAACCCGGACGGCAGTTCGCTCACGCGCGCCGAGATCGAGCGGCGCCTCACGGCGCTGCTGCAGGACCTGCGGGTGGACCACCTGCGCGATTCCCCCGCGGTGGCGCTGTCCGGCGGCGAGCGCCGCCGCGTCGAGATCGCGCGCGCGCTGGCGACGCAGCCGCGCTTCATCCTGCTGGACGAGCCCTTCGCGGGCATCGACCCGATCGCGGTGATCGAGATCCAGCGCATCATCAGCTTCCTCAAGTCGCGCGGCATCGGCGTGCTCATCACCGACCACAACGTGCGCGAGACGCTCGGCATCTGCGACCACGCCTACATCATCAGCGAGGGCACGGTGCTGGCGCAGGGCACGCCCGCCGAAATCGTGAACAACGCCGACGTGCGCCGGGTCTACCTCGGCGAGCACTTCCGCATGTAGGGACGCCCCCGGCAGTATGAAACAGGGGCTCTCCCTTCGTGTCTCCCAGCATCTCGCGCTGACTCCCCAGCTGCAGCAGTCGATCCGGCTGCTGCAGTTGTCCACCCTGGAGCTGGGCCAGGAGATCCAGCAGATGCTGGACGAGAACCCGTTCCTCGACGTGCAGGCCGACGACACGCCGGACCAGTTCGGCCCCGCCGCGTCCGACACGCCGGCGCCAGCCTCCGAGGCGGAAGCGGCCTACGAATCCTTGCCGGGCGGGCAAGACGCGGCGCCGGTTTCGGCGAGCGAGGCGGAGCCGTCCGCCGACCCCGGCGACTTCGGCGACGACGCCGCACCCAGCTGGGAGGGCGACGGCAGCACCGAGACCGTGGCCGACGACGGCGAGTGGGGCGGCGAAGCGCCGGCCGCGCGCCGCAACGACACGGGCGACGGCGAGGTCGACGCCACGGAGCTCGCGCGCGGCAACGAGTCGCTGGCCTCCTGGCTGCACCGGCAGGCGCTTTCGCTGCGGCTGGACGAAGTGGACCGGGCCGCCCTGCGCTACCTGATCGAGTCGCTCAACGACGACGGCTACCTCGAGGACTCGCTGGAGTCCCTGGCCGCCGGCCTGGCACCCGCAGACCCGGAGCAGCAGGAGGAGCTGCAGCACCGCTTCACCGTGGCGCTGCGCCTGCTGCAGCGGCTGGACCCGCCCGGCGTCGGCGCGCGCAGCCTGGCCGAATGCCTGCTGCTGCAGCTGCGGGCCATGTCCGAGGAGACGCCGGACGACACGGCCTGCTGCGCGGCGATCAAGGTGTGCCAGCATCCGATGGACCTGCTGGCCAAGCGTGACGTCAAGCGGCTGGCGGCCCTGACCGGCGAGGTCGAGCCCAACGTGAAGGCGGCCATCGGCCTGATCACGCGGCTGGAGCCCAAGCCGGGCCGCCGCTTCGTCGACGTCGAGCGGAACATCATCGTGCCCGACGTCCTCGTCACGCAGGTCGGCCGCGGCGGCCGGGTCAACTTCCGCGTCATGCTCAATCCCGACGTCATGCCGCGGCTGCGCGTGCACGACGTCTACGCCGGCGCGCTGAAGGCGCACAAGGGCGAAGGCCACCAGGCGCTGCAGCAGCGCCTGCAGGAGGCGCGCTGGTTCATCAAGAACATCCAGCAGCGCTTCGACACCATCCTGCGCGTGTCGACCGCCATCGTCGAGCGGCAGCGCAACTTCTTCGTGCACGGCGCGCTGGCGATGCGGCCGCTGGTGCTGCGCGAGATCGCCGACGAACTGGGCCTGCACGAGTCGACGATCTCGCGGGTGACGACGGCCAAGTACATGTCGACGCCGTTCGGCACCTTCGAGCTGAAGTACTTCTTCGGCTCCGCCTTGGGCACCGAAACCGGCGGCAATGCCTCGAGCACGGCCGTGCGCGCGCTGATCAGGCAGTTCGTCACCGCGGAAAGCAGCAAGAAGCCGCTGTCGGACAGCCAGATCTCCGAGATGCTCAAGGAGCAGGGCATCGAATGCGCGCGGCGCACCGTGGCCAAGTACCGCGAGGCGCTGCGCATCGCGCCCGCCAACCTCCGCAAGGAACTGTGAACACCATCCCCCTCTTCCTGCCCTGCGCCGCCGGCGTGGAGGCCTGGCTGGCCGACGAGGTGCAGCGCATCACCGGCACGGCCCCCGAGACGCTGCGCGGCGGCGTGCGCCTGCGCGCCGGCTGGGACGCCATGCTGCGCTTGAACCTGCACAGCCGCCTGGCCCAGCGCGTGCTGGTGCAGGTGGAGCACCGGCCCTATCGCGACGAGAACGACATCTACGCGGCGGCGGCCTCCGTGCCGTGGGAAGATTGGTTCACGCCGCGCGAGTCCTTCAAGATCGAGCTGACCTCGCACCAGAGCCCGCTCAAGAGCCTGAACTTCGCCGCGCTGAAGATCAAGGACGCGGTGGCGGACCGCTTTCGCGAGCGCGGCGGGGTGCGCCCCGACGTCGACACGCAGTGGCCGGCCGTGCGCGTGTTCGCCCACCTGTCGGCCGATGCGGTGACGCTGTACGTGGACACCTCGGGCGAGCCGCTGTTCAAGCGCGGCTGGCGCGAGGACAAGGGCGAGGCGCCGCTGAAGGAAACGCTGGCCGCGGCGATGATCGCCGCCAGCGGCTGGGACGCCGCGACGCCGCTGTACGACCCCTGCTGCGGCAGCGGCACCATCGCCATCGAAGCCGCGCAGATCGCCTGCAACATCGCCCCGGGGCTGATGCGGCGCTTCGGTTTCGAGCGGCTGCGGCCCTATTCGGCGGCGGACTGGGGCGCCCTGAAGGCGCAGGCGCAGGCGGCCCGCCGCGCGCCGACGGCGCCCATTTTCGGCAGCGACGTGGCTTTCCGGATGGTCGACTTCGCCCAGCGCAACGCCGAGCGGGCCGGCGTGGCGGAGGCCGTGCAGTTCCGCGGCGGCGACGCCCTGCAGCGCATGCCGCCGGCCGAAACGCCGGGCGTCATGCTGCTGAATCCGCCGTACGGCGAGCGGATCGAGGCCGCGGGCGTCGCCGGGCGCGGCCGCGGCGGCCGCGAGCAGGCGCAGATGGAGAACGCCGGCGATTTCTTCACCCAGCTCGCCTCGCACTGGAAAAAGAACTATGCCGGCTGGACGGCCTGGGTGCTGTCGCCCGACGCCAAGCTGCCAGGCCGCATGCGGCTGAAGGAATCCCGCCGCATCCCGATGTGGAACGGTCCCATCGAATGCCGGCTGTTCCGCTTCGACATGGTGGCGGGCTCGGCCCGCACGGCCCGGGGTCCCGATGCAGCTGGTGATTGACACCAACGTGGTGCTGGACCTGCTGGTGTTCGGGGATCCCGGCGCCCGCCGGCTGCACGAAGGCCTGCAAGCGGGCTCGCTGCGCTGGCTGGCCACCGCCGCCATGCGCGAGGAACTGGCGCGCGTGCTCGGCTATCCCAAGCTGGCCCCGCGCGTGGCCTTCCACCGCGGCAACGCCGACAGCGTGCTGCAGGACTTCGACCGCCACGCCCTGCTGGTCGAAGTTCCGCCCAAGGCCGGCCTCACCTGCGGCGACCCGGACGACCAGAAGTTCATCGACCTCGCCATCGCGCACCGCTGCGTCCTGTTGAGCAAGGACGACGAAGTGCTGCGCATGCGCAAGCGCCTGGCCCAGATGCAGGTGACCGCGGCCGCGACGCTGCCGGCCCATGTTCCCGCCGCGCAGGCTCCTGCCAACGGTAGCGCCTGATTCCTACGTCCGCACCTAGCTGGTGCTGACGTTGCGGGATCGCCGGTGCGGTACCTTGTGATCTCACACAAGGTTTACCCACGTCATGTCCGCCACCAGCCTCGCACCCGTTTCGATCCACGACTTCCTGCCCGCCGTGGCCGCGGCCGCCCAGCCGGCGCACGAAGGCTGCGAGGAGTGCCTGGGTTCCGGCGGCTGGTATCGCTACGAGCCCGCGCTGGAGCCGTCGCCGGGCGTGCTGTACCTGTCCTGCCTCCAGTGCCGGGGCAGCGGCCGCAGCCTGTTTCCGCAATCCTGAGTCCATCGCCACAGGCAGCAACCCAGTGACCACCGACGACATCGCAGATCGCAACGCACGGCTGGTTCGCAACCTGCTCGCGCTGCGCATGGTGCTGTCGATGGACCAGATGCAGACCGGTCGCTGGAGCGACCGCATCGAGGAAATCGACGAGGAACTGGCGATCCTCGGCCACGACATGAAGTCCACCACCGCCTGCGCGGCCGATGGCCTGCGCCGCACCTTCCTGCTGCCGCGCCTGGTGAGCCGTCGCAACCGCAACGCCCACCGCGCCCGCGTCATCCCCCAGGAGTAAGCAGCTCCAGCAGTCGCCGCAGGGCATGCTGTACCGTCGCCGTGCGCACCGCGGCGCGGTCCCCGTCGAAGTGGCGCCGCTCGCTGCTGAGCCGGCCGTCCACCTGGAACCCGAACCACACCGTCCCCACCGGCTTTTCCGCGCTGCCGCCCGAAGGCCCGGCGACACCGGTGACGGCGACGCTGGCCTGGGCCAACGAATGGCGGATCGCACCGAAAGCCATGGCGCGCGCCACCACCTCGCTCACCGCCCCATGCTGCGCGATCAGGCCGGCGTCGACGCCCAGCGAGTCGACCTTGGCCTCGTTCGAATAGGTCACGAAGCCGCGCTCGAACCAGTTGCTGGAGCCGGCCAGGTCGGTGCAGGCGGCGGCGATCATGCCGCCGGTGCAGCTTTCCGCGGTGGCCAGCTTCCAGCCGCGCGCCAGCAGGACCCGCGCCACCTGTGCGCAAAGCTGCGAAGTCGTCGCGTCGGTCATGCCCAGTGCCTCCAGAACGCCAGCACCAGCAGCGTGCAGAACGCCGCCACCAGGTCGTCCATCATGATCCCGAAGCCGCCCGCCCAGCCGCCGCCCTTGAAGTACCGGTCGGCCCAGCCCACCGGACCCGGCTTGGCCATGTCGAAGACCCGGAACAGCACGAAGGCCGCGGCCTGCGCCGCCAGCCCGGCCGGCATCAGCAGCCACAGCACGATCCAGAAGCAGGCGACCTCGTCCCAGACGATGGCGCCGGGATCGGCGATGCGCATGTTGCGGGCGGTCACGGTGCAGGCCCACCAGCCCACCGGTACCGACAGCGCGACGATGGTGCCCAGCAGCCACGGGCTCAGCCAGTGCTGCATCGCCACGTAGGCCAGCCAGGCCCACAGCGTGCCGCTGGTGCCCGGGGCTAGGGGGACCAGGCCGGAGCCGAAACCCAGGGCGATCAGGTGCGCCGGGTGCGAAAGCATGAAGCGCACCGACGGCCGGCGCGGCGGGGCCAAGGTGGGCTCGGCGAGGGTGGCGTCTGGCATCACCGCCGATGGTAGCGGGCCGCTGATCACTGGCAGCGGCCGAAGCGCTTGCGAAAGCTGCGCGGCTCCAGTGCGCCGGGCGTGGACCACAGGCCGGCGCGTTCGGCCCGGGCCTGTCGTTCCAGCTTCGCATAGGGGCCGGGCCGGGCGCGGAAGCTCATGGACCACGCATAGCCGTGCCGCACCATCCAGCCGCCGACGTCCTGCTGGCGCAGGTCGATGCGGGCCAGCGCGCGGTCGTAGTCGTCGACGCCGCGCGTGCGCACGCGCACCGTTTCGTTCAGCACGCGGCGCGCGAGCGCCTGCTTCGCCTCGGGGCCGAAGCGCTGGCAACCCTCCGGCGCGTCGAGGTCCAGCAGCCGGATCTCCACCGGCGCGCCACCCGCGGCGGGGCGGACCCACAGCGTGTCGCCGTCGGTGACATGGGTCACCTTGCCGCGGAAGACCGCGGCCTGGGCCACGGTGGCGCCGCAACAGGCGAGCAAAAGCAGCCAGGCGCGGACGTTCACGAGCCGAAGTGGTCGAAGCCGGCGAAGCGGCGCGCCAGCGGGCGGCCGTCGGCGCCGACGACGCGCAGCCCGGGCTGCGACTCGATGAGGCCGATGCGCGCGACCGGCGTGCCGGATTGCGCCGCGGCCGCCTGCACCGCGTCGCGCGCCGCTGGCGGCGCGGTGAATGCGAGCTCGTAGTCATCGCCGCCGGCGAACACGAGGTCCTCGATGCGTTCGCGCTCGGCCGCCCAACCACCGCGCGCGGCGGCGAGCAGGGCGCAGGCGGGTCTGGCTTCCACCGTCGCTCCGACAGCGGATTTGCGCAGCACGTGGCCGAGGTCCGCCAGCAAGCCGTCGCTGATGTCGATGGCGGAGGTCGCAATGCCACGCAAGGCCAGCCCCAGCGCGATGCGCGGCTGCGGCATCTCCAGGCGCGCTCGCGCGGCATCGAAGACCTCTTGCGGCAAGGACACGGTGCCGCGGAAAGCCTCCGCGGTGATGTCGATCGCCAGCGGCCCGCGGGTGGTGTCGCCGCCGACCAGCTCGCAGGCGTGGGCATCCGCCAGCGCCAGCAGGCCGGCGGCAAACGCGGCGAGCCAGGCCTCGTCCACCCGCGGCAATGCGATGGCCAGGGTGAAGGCCAGCGGTTCGGCGCCGCAGGCCGCGAGGTCGCTCAGGTTGACGGCCAGCGCCTTGTGGCCCAGGCGCGCGGGATCCACCGTCGACAGGAAATGCCGGCCTTCCAGCAGCAGGTCGGTCGAGACGGCGAGCTGCATGCCGGAGCGCGGCTGCAGCAGCGCGCAGTCGTCGCCCACGCCCAGCGGACTGCGCCGCGCCGGGCGGGTGAAGTAGCGCGCGATGAGGTCGAATTCGCCCATGTCGGCAGCAGCTTACCCGCGGCGGCGGAAGCGCTCGGCCCCCTGCCGCACCATCTCGGCCAGCAGCCGCTCGCGGGTCTGCGTCTCGCGCAGCCAGCGGGCGTCGTTGACGCTGTTCTGCGCCGACTCCCGCAGCGTGTCGACCGCGGCATCGGCGCCGAGCGTGCGGGCGTGCGGCGCCACCTTGTCCAGCGTCTGCAGGATGTGCTCGCGCAGCGGCAGGTGCTGGCCGCTCTCCGGCTCGACGTACACCGCCTCCAGGCCGAAGCGGCAGGCCTGGAAGCGGTTGTAGGTGTAGACCATGTAGTCGTCCTCCTGGGGCGCGAAGGGCTGCTCGGCCAGGAACCAGGCCGCCAGCGACTGCACGAAGCCCGCCAGCGCCGCGGCCTTCTCGATGGTGAGCGGCGTGTCGAACACGCGGATCTCGATCGTGCCGTACTCCGGCTTGGGCCGGATGTCCCAGTAGAAGTCCTTCATGCTCTTGACCACGCCGGTGCGCGTGGTCTTGGCGAACCAGTGGCCGAACTCGTCCCAGCTCAGGGTGAACGGCGCGCGGCCCGACATCGGGAAGGCGAACACGGAGTTCAGGCGGGCCGAGTCGAACTGCGTGTCCTGTCCCTGCACGAAAGGCGAGCTGGCCGACAGCGCGATGAAGTGCGGGATGTAGCGCGACATCCGGTGCAGCATCAGCAGCGCGCTGTCCGCATCGGGGCAGCCGACGTGCACGTGCTGGCCGAAGATGGTGAACTGCTTGGTGAGGTAGCCGTACAGCTCCGACAGCTGCCGGAAGCGCGGGCGGTCGTAGATGCGCTGCTCGTGCCATTGCTGGAAGGGGTGCGTGCCGCCCCCCGCGCAGGCGATGTTCAGCTTGTCCGCGCAGCGCACCAGCGCATCCCGCATCTGCGACAGCTGGCCGAGCACCTCCGAGGCGGAGTGGCAGATGCCGGTGGAGATCTCGATCATGCTCGAGGTCATCTCCGGCACCACGGAGCCGGGCAGCGGGATCCGGGCCATCAGCCGCAGCATCTCGTCCGAATACGGCGCCAGGTCGTAGTCGTGCGTGTTGACCAGTTGCAGCTCGAGCTCGACGCCGAGCGACAGCGCGGCCGAGTGGCCGAAGCGCTCCAGCGTGGGGGCGTCCTGGCTATTCACGCAGCTCTCCCGGCGCCAGGCCCGGGCCGGGCGCCTCCCAGGGCTTGAGGCTTTCGCCGGCGCGATAGATCGCGAACGTGGCGATGATCGCGCCGAGGATCTCCATCATCAGGATCGCCGGAAGGGCGATGCTTGCGATGCGTGGCCCGATCGTCATCGACGAGGCGACGAACTGCGACACCAGCAGCAGCGCGATGGACGACATCGGCGACATCGCCGCGGCCGTCCACACCGCCTGCCGCAGGCTCGTGCCGCTGCCGAAGTTGGCCAGGGACACGCCCGCCATCTTGGCCGCGCCGCGGGCGACGACGAACGCCGCCACGAGGCCGGCCACGGCCGGGTTCCATTCCGCCTTCGCCGCCACCACCGACACCAGCACGAACATCAGCATCGTCAGCAGCGACGACGCGGTGCCCAGCTGGCGGGGCCAGGCCCAGGGCCGCGGATGCAGCTGCTTGAGCATCAGCCCCCCGATCAGCGCGGCCAGCGGCGCCGAGCCGCCGAAGTGCGCGGCCAGCGCGGTGCCCGCCGCGACCAGGCAGATCAGCAGGATGGAGGTGTTCTCGCTGGTGGGGCTCATCACCCGCAGGGCGGTGCGCAGCGCCAGCGCCAGCAGCGCGCCGACGATGAAGGACACGCCGAGCACCACCGCCACGGGGTAGAGCGCGGCGAAGAAGTTGGTTTCCTCGCGGTGCAGCGTGCCGGCGCGGGCGCTGACCAGCGTCAGCGCATAGAAGGTGCTCAGGGTCGAGAGCACCATGGCGCGCTCGGTCACCGGCCCGGCCGCCCGCGTGTCGGCGATCACCCGGCTGAGAACCGCCGGCGACGCCGCCATCGCGATCAGCGCCACGCCTTCGGCCACGCTGGCCCGGACGTTCAGCCAGCGCATCACGTAGTACACGATGATGGCGGTGAGCAGCGACTCGAGCAGGCTTTGCAGCAGCACCATCGGGTTGTGGCGGAACCAGCGCAGCGCGATGCGCCCGCCCGACTCGAACAGCACCACCGCCACGCCCAGTTCCAGCAGGAACAGCGTCACGCCCTGCAGTGGCCAGGCGGCGCCGGAAAAACCCAGCAGCCCGGCCAGCGTGCCCACGATGGAATAGCCGACCACCTTGGGCAGGCCGGTGTGCCGCTGCAGCAGGTGGCCCGCCGCCGCGGCCAGTGCCAGCAGCAGGGACCATTGCACCGTCGGCAGCCCGGCCGATGGCTTGACCCACTCGGCCCAGATCGCCGTGACCTCACCCACCGGCGGCTCCCGCGGGCATCAATGCAGCACGCGGCGGCTGCCGTCGTTCAGCGCGAACTGGGGGATCTCCACCTCGAACCGTTCGCCGTCCTCGGCCACGCAGAAGTAGCTGCCCTGCATGGTGCCGCTGGGCGTGCGCAGCCGGCAGCCGCTGGTGTACTCGAAGGACTCGCCGGGCTTGAGCAGCGGCTGCTGGCCGATCACGCCGAGCCCCTTGACCTCTTCGACCTGGGCCAGTTCGTTGGTGATGATCCAGTGCCGGGAGATCAGCTGGGCCGGCACTTCCCCGGTGTTCCGGATGGTGACGGTGTACGCGAAGCTCCACACCCCCTGGTCCGGCGCGGATTGCTCCGGCAGGTAGCGGGGATCGATTTCAACCTCGAATGCATAACGGGACATGGTGGCGAATGCTAACCCCGCCGGGGGCGTCCGCCCGGTGGGCGACAATGGCGGGCATGAACCCGCGCACTTTTCGCATCGCACCGTCCATCCTGTCCGCGGACTTCGCGCGCCTGGGGGACGAGGTCCGCGGCGTCATCGCCGCCGGCGCCGACTGGATCCATTTCGACGTGATGGACAACCATTACGTGCCGAACCTCACCTTCGGCCCGATGATCTGCTCGGCGCTCAAGCCGCACGCCAAAACGGCGGCCGGCGCCGCGGTGCCGATCGACGTCCACCTGATGGTGCAGCCCGTCGATGCGCTGGCGCAGGCGTTCGCCGAGGCCGGCGCCGACTACATCAGCTTCCACCCGGACGCTTCGGCGCACGTGCACCGCAGCGTGCAGGCGATCAAGGCGGCGGGCTGCAAGGCCGGGCTGGTGTTCAACCCGGCGGCATCGCTGGAAGTGCTGGACTGGGTGATCGACGACATCGACCTCGTGCTCATCATGAGCGTCAACCCGGGCTTCGGCGGCCAGGGCTTCATCGACTCCGCGCTGCGCAAGGTGGAACACGCGCGCAAGCGCATCGACGCGAGCGGGCGCGACATCCGGCTGGAGGTGGACGGCGGCATCAAGGTGGACAACATCGCACGGGTTGCCGCCGCCGGCGCGGACACCTTCGTGGCCGGCAGCGCGATCTTCGGCAAGCCGGACTACCGCGGCGTCATCGACGCCATGCGGGCGCAGCTGCGCAGCTGAACGCGCCCTGGTGCGCGCTAGGTGCGTCCGGTGCCGCCGGTGCGCACCCGGTGGTAGGTGGCGTCCATCTCCGCGCCCTTGGTCGTGTCCTTCTTGCCGGCCTCGACGTCGTCGTGCGCGATCTGGCCCATGCGGCGCGCGTCCTCGGTCTCTGCCGCCTGGCTGTCCGAGGACTCGTCGCGCTCGTTCGGCGTGCGCGCCTTGGGCGCCTGGTCCTCGCCCTGCGCGGTCCGGGTGTTGCCCCGTGACGGGGGCGGCGAATCTCGTTCTTCCTTCTTTGCGGTCATGCGAATCTCCTGCGCCGATCGTGCGGCGTGGCTGCCGCGCAGCCGGTAGGACGCAGCCGCGCGATCGGGTCGCCCGTGCGCCAGCCGGATGCCCAAGCGACTGTGGGACACCGCCTACGGCGCATGGCGGCGTTGCCGTACAAACTCGCCCGCTGAAGGGCTACGGTTGCTGCCGTTGAGGCTTGCTCCAATGCGGGGACGCACCGCGCGCCGAAGGAGAAGTGGACCCTCGCTGGGCATCCGGCTTCCCGACGCCTGCGCCCCTCGCGCCCGATCTTCCCTTGCCAGCCGGTTACCCCAGGAGTGATACATGGCCTCTTCCCGCACGGAGGGCTCGCGCAAATCCAAACCCGGCGACGCCGTCGCCAACCGCCAGAAGCAGCTGGAGTCCTTCACGCAGGGTCCCGAGAGCCTGCTCACCACGAACCAGGGCGTGGTGCTGCCCGACAACCACAATTCGCTCAAGGCCGGCATCCGCGGCCCCAGCCTGCTGGAAGACTTCATCCTGCGGGAGAAGATCACCCACTTCGGCCACGAGCGCATTCCCGAGCGGGTGGTGTACGCGCGCGGCGCGGCCGCCCATGGCTACTTCGAGCTCACGCGGCCGCTGGTGGAGTACACCAAGGCCGACTTCCTGCAGGAGGTGGGCAGCCGCACGCCGGTGTTCGTGCGCTTTTCCAGCGTGATCGGTTCGCGCGGTTCGGCCGACACGGTGCGCGACGTCCGCGGCTTCGCCGTCAAGTTCTACACGCGCGAAGGCAACTACGACCTGGTCGGCAACAACATGCCGGTGTTCTTCATCCAGGACGCCATGAAGTTCCCCGACCTGGTGCACGCCATCAAGCCCGAGCCGCACCACGAGATGCCGCAGGCTTCCAGTGCCCACGACACCTTCTGGGATTTCGTGTCGCTGATGCCCGAGAGCTCCCACATGCTCATGTGGCTGATGTCGGACCGGGGGATCCCGCGCAGCTATCGCATGATGGAAGGCTTCGGCGTCCACACCTTCCGCCTGGTCAATGCGCGCGGGGTCTCCCATTTCGTCAAGTTCCACTGGCGCCCGAAGCTGGGCAAGCACGCGCTGGCCTGGGACGAGGCGCAGAAGATCGCCGGCAAGGACCCCGACTTCCACCGCCGTGACCTGTGGGACGCGATCGACCGCGGCGACTTCCCCGAATGGGAGCTCGGCCTGCAGCTGATCGACGAGGACCGCGCCGCCAGGCTCGGCTTCGACCTGCTCGACGCCACCAAGCTGGTGCCCGAGGAACTGGTGCCGATCCTCCCGGTGGGCCGGCTGGTGCTGAACCGCAATCCCGACAATTACTTCTCCGAGACGGAGCAGGTCGCCTTCAACCCCGGACACCTGGTGCCGGGCATCGACCTCACCAACGACCCGCTGCTGCAGGGCCGCCTGTTCTCGTACACGGACACGCAGCTGGCGCGGCTCGGCGGACCCAACTACCACGAGCTGCCGATCAACCGGCCGGTGTGCCCGATGCACAACTTCCAGCGCGGCGGCACGAGCCGGATGACCATCCCGAAGGGCCGGGTGTCGTACGAGCCGAACACGCTCGCCAACGGCTCGGAGTTCCGTGCCGACGGCGGCGAGCAGGGCTTCCAGAGCCATGCCGAGGCGTTGGAGTCGCCCAAGATCCGCCGCCGCAGCCCGAGCTTCGACGACCACTACAGCCAGGCGACGCTGTTCTGGAACAGCCAGAGCAGCTGGGAGAAGGAGCACATCACCGCGGCCTTCCAGTTCGAGCTGTCGCGGGTGGAGACGCCGGCGATCCGCCAGCGCATCGTGGACAACCTGGCCCACGTGGACGCACGGCTCGCCCGCAAGGTCGCGGAGCCCCTGGGCATCGGGCCACCGGACGCCAGGTCGGCGGCGGGACGCGCGGGCTATCGGGAGCAGCGTGCCAAGCCGCTGCTGGAGAGCGCGCCGTCGCTCAGCATGGAATCGCCGGGCGGTCCCATCCACACCCGGCGGGTGGCGGTGGTGATGGCGGCCGGCGTGGAACTGGGGGCCTACAAGGTGATCCAGCAGGCGCTGGCGGATGTCGGCGCCACCACGCGGGTGGTGGCGGCCCACCTCGGAGTCGTCAATTCCTCTTCGGGCCAGCAGGTGCCCGTCGACCACACCTTCCAGACCATGTCTTCCGTGATGTTCGACGCGGTGCTGGTGCCCGGCGGCGCGACGAGCGCCCAGGCGTTGCTGAAGGACGGCGATGCCGTGCACTTCGTGCTGGAAGCGTACAAGCACTGCAAGCCGCTGTGCCTGATCGGCGAGTCCGCGGAGATCCTGCGCAACGCCGGACTGGCCGGGCCGGACGGGCCGCCCCCGGCCGGGGTGTTGATCGGAACCAACGAACCCACGACCCGGCTGCAGATGGCGCAGGACTTCATCGCCGCCATCGCCAGGCACCGGCACTGGGGCCGCCCGCTGGTGGAGCAGGTTCCTGCCTGATCCGCGCGACTTCCTGTAGTCCGACTCCTACACGGCAATGTCAGGTGATCTGACTGTGTCGGTGCGCGGCTGACGGCTCAATGAGCGCATGGCCGGGGGATCCGGCCGCAGTACGCCAGGAGATTGAGCATGGGATCCAGCAGCAACCAGGACAAGCAGGCCATCCAAAGCCGCATCCTCAGCATCGGGCGGGGCTTTGCCGTCGTGGATCCCGAGCGGCGTCGCGAGATCGATTTCGACTACGTCCGCGCCGCCCGGCGTGACGAGTCCCCGCAGTTGCGCGCCCGCCGCGCCGCGCCGGTCGCCTGGCTGTCCGCGCTGCGCGACCCCGCCGATGAAGGCGGCAGCGTTCGCCGCAGCCGCTGAGCGTCCCCGCCCCGGAGCCAGGCTTCGGCCTGGCTTTTTGTCGGCCCGGCTATGCTCGGGCGATGCGTTCCGCTTCCCTGCCGCTGCGCGCGGCGATCATCGACCTCGACGGCACCCTGGTCGACACCCTCGGCGATTTCACGCAGGCGTTGAACGCCATGCTGCAGGTGCTGCAACTTCCGGCGGTGGAGGCGCGCGTGGTCGAGCGCCACATCGGCAAGGGCTCCGAGCACCTGATCGCACGCGTCCTGCAGCACGTGGGCGCCCCGGAGTCCCTGTATCCACAGGCCTGGGATGCCTACCAGGCCGCCTACCGCGAGCTCAATGGCCGCTGGTCGTCGGTGTATCCCGGCGTGGAGCAAGGCATTGCCGCCTTGCGCGCCGCCGGCTTGCGACTGGCCTGCCTGACCAACAAGCCCGGGGAATTCGCCCGGGGGCTGCTGGCGGCGAAGGGCCTGGCGGGCCACTTCGACCAGGTGTTCGGCGGCGACGCCTTCGAGCGCAAGAAGCCGGACCCGCTGCCCCTGCTCAAGACCTGCGAGGCGCTGGGCACGCCGCCCGCCGCCACGCTGATGGTGGGCGACTCGCGCAACGACGCCGCGGCGGCGCGCGCCGCCGGCTGCCCGGTGGTGCTGGTGACCTACGGCTACAACCACGGCGAGCCGGTGCGCGGCGTGGTGGACGCCGACGGCTACCTCGACTCGCTGGCCGAACTCGGCGACTGGCTGGCGCGCTGAGGATCAGGCCGGCTTGCCGAGCAGGCTCTCCTTGAGCCGCCAGTCGGCCGGCGCCGGGCCGAGCCAGATGCGCAGCAGCGCGTTGAAGAATTCCGGCTCCCGGAACGGCTCGCCTTGCTGGACGCCGCGCACGTAGACGATGGTGCCGGTGCCGGGCACCCAGTCCAGGCTGAACTGCTCGCCCTGCTTGAGCTTCTTGTGGTCGGTGAAGATCTGGCTCATGCGCATCAGGCCGGGGATCAGGCGCGACATCGCGGCCCGTTCCATGTTGTCCTCCACCCCGCGCACGAACAGCTTGCCCAGCTCGCTGGCATCGATGTCGCGCAGCATGACGACCGACATGCGCTTGGCGCCGGGCAGGGCCAGCGCCTCTTCGGTGGTGGCGGACTTCTTGCCGAGGTAGAGGCCGGCGGTATAGACCTTGAACGGCCCCTTGTAGCGGGTTCCCGCGCCGTTCAATTGCAGCTGGCTGCCGGCGATCTGGGCTGTCTCTTCGTACCTGACTCCGGAAACGCTGACCTGCGCGGTGGCAGCGAAAGGGACGGCGAGCATGGCGGCCAGCAGGGCGGCTTGCAACGAGCGAGGGATGTTCATGGGTGCCTCCGAAAAAACAGAACGTTCGTGCTTTTTACAAATTGTCGCAGATCAGCCGGGCCGTGCAACAGGGGTTTTCTTGGAGAACCGTGGCGCTTTTGCGATTGACGGGGGCGCCGAAATCCGTTTGCTACACTGTCCGCATGTTCATCCACCGCACGGTGATCACGGGTCTTAGCGACCGGGGGGCCTGGCCCTGGCGCAAGCCTGTTCAAGTGCGTTCCTGACCGCACGGGGCAGCCCGTGCCCCGCGGCCTCACCCGAGGCAACCCCGGTTATTCAGCGGCGTCCTGCGCGCCGCCGAGCTTGTGGAGGCTCACCCCTTGATCACCGAACTCGAATTCAAGAGCCTTGCGTTGCAGGGCTACAACCGCATTCCGCTCATCGCGGAAGCTTTCGCGGACCTCGAAACCCCTTTGTCGCTGTACCTGAAGCTGGCCCATGCCAAGGGTGGCGGCAAGCTCAGCTTCCTGCTGGAGTCCGTGGTGGGCGGCGAGCGCTTCGGCCGCTACAGCTTCATCGGCCTGCCCGCGCGCACCTTCCTGCGCGCCAGCGGCTTCGGTGAGGCGGCGAAGACGGAGGTCGTGACGGATGGCCAGGTGGTGGAAACCGCCGGCGGCAATCCGCTGGACTTCATCGAGGCCTACCAGCAGCGCTTCAAGGTGGCCTTGCGGCCGGGGCTGCCGCGCTTTTGCGGCGGGCTGGCGGGCTACTTCGGCTACGACACCGTGCGCTACATCGAGAAGAAGCTTGAGAAGAGCTGCCCGCCGGACACGCTGGGCACGCCGGACATCCTGCTGCTGCAGTGCGAGGAACTGGCGGTCATCGACAACCTGTCGGGCAAGCTGTACCTGATCGTCTATGTCGACCCGGGCAAGTCCGAGGCGTACCCCAACGGCAAGAAGCGCCTGCGCGAGCTGAAGGACCAGCTGAAGTATTCGGTGAGCGCGCCGACGGTGCGCCAGACCGAGACCTTCCCGGCGGAGCGCGAGTTCGCCAAGGCCGATTACATCCAGGCTGTGGAGCGTGCGAAGGACCTCATCGCCGCTGGCGACTTCATGCAGGTGCAGGTGGGGCAGCGCATCAAGAAGCGCTATACCGAGTCGCCGCTGACGCTGTACCGCGCCTTGCGGTCGCTGAACCCCAGCCCGTACATGTACTTCTACAACTTCACCGGCGCGGCGGCGGGCGGCAGCGACTTCCATGTCGTCGGCGCCTCGCCGGAGATCCTGGTGCGGCAGGAGCACACGCCCGAAGGCCAGAAGATCACCATCCGGCCGCTGGCCGGCACGCGTCCGCGCGGCGCGACGCCGGAGGTGGACAAGGCGGTGGAGGTGGAGCTGCTGTCCGATGCCAAGGAGCGGGCCGAGCACGTGATGCTGATCGACCTGGCGCGCAACGACATCGGGCGCATCGCGAAGATCGGCTCGGTGAAGGTGTCGGATGCATTCGTGATCGAGCGTTACAGCCATGTGATGCACATCGTCAGCAACGTCGAGGGCATCCTGAACGAGGGCATGACCAACATGGACGTGCTGCGCGCCACCTTCCCGGCCGGCACCCTGACCGGCGCGCCGAAGGTGCATGCGATGGAGCTGATCGACCAGATGGAGCCGGTCAAGCGCGGAATCTATGGGGGGGCTTGCGGTTACCTCTCGTACGCGGGCGACATGGACGTGGCGATCGCGATCCGGACGGGAATCATCAAGGACCAGATGCTGTACGTCCAGGCAGCGGCGGGGGTGGTGGCCGATTCGGTGCCCGAGCTGGAGTGGAAGGAGACTGAGGCGAAGGCTCGGGCTCTTCTTCGCGCTTCGGAGTTGGTGGAGGAGGGGCTGGAATGAATTTCCAACAGCCGGACGCAAAAGTCGCAAAGGTCTCGCAAAAGTCGCAAAAGGAACAGCCCGAAATTGAAGGGGACTGTTCTCACGCGATCATCGGCGCAGCCGTGGAAGTGCAGCGAGTGCTGGGAACTGGACTGCTGGAAAGTGCCTATGCGGCGGCCCTGGCCATCGAACTGGCAGAGCGGGGCCTCCATTTCCAGCGTGAAGTTGCGGTGTCTGGGAAATACAAAGGCTTCGATATCGGCGTTCAGTACCGCGCGGACTTCATCGTCGAGGGCACCGTGATCGTGGAGGTCAAGGCGGCAGAGGGAGTTGCAGACGCTCACCGGGCGCAACTGCTCTCCTACTTGCGGCTTTCAGGGATGAAGGTGGGGTTACTGCTCAACTTCCACGTTTTCCCCGTGACGAAGGGAATTCACCGGCTGGTCAACAAGCTATGAAACCCTTGTCTTCCTTTTGCGACTTTTGCGGAACCTTTGCGACTTTTGCGTCCGGCTGCCCGCATTTCAACGGAGGCAAACGATGAAGGTTCTGATGGTCGACAACTACGACAGCTTCACCTACAACATCGTCCAGTACTTCGGTGAACTGGGCGCCGAGGTCGAAGTGTTTCGCAACGACGAGATCACCATCGACCAGATCGCTGCGCGCAAACCCGATCGGCTCGTCATCTCGCCCGGCCCCTGTTCGCCGGCGGAAGCGGGGATCTCGGTCGAGGCCATCCGCCACTTCGCCGGCAAGATCCCCATCCTCGGCGTCTGCCTCGGCCACCAGGCCATCGGCGCGGCGATGGGCGGCAAGATCGTCCGCGCGCAACAACTGATGCACGGCAAGACCAGCGAGATCACCACCACGCGGGAAGGCGTCTTCGCCGGCCTGCCGGAAAAGTTCACCGTCAACCGCTACCACTCGCTCGCCATCGAGCGCGCCAGCTGCCCGCCCGCGCTGAAGGTGACGGCCTGGACGCCCGACGGCGAAATCATGGGCGTGCGCCACCAGGCGCTGCCCATCGAAGGCGTCCAGTTCCATCCCGAGTCCATCCTCACCGAGCATGGCCACGCGATGCTGAAGAATTTCCTGGAGCAGAAGTGACCATGAAAGCCATCGACCTGCGCAGCGACACCGTCACGCAACCCACGCCGGACATGCGCGCCGCCATGGCGGCCGCGCCGCTGGGCGACGACGTGTTCGGCGACGACCCCAGCGTCAATGCGCTGCAGGACAAGATCGCCGGCCTGCTCGGGTTCGAGGCCGCCCTGTTCGTGCCCACTGGCACCCAGAGCAACCTGTGCGCGGTGCTGTCGCATTGCCAGCGCGGGGACGAGTACATCGTCGGGCAGATGCAGCATGCCTACCGATGGGAAGGCGGCGGCGCCGCCGTGTTCGGCAGCGTGCAGCCGCAGCCGCTGGAGCACCAGCCGGATGGCACGCTCGCCGTGGCGGACATCGCCGCGGCCATCAAGCCGGACGATCCGCACTTCGCGCGCAGCCGCCTGCTGGCGCTGGAGAACACGCTCGGCGGCAAGGTGCTGCCGCTGGCTTACTTGGAGGAGGCGACGGCCTTCGCGCGATCCAAGGGCCTGTCCACCCACCTGGACGGCGCCCGCCTGTTCAATGCCGCGGTGGCGCAGGCCGCCGCCAGCGGCAGCGATGCGCGCGCCGAGGCACGCCGCATCGCGGGGCTGTTCGACAGCGTGTCGGTGTGCTTCAGCAAGGGCCTCGGTGCGCCGGTCGGCTCGGCCCTGTGCGGCTCGAAGGAGCTGATCGGCCGCGCCCGCCGCATCCGCAAGATGGCCGGCGGCGGCATGCGCCAGGCCGGCGTGCTGGCGGCGGCGGCGACCTACGCCCTGGACCACCATGTCGAGCGGCTGGCGAAGGACCACGCCCTGGCGCGGCGCCTGGCGGACGGCCTGTCCGGCATCGAGGGCTTCCAGGTCGAGCCGCCGCAGACCAACATCCTGTTCGTCGACCTGGTGGGGCCGGCACGGGAGAAGTCGGCCGGGCTGGTGGACGCCCTGGCGCGCGAAGGCGTGCTGGCCACGGGCCTGTACCGCCTGCGTTTCGTCACCCACCTGGACGTCGACGCGGCGGGCGTCGACCGCGCCATCGCGGCGGTCCGCGCCTACTTCCACGCCTGAGGGGCAGGCCATGCCGGATGCGCCGCAACTGGTCCTGTTCATCGCCGCCGGCCTGCTGCTGAACCTGACGCCGGGGCCGGACGTCCTCTACATCGTCAGCAACGCATTGCGCGGCGGAACGCGCGCCGGCGTGGTCGCGGGGCTGGGTATCACCGCGGGGTGCTTTGTGCATGTGTTCTCGGCGGCGGTGGGGGTGGGGGCGCTGCTGGCGACGTCGGCGATGGCGTTCACGGTGCTCAAATGGATCGGGGCGGCGTACCTGGTGTGGGTGGGGGTGAAGTTGCTCCTTGCCAAGGCTGCAAGCTGGGGTTCGCAAAGCTCACCGCCAGCCTACGACGGGGCGCTGTGGGCGGTGTTTCGCGGCGGCTTCCTGACCAACGTGCTGAACCCGAAAGTCGCGATCTTCTTCCTGGCGTTCGTGCCGCAGTTCATCACGCCGGAGGCCGAGCACAAGGCGCTGGCCTTCGTGCTGCTCGGCACCTTGTTCAACATCAACAGCGTGGCGGTGAATTCCGCCTGGGCCGTCGGCGCCGGCTGGATGGCGCGCCACGACCGCGTGCAGCGCGGCATGCACTGGCTGGACCGCACGGCGGGCGCCATGTTCATCGCGTTTGGCCTGCGGCTGGCCCTGGCCGACAATCCCACCCGATAAAGAACCGAGGAGCAGAGACATGTCCATCACCCCCCAGGAAGCGCTGCAGCGCACGATCGAGCACCGCGAGATCTTCCACGACGAGATGCTGCACGTGATGCGCCTGATCATGAGCGGCGAGCTGTCGCCCGTCATGACGGCCGCGCTCATCACGGGCCTGCGCGTGAAGAAGGAGACCATCGGCGAGATCACCGCGGCCGCGCAAGTGATGCGCGAGTTCTCGACCAAGGTGAACGTGGCGGACAAGACGCACCTGCTCGACATCGTGGGCACCGGCGGCGACGGCTCGCACACCTTCAACATCTCGACCTGCTCGATGTTCGTCGCGGCGGCGGCCGGCGCCAAGGTCAGCAAGCACGGCGGCCGCAGCGTCTCCAGCAAGAGCGGCAGCGCCGACGTGCTCGAGGCGATGGGCCTGAACATCAACCTGTCGCCGGATGCGATAGCGAAGTGCATCCAGGAAACCGGGATCGGCTTCATGTTCGCGCCCAACCACCATCCGGCGATGAAGAACGTCGCCCCCGTGCGCAAGGAACTGGGCGTGCGCACCATCTTCAACATCCTCGGCCCGCTCACCAATCCGGCGGGCGCGCCCAACATCCTGATGGGCGTGTTCCACCCCGACCTGGTGGGCATCCAGGTCCGCGCCCTGCAGCGCCTGGGCGCCGAGCACGCGCTCGTGGTGTACGGGCGCGACGGCATGGACGAAGTGAGCCTGGGCGCCGCCACCATGGTGGGCGAGCTGCGCAATGGCGAGATCCGCGAGTACGAGGTCCATCCGGAAGACTTCGGCCTGCCGATGGCGAGCAACCGCGCCTTCAAGGTCGAGACGCCGCAGGAGTCGCTGGCCCTGATGCGCCAGGTGCTGGACAACCAGCCCGGCGCGGCGCGCGACATCGTCATCCTCAATGCCGGGGCCGCGCTCTATGCCGCCAACGTCGTGCCGGACATCCCGCAGGGCATTGCCAAGGCCACGGCGGCCATCGTGTCGGGCGCGGCGAAGGCCAAGCTGGAGCAGCTGGTGGGCGTGTCCCAGCGGCTGGCGAGCTGACCATGGCGGACATCCTGGACAAGATCGTCGCGGTCAAGCACGAGGAAATCGCGGCCGCCAAGAAGAGGAAGCCGCTGGAGGCGGTGCGCGAGGACGCCTTCAGCCGCGTGCTGACGCGCGACTTCGAGGCGGCGCTGCGCGCCAAGGTCGCTGCGAGCCGGCCGGCCGTGATCGCGGAGGTGAAGAAGGCCAGCCCGAGCAAGGGCGTGCTGCGCGAGGACTTCATCCCGGCCGACATCGCCCAGAGCTATGCCGAGCACGGCGCGGCCTGCCTGTCCGTGCTGACGGACCACCAGTTCTTCCAGGGCAGCAGCGACTACCTCAAGCAGGCCCGCGCTTCCTGCGACCTGCCGGTGCTGCGCAAGGATTTCATCGTCGACCCGTACCAGGTGTACGAGTCGCGGGCGATGGGCGCGGACGCCATCCTGCTGATCGCCGCCTGCCTCTCGGACGCGCAGATGGCGGAGCTGGAAGCCATTGCCCGCAGCCTCGACATGGCCGTGCTGGTCGAGGTGCACGACGCGGCGGAACTGCAGCGCGCCCTGAAGCTGAAGACGCGGCTGGTCGGGGTGAACAACCGCAACCTGCGCACCTTCGAGGTCAGCCTGGAAACCACCCTGGGGATGCTCAAGGACGTGCCGGCCGACCGGCTGCTGGTGACGGAGTCCGGCATCCAGGCGCGCGAGGACGTGCAGCGCATGCGCGCTGCCGGGGTGCACGCCTTCCTGGTCGGCGAGGCGTTCATGCGCGCCAAGGAGCCGGGCGAGGCGCTGGCGGCCCTGTTCGGCGACTGAAGTGCGCAGCCTGACCGAGTGGGCGCCGCAGCGCTGGCCCCTGGCGGAGGGCTGGCGGCCGGCCGTCGATGCCTTCCTGCGGTCCCCGCAGGGCGAAAGCCTGGCGGCCTTCCTGCGCGAACGCATCGCGGCCGGGGCCGTGATCTACCCACCCCATCCGCTGCGCGCGCTGGAACTCACGCCGCTGTCGCAAGTGCATGCGGTGGTGCTGGGCCAGGACCCGTACCACGGCCCCGGGCAGGCGGAGGGGCTGGCCTTTTCGGTTGTGGAGGGCGTGAAGCTGCCTCCTTCGCTGCGGAACATCTTCCGGGAAATGGGCTGCGAGCCGGCCAGCGGTTCGCTGGTGGAGTGGGCGCGCCACGGGGTGCTGCTGCTGAACACCTGCCTGACGGTGGAAGACGGCAAGCCGGCGAGCCACGCGCGCCGCGGCTGGGAGCAGCTGACCGATGCCCTGGTCGAGCTGGTCGCGGCGACCGCCTCGCCCTGCGTCTACTTCCTGTGGGGCGCGCATGCGCAGGCGAAAGCCGGGCTGATCGAGGCGACCGCGGCGCGCGCCGGCAACGAGGTGCTGGTCCTGCGCGCCAACCATCCTTCGCCGCTGTCCGCCCGCCGGCCGCCGGTGCCCTTCCTGGGCTGCGGCCACTTCGCGCAGGCCCGCGCGTGGCTGGCGCAACGCGGCGTGGCGGGGGTGTTCTAGCGCGGCGCCTGCCGGCGCAGCAGCCGGGCCAGCCAGGGCTTGAAGCGCGGCACGATGAGGCGGCGCACCGGCGACTCGGCGGGCACCGGCAACTCGAGCCGGGTGTCGTCCAGGTAGTCGCGCCGGATGTCCACGGTACCGCGCTGCCCGATGGCCGCGTAGTGCTGCTGCAGCCAGGCCTTGCCCGCTTCCTGCCCGGTGCGGAACAGCTTGCCGATCATGGCGGCGTCGGACGAGCCGCGCGATGCCGCGGGGAAGTCCTCCATCGCCGGCCCGCCGTCGACGCGGTGCACGCGCACGGCCTTGCAGCCGGGGTGCGAAACGGCGCCCTCGGCCACCAGGCGGTTGATGAAGTCGATGGCCCGCATCTGCGTCAGCAGGCTGGCGTTGAACGTGAGCTCGCTCACCCGGTCCTGGATGCCCGCGGTGGTGCGCGGGGCCTTCCGCAGCGCCACCGGATTGATCTGCACCAGCATCAGGTCGGCCGTGCGGCACTCGGTGGTCAGCGGCGACAGCGCCGGGTTCACCGAATAGCCGCCGTCCCAGTAGGCCTCGCCATCGATCTCGACGGCCTGGAACAGCATCGGCAGGCAGGCCGATGCCAGCACCGCGGCGGCGTCCAGCCGCCTGCCCGTGAACACCACGGCCTTGCCCGTGGTGACGTGCGTGGCCGAGACGAACACCTTGAGTTCGCGGTGGCCGGCGATCGCGCCGAAGTCGATCTCGGCTTCCAGCAGGTCGCGCAAGGGATTGATGCCCAGCGGATTGGCCTGGTAAGGCGACAGGTGGGGCAGCCCGCCCCAGAGGAAGCGCAGGAATTGCTGCTGCAGCGTCCCCAGGCTGCCCCAGCCGGAAACCCGGGACCAGCAGGCGTCGAGCTTGGCGCGCGCCCCTTCGCGGGGGTCGCGCCCGGCCGCCTCGGCCGTGGCCCAGCCGCTGGCGAGCGCGACGGCGTTGAACGCGCCCGCGCTGGTGCCGCTGAGGCCTTCGAAGCCGATGCGGCCATCGTCCAGCAGGGCGTCGAGGACGCCCCAGGTGAACGCGCCGTGGGAACCGCCGCCCTGCAGGGCCAGGTTGAGCATGCGCATGGACCACATTAGCAACATCCGTGCGACAGCGCCGTGACAGCTCGCGGCGGCGTCAGCCTCCTCTCAGGCGCGTCAGGTTTCACGCCGCCCCGGTGCCGTCTTTTGCCGATCGATCGTGCTATAGTCTGCGGTTCGCCGGAGGGGTGCCCGAGTGGCTAAAGGGGGCAGACTGTAAATCTGTTGGCTTACGCCTACGCTGGTTCGAATCCAGCCTCCTCCACCAGGTTTTTTCGCTTGAGAAAGCCTGGGCGTTGTGTGCGAAACGGTTGAGTGGTCGGCGGCAGGAAGTCCGCGCAGGGTCTCGTGAAGTACGTCCCGATGCGGGTGTAGTTCAATGGTAGAACCTTAGCCTTCCAAGCTAATGACGCGGGTTCGATTCCCGCCACCCGCTCCAGTCGACCGTCTTGCCGGCGAAAAGAATTCGCCCTTGTGGCTCAGTGGTAGAGCACTCCCTTGGTAAGGGAGAGGTCGCGGGTCCGATTCCCGCCAAGGGCACCAGTCATCGTTGGATCGTTACTTTTTTCGGAGTCGAAAAAAATGGCAAAAGGCAAATTCGAGCGGACCAAGCCGCACGTCAACGTGGGCACCATCGGCCACGTGGACCATGGCAAGACCACCCTGACGGCGGCGATCAC
>JAJTCN010000145.1 GCA_021323335.1 Ramlibacter sp.
TCCGCGCGTGAAGCGCAGGCCTCGATCATTGCCGACAGCGAGCCGCTGCGCCGCAACCTGGAAGACCTGCAGGGCAAGCTGTCCGCGCAGACCGGCCTGGGCGCCGGCCCGCTGGCCGCGCTGATCATCGCCGCCGCCTTCGCCATCGCCTGCGCCATCGGCCTGGCCTTCGTGCAGCTGCAGGACAGCCGCAACCGCCAGCAGCGCTCGGAATCGATGCGCCAGGAAGCGGAGCGCCAGGAGCAGGAAGCCAAGCGCGTGAACGACGCCAACCAGGCCGCCATTCTTCGCCTGATGAACGAACTGCAGTCGGTCGCCGAGGGCGACCTGACGCAGGAAGCCACCTCCACCGAGCTGCTGGCGGCCTCCACCGAGCAGCTGCGCGAGATCCGCGAGACCGGCCAGTCGGTGCTCGACATGGCGTCCCGAATCAACTCGGTGTCCGGCCAGGCGCAGGAATCCGCCCAGGTCGCGCGCCAGTCGCTGAAGGCCGCCGAGCAGGGCCTCGCCGCCGTGCAGAACGCGATCGGCGGCATGAACTCCATCCGCGACCAGATCCAGGAAACCTCCAAGCGGATCAAGCGGCTGGGCGAATCGTCGCAGGAGATCGGCGAAATCACCGAGCTGATTTCCGACATTACCGAACAGACCAACGTGCTGGCCCTGAACGCCGCCATCCAGGCCGCATCGGCCGGTGAAGCGGGACGCGGCTTCTCGGTGGTTGCCGAAGAAGTGCAGCGGCTGGCCGAGCGCTCCGCGGACGCCACGCGCCAGATCTCGGCGCTGGTGAAGGCCATTCAGACCGACACGCAGGACGCCGTGGCCGCCATGGAACGCTCGACGCAGGGCGTGGTGGAAGGACCTCCGCCTCCCGGGAAGCCGAGTCCGCCAACGTGGTGGCCGGGAACATCCAGCACATCTTCGCGGTGACGGAGCAGACGGGCGAAGGCACGCGCTCCACCGCACAGCAGGTGCGTGAACTCACGCGGATGGCGGAAGAACTGCGCCAGTCGGTGTCGCGGTTCAAGATCGCCTAAAGGGAGCGGGGCTTCGCGGCAGACCGCGGAGCCCGCCTCGCAGCGCGCCAGCAGACGGAACGAACAATGCAAGCAGCAGCCCAAGACCAGGATCTGGCGAACAACGACCTCGGCCCGTTGGCCTGGGTGCTGGACGAACTGCGCAAGTCGCTGGAGTCCGCCTCGTCCGCGCTGCGCCGCTTCGTGCGCGACGCCGCCCAGGCGCGCGGCCAGGACATGGCGTCGGTCGACGCCGGCCAGCTGCGGATCGCCCGCCAGCACATGCACCAGGCGGTGGGCGCGCTGGAGATGGTCGGGCTGGCCGCGCCGGCGCACATGCTGCGCATCATGGAAGGCGCGGCCCAGAAGTTCATCGAGCGCCCCGAGCTGTGCACCGAGGCCGCCGCCGGCAAGGTGGAGCGCGCCGGCTTCGCGCTGACCGAATACCTCGAAGCGCTGCTGGGCGGCAAGGCCGTCTCGCCGCTGTCGCTGTTCGTGCAATACAAGGACGTGCAGGACGTCTGCGGCGCCGACCGCATCCATCCCGCCGACCTGTGGGGCGTGGACTGGCGCTGGAACGACTTCCCCGCGCCGGCGCCGGCGCAGCCGCTGAACTACGACGTGGCGGTGCGCGCCCGCATGGACCAGGCGGTGCTGCGCATCGTCAAGACGGCCGATGCCGCCGCCGGCCGCGACCTGGTGGAGGTGAGCCTGGGGCTCGCCGCGACCCAGGAAGCGCGCCAGCCGAAGATCTTCTGGAAGATCGCCGCCGGCTACTTCGAGGCCCTGGCCCTCGGCCTGCTGCCGGCCGACCTGTTCGTCAAGCGGGCGGCGTCGCGGGTGCTGCTGCAGTACGCGTCGCTCGCCAAGGGCGACAACGGCGTGTCCGACCGGCTGGCCCAGGACCTGGTGTTCTTCTGCGCGCAGGCGATGCCGGCCAAGCCGGCCGACGGCCCCGCGCTGGCGGCCGTGCGCCAGGGCTACGGCCTCACCGCCAACAAGCCGGTCGACTACGCCACCAGCCCGTTCGGCCGCTTCGACCCGATGCTGCTCGCCCAGCTGCGCAAGCGCATCGGCACGGCCAAGGAGACCTGGTCGGCGCTCTCCGGCGGCGACACGCACAAGATCAAGAGCGTGGTGGACCACTTCACCGCGGTCTGCGACACGCTGGTCAAGCTGTATCCGGCCAGCGCGCCGCTCGCGCAGTCGCTGCTGTCCGCCATCGAGTCGGTGAGCCGGTCGAACCGCGCGCCCAGCGCCGAACTGGCGATGGAAGTCGCCACCGCGGTGCTGTACCTGGAAGCCGCGTTCCACGACCTCGACCCCAACGACGCCGAGCTCGCCGAGCGCACCGCGCGCCTGGCCGAACGCCTGAAGAAGGTGGTGCAGGGCGGCCAGCCCGAGCCCCTGGAGCACTGGGTCGAGGACCTCTATCGCCGCGTCAGCGACAAGCAGACGATGGGCAGCGTGGTCGGCGAACTGCGCGGCACGCTGAGCGAGCTGGAGAAGCTGCTCGACCAGTTCTTCCGCAACACCGCCGAAAAGGGCCCGCTGCGCGAGGCGCCGAACTTCCTGGCGCAGATGCGCGGCGTGCTGTCCGTGCTCGGGCTCGACCAGGCGTCGCAGGCCGTCATGCGCATGCGCGACTCGGTCGAGAACATCATCGTCACCGAGATCGACGAGGAAAAGGCGCGCGCCGCCGGCACCTTCGAGAAGCTCGGCGCCAACCTCGGCGCGCTCGGCTTCCTGATCGACATGCTGAACTACCAGCCGTCGCTGGCGAAGAAGCTGTTCGTGTGGGACGACGAGCAGGGTGAACTGCGTCCGCTGATGGGCCGCGCCCCCGAGACGCTCGCGGCGCAGGCAGCGCTGCATGCCGAGGCGCCGCTGGAGTTCGCGCCCGCGGCCGCGCCGTCCAGCGCGCCCGCACCGCTGGCCCCGGTCGCACCCGAGCAGCCCGTCGCTGCCGTGGCGGCCATGGCGCCGGTTGCCGGAGCGCCGGTCGCCGCACCCTCGTCCGCGGCCGTCAAGGCCGAAGAGGACGACGACGGCGAGGAGGAACTGCGCGACATCTTCCTGGAAGAAGCACGCGAGGTCGTCGGCAACGGCCTGGCCGCGCTCGAAGCGCTGGCCGCCGAGCCCGGCAACCTGGCGGACCTGACCACCTTGCGCCGCGCGTTCCACACGCTCAAGGGCAGCTCGCGCATGGTCGGCCTCAACGAGTTCGGCGAGGCCGCCTGGTCGCTGGAGCAGGTGCTCAACACCTGGCTGGCCGACCAGAAGCAATCCACCGACGACCTGCGGGCGCTGTGCACGCAGGCCCTCAAGGGCTTCGGCCGCTGGATCGAGGACATCGACGCCCGCGACGACGCCGCCTGGCGGCCCGCCGCCTTCCGCGTCGCCGCCGATGCGATGCGCACGGAGTCGCGGCTGCTCGCCATCGAGATGCCGCCGGCGGAAGCGACGGTCAGTTCCCGCGCGCTGTTGATGGCCGAACTGCCGGCGCAAACCCCGCCGCAGGACGCCGCGATCGTCTCGACCCTGCTGGCGCTGCACGACACGGCCCCGGCCGCAGCTGCCGAGCGCGAGTCCGCCCCGGTCGCGGACGACCTGCCGGCATTCGACCTGAGCTTCGACCTCGACACCGCACCGACCGAGCCCGCCGTGCTGGCAGCCGCGCCCGCGGCCGCGCCGGCAGCGGAACTGCCGTCCTTCGAGCTGGACTTCCCCGCCGCCGACGAGGAGATGGACCGCGCCCCCGCCACGGAACCGGCGGAGCTGAGTGCCGATGACCTGCCGCCGGAGTTCGCTCTGGAGCTGGGCTCCACCTCCGCCACGCCGGTCGTGGCCAGCTATGCCGTGACCAAACCGGGGGATCTCGAGGAGCTGCCGGAACTCGCGACGACGGCCATCCTGCCGAAAGCCGAGCTGCCGAAGCCGCCGATCGAGACCGCCCTGGAAATCGAGGGCATCGACTTCTCCAGCCTGTCGGCCGTGACGGGCCCGGTGCCCGCCGCTCCCGCGTCGGAGACCGCCGCCGACTTCTCGTTCGACTGGCCGCCCGCCGCACCCGCGGTGGAGCCGACCGCGCCGCAGCCGGTGCAAGCTGCAACGCCGGCGATGCCGGCCATGCCGACCGATGCCGAGCTCGATGCCGCCGCCGCGTCGCGCGACGAGCAGGTCAAGGTGATCGGCAGCCTGCGCATCGGGATCCCGCTCTACAACGTCTACCTGAACGAGGCGGACGAATGGTCGCGCCGGCTGGCCACCGAGATCAGCGAGTGGACGCTGGAGATGAACCAGCGCGTGCCGGACTCCACCGTCGGCTGGGCCCACGCGCTCGCCGGCAGCTCGGCCACGGTCGGCTTCCAGGCGCTGTCGGAGATTGCCCGCGCGCTCGAAGGCGCGCTGCAGCACACGCAGTCGCTGGCCTGCGGCACGCCCGACCACGCACGCACCTTCACCGAGGCCGCGGAAGAAGTGCGCCGCCTGCTGCACCAGTTCGCCGCCGGTTTCCTGAAGGATCCGGAGCCGCGCCTGCTCGAGGCCTTGCAGGAGCTCAAGGATGCCGAGGGCGAGCCCCGCACCGAAGCCCCGCCGCCCGAGCGCAGCTCCGGCTTCGGCCTGCTCGAGACGCCGGCGCCGGCCCCTGCCCCGATGGTCGCGTCCGGCCCCGTGGCCAAGCCCGCCGCGCTGACCGTCAGCGTGAACAAGGCGCCGCTGGTCAAGGTGCAGGAAGAAGAAGAGATCGACGTGGTCGACGCGATCGACCCCGACCTGTTCCCGATCTTCGAGGAAGAGGCGGCCGAACTGATGCCGCAACTGGGCAGCGCGCTGCGCGCCTGGTCGGCGCACCCCGACCACCGCGAGCCGCGCGACGTCGTGCTGCGCGCGCTGCACACGCTCAAGGGCAGCGCCCGCCTGGCCGGCGCGCTGCAGCTCGGCGAGCTGTCGCACCGCCTCGAGTCGGAGGTCGAATACCTCGGCCACGACAACATCGCCTCGGCGGACATCGATGCATTGCTGCACCGCTTCGACGCGATGCAGGCGCGCTTCGACACGCTGCGTGCCACCGGAGGCTTTGCCCCGGCGGAGCCCACGATCGGCGCGACGCAGGCACAGGCGGCGCCGCGGCATGAGCCGCCGGTGGTGGAACCCCAGCCGGCGCCCGTCGCCAAGGCGGCTCCCGCTCCCGCGTCCGTCGTGCCCGCGCCAACCGCGCAGCCGGCGATCACGCGCACCGCGGTGGCCATGCCCGCCCAGACCTCCGTGGCGCCTTCGCGCCAGGCCGCCAACCAGGCGGTGCGCGTGCGCTCGCAACTGCTCGACCGGCTGGTCAACCAGGCCGGCGAGGTGATGATCACCCGCTCGCGGCTG
>JAJTCN010000068.1 GCA_021323335.1 Ramlibacter sp.
AGCCGCTCGCCGGGCACCAGTTCGAGGTACTTGCCGCCGAAACTGTGGCTGCCGCCGCCGCTGAAGTTGGTGAAGGACATGCGCCAGCTGCCGCCGACCTTCGGCTCCATCTCGTACACATTGCCGGTGAAACCATAGGGCGGAAGCCACTTGGCCATGGCGCCGGCGTCGAGGAAGGCGCGGTAGATGCGCTCCGGCGGGGCGCGCAGCACGCGGTGGAGGCGGACGGTCTGGCTCATGCGCCAAGTTTGCCTCAATCCGTCATTCCCGCGAAGGCGGGAATCCAGGGCTGCCGCATTTCAAAAGGGGGAGCCCGGATCGAACTGCGGCGGCCGCTTCTCGCGCAGCGAGGCGATGCCTTCCTGCACGTCCGGCCCCGAGAAGCCCATGAACTCCAGCGCCAGCGAGCTGTCGAAGGTGGGCCCGGCCAGTCGCAGCCAGTTGTTCAGCGCGTACTTGGTCCAGCGGATCGCCGTGGGCGAGCCCTTGGCCAGCTTCTCCGCCACCTCGAAGGCGCGCGGCAGCAGGTCGGCCTCGTCGACGGCCAGCGACACCAAGCCGATGCGCTCCGCCTCCTCGCCCGACACCGCCTCGCACAGCAGCAGGTAGTACTTGGCCTTGGCCATGCCGCACAGCAGCGGCCAGACGATGGCGGCGTGGTCGCCGGCGGCCACGCCCAGGCGCGTGTGGCCGTCGATGATGCGCGCCGTCTTGGCCGCGATGGAGATGTCGGCCAGCAGCCCGGCGACCAGCCCCGCGCCCACCGCCGGGCCGTGCATCGCCGACACCACCGGCTTGGAGCAGTTGATGACGTTGTAGACCAGGTCGCGCGCTTCCCGCCAGACGCGGGCGCGCACGTTGAAGTCGCGCGCCATCTCCTCGACCAGGCCGAGGTCGCCGCCGGCGGAGAAGCCCTTGCCCTCGCCGCGAATGATGGCCACGCGCGTCTCGGGGTCCTTGTCGATATCGGTCCAGATGGAGGCCAGCTCTCGGTGCATGCGGTCGTCCGCGGTCGACAGCTTGCCGTTGGCGCTCTTGCCCGCGCCCATCACGATCTCCAGGATGCCGTGGGCGTGGCGCTTCAGGACCAGCGCCTCGTAGCCGGCGTAGCGTGCTTCCTTGTCCATGCGAAATCGCTCCCTCAGGAAATGATGTAGGCCCCGGCGCCGGTGGCCAGCAGCTTGCCGCCCGGTCCGCGGAATTCCATGCGCGCGCTGGCCACGCGCGAGCCCAGGCGCAGCACTTCGGCCTGCAGCTCGAAATGCTCGCCGATGCCGGGCCGCAGGTAGTCGATGCGCAGGTCGATGGTGCCCAGCTTGGCGAAGCGCTGCAGGCGCTGGGCCGGCGGCTCGTCCATGTGGCGGGCGCCGATCGCGGCCATCACCGCCAGTCCGCCCATGGCGTCGATGCCGGCGCTGATCACGCCGCCGTGCAGGCGGTTGAAGGTGTAGTGGCCCACCAGCTCGTGCTTCATGGCGATGCTGCCGGTCACGCGCTCCGCGCGCAGGCTCTCGATCTTCAGGCCGATGACCTTGTTGAAGGTGATCTTCTCCTCGAAGATGTTCTTCAGGCCGAGGACGAATTCTTCCTCGAATTCCGGCGGGACAGCGGGCGGATGGCGTGTCATGCGCGCATTGTGACGGCTCTTCGGTACCGCCCGCCGAGCCACGAAAGCGTGCTTGCTGCTGGCCCGCATCGTCCCACATGAATGTTCGGTCTTGTCGGGGTGAAGGCGGACGCGTTTGTTCGCATCATGGATTCATCCCAAACAAAGGAGCACCTCATGAAGAAGCAACTCTCGATCCTCTCCATCGCCGCCATCCTGTCCGCCTCCGTGATCGCCCAGCAGACCCCGGCGACGACCCAGTCCACCGACCAGAAGGGCGTTCCCGGCGTCGAAATGAACGTCGGCAGCAACGCCAGCGACCGCGGCCTGCCCGGCGTGGAGGCGAACATCGGCCGCGATGGCGACCAGAAGAACATCAACACCGGCACGCTGGGCGCCGGCAGCGCGACCGGCACCAACCCGGACGGTTCGACGATGCGCCCGATGCGCACGGACCGCAACTAAGCAGCACCGCATCACAGGCCCCACTGCCTGGCCGCGAGGTCTTTCATGATTTCCTCGGCGCCCCCGCCGATCGTCATGACCTTGACCTCGCGGTAGATGCGCTCGCTCTTCGTTCCCCGCATGTACCCCATGCCGCCCAGGATCTGCACCGCCTGGTCGGCGCAGAACTGCATGGCCTGCGTGGCCTGGTTCTTCAGCAGGCAGACCTGCGCCACACAATTGGGGTCAGATTCCAATTTCCCCTCGTCCGCCAGCGCCGTCACGGCGTCCAGCCACGCCTGCGTGGCGTGGATGCGCATCTGCATGTCCATCAGCTTGTGGCGGATCACCTGCTTGTCCACCAGCGCCGAGCCGAACGTCTTGCGTTCGCGCGCCCAGTCCAGCGCCTCGTCGTAGCAGGCCTGGGCGAAGCCGAGCGCCATGGCCGACATCGCCAGCCGCTCGCCGTTGAAGTTGCCCATGATCATGCGGAAGCCCGCGCCCTCCTCGCCGACCAGGTAGCGCGCCGGCACCCGCACGCCGTCGAAGCGCAGGTGGCCCGTGTCGCTGGCATGCCAGCCCATCTTGTCGAGGCGGGTGCGTGACAAGCCCTTCGCATCGCCCGGCACGACGATCATGGAGATGCCGCCCGATCCACGCGTGCCCGGCTCGCCCGTGCGCACGGCCAGCGTGATCCAGTCGGCGCGCACGCCGGAGGTGATGAACACCTTCTCGCCGTCGATCACGTAGTCGCCGCCTTCGCGCCGGGCTCGCGTCTTCAATGCCGCGACATCCGATCCGGCGCCGGGCTCGGTGATCGCCAGGGCGGCGATCTTTTCCCCGCGCAGCACGCCGGGAATGATTTCGAGCTGCAGCTCAGGGGTGCCATGCCGCAGCAGCGGTGGCAGCCCGATGTTGTGCGAGAACAGGCCCGCCATCACGCCGCCACTGCCGCCGTAGCGCGCCAGCGTGACCGACATCGCATTGCGCAAGGCGAAAGGCGCAGGCGTGCCGCCCAGTTCCTCCGGGTAGCCGAGACCCAGCAGGCCGATCCTTGCCGCCTCCGCATGCAGCGACAAGGGCAGTTCGCCGGCGGCCTCCCATTCGGGCACGCGCGGCGCGATGCGCTCCAGCGCGAAGCGGCGCACGGTGTCCACCAGCGCTTCGACGTCGGCGCGCAGGCTGGCGTTCATGCAGCACCGATGGTGACGAGCACCTGCGAGGGCAGCACCTGCTGGCCGGTCTCCACCTCCACGGTGTCGACGATGCCGTCGCCCCGGGCCGACAGCACGTGCTCCAGCTTCATCGATTCCAGCGTGACCAGCGGGTCGCCCCTGCGGACGGTGGCGCCGGTTTGCACGTGCACCGCGATCACCTTGCCGTTGAAGGGCGCGCGCAGTTCCGTCCCGCCGGTCCCGCCGTCCGCCGCCACGGGCGGATCGAACGACGCGTCGGCGATGAACAGGTCGACGGCGCCCACCTGCACGTGCCAGTGGCCGGCGCCCAGGGTCGCCACCTGCGCTTGCCCGGGCGCCACGCCGTCGGCTTCGCACAGCGGGACGTCGAACAGCGTGTCGCGGTGGCGGATGCGCAAGGGCCGCGTGAAGGGCGACGGCAAGGCCGGCGCGCCGCCCTGCGGCAGCAGCGCCGAGAAAGCCGCTTCGGCCGCCACGCCGAATTCCTCTTCCCGCAACTGCCGGCGGATGGCATCGCCGTGTTCGGCGAGGAAAGGGATCTGGGCCAGGCCCTCGCCGAACAGCGGATGGCGCAGGCACGCGCTGAGGAAGCGCCGGTTGGTGGGCAGGCCCAGGACCTGCAGGCGATCCAGCGCGGCGGCCAGCCGGGAGACGGCCTCCGCGCGCGTCGGCGCGTGGACGATGAGCTTGCCGAGCATCGAGTCGTAGTGGGGCGAGACTTCGAGGCCTTCGAAGATGGCGTGGTCGAAGCGTGTGCCCCCCGGAGGGGGAGGGAGGAAGACAAGGACACGGCCTGTATGCGGCGTGAACTCCTCGTCCTCCGCGCACAGCCGCACCTCGATCGCGTGGCCTTGCAGGCGCAGGTCGGATTGCTTGAAGGGCAGGCGCTCGCCGCAGGCCACGCGCAGCTGCCACTCCACCAGGTCGAGGCCGGTCACCATCTCGGTGACGGGGTGCTCCACCTGCAGCCGCGTGTTCATCTCCATCAGGTAGAACGCGCCGTCCTCGTCGACCAGGAATTCGACGGTGCCCGCCCCCAGGTAACCCGCGGAGCGCGCGAGCTCCACCGCGCTCTTGCCCATGGCCTGGCGCATCGCGGGGTCGACGGCGGGACTGGGCGTCTCCTCGATGATCTTCTGGTGGCGGCGCTGCACCGAGCAGTCGCGCTCGCCGAGGTGCAGGCAGTTGCCGTGCATGTCGGCGAACACCTGCACCTCCACGTGCCGCGGCCGCAGCAGCGCATGCTCCAGCAGCAGCTCGCCGGAGCCGAAGGCCGACAGGGCTTCGGAGCGCGCGCCCTGCAGCGCCGCCTGCAACTGCGACTCCTCGGTGACGAGACGCATGCCGCGTCCGCCGCCGCCGGCCGCCGCCTTGACCATCAGCGGGAAGCCGATGTCGCGTCCCTCGGCCAGCAGCCGCTCCTCGGACTGGTCCGTGCCCTGGTAGCCGGGCAGGCAGGGCACGCCGCGGGCCTGGGCCAGTTCCTTGGCGCGCGACTTGTTGCCCAGCGTGCGGATGGCTTCCGCCGGCGGCCCGATCCAGGTCAGCCCGGCGTCTTCCACCGCCTGCGCGAACTCCGCGTTCTCGCTGAGGAAGCCGTAGCCGGGGTGCACCGCGTCGGCGCCCGATGCACGCGCGGCGGCGAGCACCTTGTCGATGCGAAGGTAGCTGTCGGCGGAAGCCTGGCCGCCGAGCGCCACCGAGGTGGTGGCCTCGCGCACGTGCAGCGCCGCCGCATCCGGCTGCGAATACACGGCAACGGTTTCGATGCCCAGCGCGTGCGCGGTGCGGATCACCCGCCGGGCGATCTCGCCGCGGTTCGCGATGAGCAGGCGGCGGATCTTCATCCCTGGCTCGGCGGCCGCTTGGCGATGCCCATCAGCTTGGCCAGGATGCCCATCATCACTTCGTCGGCGCCGCCGCCGATGGAGGCCAGGCGGCCGTCGCGGAACATGCGCGAGACCTTGTTTTCCCAGGTGTAGCCCATGCCGCCCCAGAACTGCAGGCAGGTATCGGGCACCAGCCGGTTCAGGCGCCCGGCCTTCAGCTTGGCCATCGAGGCGAGTTCCAGCACGTCCTGCCCCTGCACGTAGAGGTCGCAGGCGCGGTAGGTCAGCGCGCGCAGCGCCTCCACCTCCGTCTTCATCTCGGCCAGCTTGAACTGCACCCATTGCTGGTCGGCCAGCGCGGCGCCGAACAGCTTGCGCTCCTGCGCCCAGTCGATGGTCCACTGGATGCAGTTGGTCAGCGACTGCAGGCAGCTCGCCGCGGCCCACAGCCTTTCCTCCTGGAACTGCTGCATCTGGTAGATGAAGCCCTGTCCTTCTGCCCCGATGCGGTAACGCTGCGGCACCCGGACCTCGTCGAAGTAGATTAGCCCGGTGTCGCTGGAGTTCATGCCGATCTTGCGGATCTTCCTGGCCACCTCGATGCCGGGGCGCAGCTTGCCGTTCTCGCGCATCGGCACGATCACCAGGCTCTTGTTCTTGTGCACGGGGCCTTCGCCGGTGTTCACCAGCATGCACATCCAGTCGGCCTGCAGGCTGTTGGTGATCCACATCTTCTGGCCGGTGATCACGTAGTCGTCGCCGTCCTTGCGGGCGCGGCTCTTGATGGCGGAGACGTCGCTGCCGGCGCCGGGCTCGCTGACGCCGATGCAGGCCACCGCGGTGCCGGCGATCGCGGGCGCCAGGAACTCGCGCTTGAGCTCCTCGCTGCCGAAGCGCGCCAGCGCGGGCGTCGCCATGTCGGTCTGCACGCCGATCGCCATCGGCACGCCGCCGCACTCGATGTGGCCCAGGGCCTCGGCCATCGCCATCGAGTAGGAGTAGTCGAGGCCCGCGCCGCCGTATTCCTCCGGCTTGCACAGGCCCAGCAGGCCCAGTTCGCCGAGGCGCTTGAACACCTGGTGGGCGGGGAAGATCTCCGCCTCCTCCCATTCGTCCACGTGCGGATTGATTTCCTCGGTGATGAAGCGCTTCAGCGTCTTCTGGATCTCGAGGTGCTCGTGGCTGTAGTTCATGGGGGTCTCCTCACATGCGCGCGACGCCGAACTGCATCGGCCTCGCTGTCCTGAGTTCCGCTTCCGCGATGGTGTCCAGGCAGAAGGCCAGCACCGCGCGGGTGTCGCGCGGGTCGATCACGCCGTCGTCGAGCAGCAGGCCCGAGGTGTAGAACGGGTCGGCCTGCGACTCGAACACGCCGACGATCTTGTCGAACTGCGCCTGCGACTGCGCCGCGTCGGGCGTGATGCCTTTGCGGGCCAGCGCGGCCTCCGTCACGATCTGCATGGTGCGCGCGGCCTGCTCGCCGCCCATCACGGCCGTCCTGGCGCTCGGCCAGCTGAAAAGGAAGCGCGGCGCATAGCCGCGGCCGCACATGCCGTAGTTGCCCGCGCCGAAGGAGGCGCCGCACTGGATGGTGAGTTGCGGCACCGTGGCGTTGGTCACCGCCTGGATCATCTTGCTGCCGTGCTTGATCATCCCGCCCTGCTCGCTCTCCTTGCCGACCATGTAGCCGGTGGTGTTCTGCAGGTAGACGATGGGGTGGCCGAGCTGGCACATCCACTGGATGAAATGCGTCGCCTTGTTGGCGCCGGCCACGTCGATGGGGCCGTTGTTGCTGATGAACCCGATGGCGTGGCCGCCGATGCTGGCTTGCGCGCAGACGGTGGCGGCGCCGTAGAGGGACTTGAATTCGAGGATCGATGCGTCGTCGGCGAGGCGGACCATGATCTCGCGCATGTCGACGGGTTCGCGGAGGTTGGGGGGGATGAGGGTCAAGAGTTCTTCTCTCGACGAAGCGCCCCCAGCGCCCCCACCCCAACCCTCCCCCGGGGGGGGAGGGAGTGTCGGGTCTTGCTCCCTCCCCCTTTGGGGGAGGGTTGGGGTGGGGGCGCTCCGGAGGCGCGCCACCACCTCCCGCGCCATCCCCACCGCCTCCCGATCATCCTCCGCCAGGTACTCCCCCAACCCGCTCACCCCGGTGTGCATCTCCGCCCCACCCAACTCCTCCTCGGTGGCGACCTCGCCCGTCGCCGCCATCAGCAGCGGCGGACCGGCGAGGAACGCGCGTGAGCGGCCGCGCACCATGATGACGATGTCGCTCAGTCCCGGCATGTACGCGCCGCCAGCCGTCCCGGACCCATGCTGCACGGTGATCACCGGGATGCCGGCCGCCGACAGGCGTGCCAGGTTGCGAAACAAGGAGCCGCCGTGCACGAAGCCCTCGACGCGGTACTTCATCAGGTTGGCGCCCGCGCTTTCCACCAGGTGCAGGAAGGGCAGCTTGTTCTGCAGCGCGATCTCCTGCACGCGCAGGATCTTGTCCAGCCCCATCGCCTGGATGGCGCCGGCCTCGATGCCGGAGTCGCTGGCCACCACCATGCAGCGCACGCCGCGCACGAAACCGATGCCGGCGATCATGCCGCCGCCCGGCACCGAGGCGTCGGCCTCCTTGGTGTCCTGCAGGTAGCCGGCCAGCGTGCACAAGGGCAGGAAGGGCGCGCCCGGGTCCAGCAGCAGCCCGACGCGCTCGCGCGGCAGCAACTGGCCGCGCTTGTCGAAGATGGGCCGCGCATCGGCCGACTTCTCCGCGGCCCGCTGTTCCAGCGCGCGCAACTGGCCGATGCGCTGCAGCATGGCGTCGCGCCGCTGCTGGGCGACGCTGCCCTGCGCATTCCAGGCCGGGCGGAAGTTCATTCCCCGAACACCTTGGGCGCGGCGTAGCGGTGGAAGCCGTCGAAGGGCTTCACCGCGTCGCGCTGCTGCGCGTCCTGCGGCGCCGCCACCTGGCCCCAGCCCATGCGCACCTGCGGCCGCGCGCCGTCGATGCGCAGCACGGTGCCGCTGATGAACGACGCCGCCGGCGACAGCAGGAAGACGATGCCGGCGGAAGTCTCGGCCTCGTTGCCGAAGCGCCCGGCGGGCACCGTCTCGCGCATCTCGCGCAACATGGGGCCGGCTTCGGGCGGGTACTGGTCCATCCCGCTGGAGGCGATGTAGCCGGGCGCGACGGCATTCACGCGCACGCCGCTCCTCGCCCATTCCACCGCCGCCGTTTCGGTGAAGCTCACCATGCCTGCGCGCGCCGCGCCGCTGTGCCCCATGCCCGGCATGGAGCCCCAGATGTCGGCCACCATGTTGACGATGGCGCCGCCGTGCGCCTGCATCGACTGCAGGTAGCACTCGCGCGCCACCAGGAAGCCGCCGGTGAGGTTGGTGGCCACCACGGCGTCCCAGCCCTTGGCGCTGATCTTCTCCAGCGGCGTGATGTACTGGCCGCCGGCGTTGTTGACCAGTCCGTCGATGCGCCCATGCGCGACGACGATGGCCTGGACGACGTCCTGCACCGATTGCTCGTCGCGGATGTCGCAGGCGTGGAAGGTGCAGCGGCCCCGGTCCACCACGATCTCGCTGGCCACGTGTTGCAGCTTGTCGAGCTTGCGGCCCACCAGCACCACGTGGGCGCCCAGCGAGGCCAGTTCGTGCGCGGTGCAGCGGCCGATGCCGGAGCCGCCGCCGGTGACCAGGATCGTGCGGCCGGCGAACAGGCCGGGCCGGAACACGGAGCGATAGGAAGCAGTCATGGGGTCTCCGCCAGGAAAAGTGCCAGTGCGGCATCGGTCAGGTCGTCCAGGGTCGCCTCGCCGCGGCGGTCGAACCACTGCACCGACCAGTTCAATGCACCGAAGATCATCAGGCGCGCCAGCTTGACGTCGGCGCGCAGCTGGCCGGCGGCGTGCAGCGCCCGCAGCACCGGCTCCCAGTCGCCCTCGTAGGCGCCCTGCAGTTCGGCAAGCGCCGTTCGCTGGCTGCGCGTGATGGAGCGCTGCTCGTACAGCATGACCGGGATGTAGTCGTTGCCGGCGCCGAGCAGGCTCTCGAAGTGATTCCGTACCAGCAGCCGCAGTCGGGCCGTGGGCTCGAGGGATTCCATGCCGGCGTCCAGCATGGCATCGCGCTGGCGCTGCAGGGCCGAGCGCATGCCCTCCTCCATCACGGCGAACAGCAGGGCCTGCTTGCTCTTGAAGTGGTAGAAGGGCGAGCCGCTTTGCATGCCGGCGGCCGATGCGATGTCGCGGGTGCTGGTGGCATCGAAGCCGTTGCGGCGGAACAGCCGCGCCGCGTGCCGCAGCACCGCGCGCCGCCGGTTGCCGTCGTCGCGTTCGTCGACGGTCTTGCGCGGCCGCCCGCGCGGGCGCTTGGCCGGGGCGGCGACGTCGGCGGCGGTGTGCATGGCCAGGGACCATAGCAGAGGCCGGGAATTACGGCAAGCGGGTGCTTGGTGAAATACCCACCCCGTCATCCCCGCGCAGGCGGGGATCCAGGGCGTTAAAAAAAGGCGGGAGCGGAAGCTCTGGATCCCCGCCTGCGCGGGGATGACATCACTTCGCCTTCAACTCGAACATCACCGTCGGCGTCGTGAAATCGGCGAAATCGGCCGCCAGCGCGATCTCGCCGCTGGAATGCAGCACGCAGTCGTCCCGCCGCAGCCGCACCTCGGTGGGCGCGCCCGCGAAGCGCACGCAGGTGCCGTTGCTGCTCAAGTCCACCAGCGTGAAGCCGTTGCCGCGCCATTCGATGCGGGCGTGCAGCCGCGACACGCGTGGGTCCGGCACCGGGAACTCGGCCTCCCGCGCGCGCCCCAGGTGCACCGGCATCTCGTCGGAGCCGAATTCATGGACCAGGTCGAGATGGCGCAGGATGATCGAGCCCTCGGCGGCACGTTTGGGGCGGCGCAGCCCCGCCATCTGCGCGTCGGAGGCCGGCAAGGTCATCATCTCGGTGGACGTGTCCTCGTGCCATTCGATGCGGAACAGGCGCTGCTCCTGGCTCTTGCCGCGGATCGGCACCAGGCCCATGTCGTGGAAGCGCACGCCCGGCGGCGGGCCGGAAAGCTGCTGCACCACCGCCTCGGTGACCAGGATCTCGGCCGGGCCGGCCAGGTCCGTCAGCCGCGCCGCCACGTTGACGGCGTCGCCGAAGCAGTCGCCGGACACCTCCACCACGTCGCCGCAGGCCAGGCCGACCTGCAGTTGCATCTGGTGGACGGGGCCGCGCTGCTCCTTGCGCCGGGCGTGGTCCCGCTGCAGGGTGACGACGGCATCCATGGCGTCCCCGGCGCCCCGGAACAGGGCCAGCACGCCGTCGCCCATGTACTTGATGACCCGGCCGTCGTGCTGCTCGCAGGTGCGGCCGATCCAGTCGGTGAGCGAACGCACCGCCTGGGTGGCGGCATCGTTGCCGAGCGCCTCGAAGACGCTCGTGCTGCCACTCAGGTCGGCGAACATCACCGTGGTGTTGGAGGTCATTGCGCAGGCAGTTTAGCGCCTGGAACCGGGGTTCGGCTGCGCGCTCACCACCGGCCTACAAGATTGACACCGGCCTACGAGGACACGGTCAGCTTCAGATAAGGAGCGGTGCGGCTCGTGCGCGACGCCGCCACTTCGGCCGGCGTGCCGGCGGCGACGATGCGGCCGCCCTGACCGCCGGCGCCCGGACCCATGTCGATCACCCAGTCGCTCTGGGCCACCACGCGCATCTCGTGCTCCACCACCACGACGGTGTTGCCCTCGTCCGCCAGCCGCTGCAACTGCGCCATCAGCCGGTCGGCGTCGGAGGCGTGCAGGCCGGTGGTGGGCTCGTCCAGCACGTACAGCGTGTCGCCGCGGTGCGTGCGCTGCAGCTCGGTGGCCAGCTTGATGCGCTGCGCCTCGCCGCCCGACAGCTCGGTGGCCGGCTGGCCCAGGCGCAGGTAGCCCAAGCCGATGTCCAGCAGCACCTGCAGGGGCCGCAACACCGCCGGCTCCTCCGCGAAGAAGGCGGCGGCCTCCTCCACCGTCATGCCCAGCACGTCGGCGATGCTCTTGCCGTTCCAGAGGATCTCCAGCGTCTGCGCGTTGTAGCGCGCGCCGTGGCACGCGGGGCACGGCGCATACACGCTGGGCATGAACAGCAGTTCGACCGACACCGAACCCTCGCCTTCGCAGGTCTCGCAGCGGCCCTTGGGCACGTTGAACGAGAAGCGGCCCGGATCGTAGCGGCGCTTGCGGGCCACCGGCGTGGCGGCGAAAAGCTTGCGTACGGTATCGAACAGGCCGGTGTAAGTCGCCAGGTTGGACCGCGGCGTGCGGCCGATCGGCTTCTGGTCCACCTGCACCAGCCGGCGGATGGCGCCGGTGTCGCCCGCCAGGTGGCCCGACCAGGTGCCGTCGCGGGCGCTGGGCTCGAAGGCATCGTCCGCGTCCTCCTCGCCGTCCGGCAGGTCGCTGCCCAGGTGCTGCGCCACCAGTTCCAGCAGCGCGCGCGTGACCAGCGTGGACTTGCCGGAGCCGGAGACGCCGGTGACGGCCGTCAGGCAGCCGACCGGGAATGCGGCGTCCAGGCCTTGCAGGTTGTTGCGCGTGACGCCTTGCAGCTTGAGCCAGCCGCGTGGCTTGCGCAGCTCCCGGTCCGGCAGCGGCACCTCGTCGAACAGGTGGCGCCGGGTCTGCGACTCCTTCACCTGCGCCAGGCCTTCGGGCGGGCCGCTGTACAGCACGCGGCCGCCGCGCTCGCCCGCCTCCGGGCCGACGTCCACCAGCCAGTCGGCCTCCCGCATCAGCGAGAGGTCGTGCTCGACGACGTAGACCGAGTTGCCGCTGGCCTTGAGGCGCTTCAGTGCCTGCAGCAACGCCTCGCCATCCGCGGGATGCAGGCCGGCGGAGGGCTCGTCCAGCACGTAGATCACGCCGAACAGGTGCGAGCCGAGCTGGGTGGCCAGGCGCAGCCGCTGCAGCTCGCCGGGCGACAGCGTCGGCGTCGTCCGGTCCAGCGAGAGGTAGCCCAGGCCCAGTTGCTCCAGCGTCTGGACGCGGGCCAGCAGGTCCTGCCCGAGGCGCTGCGCTGCGATGCGCTTTTCTTCCGACACGCCGGAAGTCAGGCGCACGTCGGGCGCGCCGGCATGCGCGTTGCCGCCGTGGGCCACGCGGCTGCGGGTGGCCTGCTTCGACGCCGCGCGGCTGATGGTGTCGCCGGCGCTCGCCACGTCCTGCAGGCGCCCCTCGGCCGCGGGCCGCAGGACGCGGGCCATCTCCTCGACGGGCAGTTGCGACAGCGCCCCGATGTCGTAGCCGGCGAAGGTGACCGACAGCGCCTCGGGCTTCAGGCGCTTGCCCGCGCACACCGGACACGGCGTGCTGACCATGTAGTTCGACACCCGCTTCTTCATCATCGCGCTCTGCGTGGTGGCGAAGGTGTTCAGCACGTAGCTGCGGGCACTGCTGAAGGTGCCCATGTAGGCCGGCTCGGTCTTGCTGCGCAAGGCGGCCTTCGTTTCCTTCGGCGTGAAACCGGGGTACACGGGGACGGTGGGTGTCTCGTCGGTGAACAGGATCCAATCGCGCACCTTGCGCGGCAGGTCGCGCCACGGCGTGTCGACGTCGTGGCCCAGCGTCACCAGGATGTCGCGCAGGTTCTGCCCGTGCCAGGCCGGCGGCCAAGCGGCGATGGCGCGCTCGCGGATGGTGAGCGAGTCGTCCGGCACCATCGACGCTTCGGTGGCGTCGTACACGCGGCCCTGGCCGTGGCAATGGGGGCACGCCCCTTGCGGCGTGTTGGGCGAGAAATCCTCCGCGTACAGCATCGGCTGGCCCGGCGGGTAGTGGCCGACGCGCGAATACAGCATGCGCAGCAGGCTGGAAATGGTGGTGACGCTGCCGACCGAAGAGCGCGTGCTCGGCGTGCCGCGCTGCTGCTGCAGGGCGACGGCGGGCGGCAGGCCCTCGATGGAGTCGACGTCGGGCACGCCGGCCTGGTCGATCAGGCGCCGGGCGTACGGTGATACGGACTCGAGGTAGCGGCGCTGCGCCTCGGCGTAGACGGTGCCGAAGGCCAGCGACGATTTTCCGGAGCCGGAGACGCCGCTGAACACCACCAGCGCGTCGCGCGGGATGTCGACGTCCACGTCCTTCAGGTTGTGCTCGCGCGCGCCGCGCACGCGCACGCAGCCGCGCTGGTGCTGCGGCTCGGTCGGCGTGCCTTCGGGTTCGGCCGAATAGCTGCCGGTCTTGCGTTCTTTCCCCATTGCACGACGGTAGAGCCGGTCCGCGACTGCCACGGTGGGATGAGTCGGAAAGTACTTGTAGGAGCGGCCGCCCTAAGATGGCGGGATGCCGAGCTTGCCCGCCCCCGTCCCCCGCCGCCCCATCCATACCCGCCGGATCAGCTTCGAAGGCTTCCTTCGCGACGACGGGCTGTGGGACATCGACTGCCAGCTCAGCGACACCAAGGCCAACGACATCGTCATGCGCGAGCGCGGCGTGCTGCCCGCCGGCGAACCGGTGCACCTGCTGCAGGTGCGGCTCACGGTGGACGATCGCTTCACCATCCACGCGGTGCAGACGGGCGTGATCAACGTGCCGTTCCAGGAGTGCCACATCCCCGCCGATGCACCGATGCAGAAGCTGGTGGGCCTGACCATGGGGCCGGGGTGGCGCAAGAAGATCGAGGGCGCCATCGGCGGCGTGGGGGGTTGCACGCACCTGCGCGAGCTGGTGTTCAACGCGGCCACCGCGGCGTTCCAGATGATTCCGCACCACCGCGCGACGGAGTCGGGGCGCAAGGACGACACGCCGGTGGACGGCAAGCCGCCGTTCTACATGGGGCAGTGCATGACGTGGGCGTTCGATGGGCCGGTGGTGGAGCGGTTGGCGCCGGTGTTTTTCCGCCCGAGGAAGTGATGCCGGGGTGCCTTCGGCAACCCGGCCTACGGATGCCGTTGAACCCGTAGGTCGGGTTGCGCCGGAGGCGCACCCCGACGGTTCATGGGTTCGCGGCGCGAGCCAGGAGCAACTCTCGTTCCCGCTCATTGCCCGCCAACGAAGCAGCCCGCTCGAACTCCGCCCTCGCCTCCACGTTCCGCCCCAGCTTCGCCAGCAAATCCCCCCGCACGCTCGGCAGCCACTGGTACTGCCGCAGGCTCTTCTCCTCGGCCAGCCGGTCGATGATCGCCAGTCCCGCCGCCGGCCCATCCGCCATGCCGACGGCGACCGCGCGATTGAGTTCCACCACCGGCGACGGCGCCACCTGCGCCAGCTCACCGTAAAGCGCGGCGATCTTCGACCAGTCCGTCGCCGCCGCCGTCGCCGCGCGTGCATGGCACGCCGCGATCGCCGCCTGCAGCGCATACATCCCGCGCGCGCCGCCGAGCGCCTCGGCCCGCGCCAGCGCCGCCAGGCCGCGCCGGATCAACAGGGGGTCCCAGCGCGACCGGTCCTGGTCCGGCAGCAGGATCGGCCGCCCCTCGGCGTCGGTGCGCGCTGCCATCCGCGAGGCCTGCAATTCCATCAACGCCAGCAAGCCGTGCACCTCCGGCTCCTGCGGCGCGATCTCGGCCAGCATGCGGCCCAGGCGCAAGGCCTCCTGCGCCAGCTCGGGCCGCATCCAGTCGCCGCCGGCGGTGGCGGTGTAGCCCTCGTTGAACACCAGGTAGACCACTTCCAGCACCGAGGCCAGCCGTTGCGCGAGCTCCGCCCCGCGCGGCACCTCGTAGGGAATGCCGGCCTCGCCGAGCGTGCGCTTGGCGCGCACGATGCGCTGAGCGATGGTCGGCTCCGGCACCAGGTAGGCGCGGGCAATCTCGTGGGTGGTCAGCCCGCCCAGCAGCTTGAGCGTCAGCGCCACCCGCGCTTCCGTCGACAGCACCGGATGGCAGGCCGTGAAGATCAGCCGCAGCAGGTCGTCGCCGATGTCGTCCTGCCGCGCCGCATCGAGCGCGTCGACGAAGTCCGGCACCACCAGGGCCTCCTGCGCCTCCAGGTCGTGGCCGATCTCCTGGTGCTTGTCGTCCAGCATCTTCGCGCGCCGCAGGTGGTCCAGCGCCCGGCGCTTGGCGGTGGTCATGAGCCAGGCCGCGGGGTTGTCGGGAATGCCGTCGCGCGGCCAGTGCTCCAGCGCAGCGACCAGCGCATCCTGCGCCAGCTCCTCCGCCACGCCGATGTCCCGCACCATGCGCGCGACGACGGCGACGATGCGCGCCGCATCGATGCGCCAGACCGCCGCGATCGCCTGGTGCGTGGCCGAATGCATGCGCGACGGCCCGCGCTCAGGCCTGCGGCGGCGCCGCGGCGGGGTCCATCCACACCAGCTCCCAGACGTGGCCGTCCAGGTCTTCGAAGCCGTGGGCGTACATGAAGCCGTGGTCCTGCGGCGCGTTGGGCGCGGTGCCGCCGGCAGCGATGGCCTTCTTCACCAGCGCATCCACCTCGTCGCGGCTGTCGCAGGACAGGCAGACCAGCACCTCGGTGGACTTCCTCGCGTCGGCGATCGGCTTCTTGGTGAAGGTCTGGAAGAAGGGCTCCACCAGCAGCATGGTGAAAATGTCCTCGCTGATCACCATGCAGGCGCCCTGCTCGTTGGTGAACTGCGGGTTGAAGGAGAAGCCAAGCGCGCGGAAGAACGCCTGCGAGCGCTCCATGTCCTTGATCGGCAGGTTGACGAAGATCTTGCGTGCCATGTCGTTGCCTCGGTGTTCATTCGGCCAGTGACGCGACTTCCGCGTGCAACCGGTCCAGGTTCTGTTCGTTGGCGGGAATGCAGATGGGCGCCATGCGGTCGCGCTCGCCGGCATCGTCGAAGACCTGCTGCCAGCCCACGCGCGTGCCGTGGCCTTCATCCTGCAGGCTGATCGTCAGGCGGAAGCCGTGCGTGGGGTCCTCGTGCCGGATCACGACGCGGCGCCCCGGCTCGATCAGCACGAAGATGTTGTGGTTCGGGTAGTCCTTGCCGTCCGGCCCGTGGAACACGAAGCGCCAGTGCCCGCCCTCCCGGAAGTCACAGGTCTGCGTGGTGCTGGTGAAGCTCTCCGGCCCCCACCAGCGCGCAAGGCGCTGCGGGTTGGCAATGGCGAGATAGACATCGCCGCGCATGAAGGGCAGCACGCGGCTGGTGGCGATTTCGCGGGCGGTTTCGTCGGTCATCGCTGCTCCCTCACTGCATGCCCATGTCGCGGAAGCGGTCCGCCGTCTTCTCCTCGAGCAGGCCGTCGAAGTCTTCCAGCTCATACAGTTGCCGCACCTCGATGTGGCAGGGAACGCCTTCGCCGATCGGGTTGGGAAAGCGGCGCGACCACTCGATGGCTTCGTCGCGGGTGCGGGTCTGGATCAGCGTGTAGCCGGCGATCAGCTCCTTGGACTCCGTGAAGGGGCCGTCCATGATCGTGCGCTTGCTGCCGTCGTATTGCACGCGCCAGCCCTTGCTGCTGGGTTGCAGGCCGGAGCCGTCCAGCAGCGCGCCGGCGCGGGACAATTCCTCGTGATAGGCCGCCATCGCCTGGAACAGCGGCTCCGGGTTGGGCGGAAAGCGGCCGGCCTCGCTGTCGGGGGTGGCCTTGACGATGATCATGAAGCGCATGGCATCTCCTTCGGAAGTGGGTCGAAGCGCCGGTTTCGGCGGCTTCCACGGATACGACGAAGGAGCAGGCGCCGAATCGACATGGCCCAGCCGCCGGCGCGAAAAAATTACAGGTAGCAGGGCGCGGTCTCGCGCACCTCCACCGTCGCCCATTCGGCGGCGGGGCAGGCGCGGGCGATGGCCAGGGCCTCTTCCCGGGTGGCGCAGTTCAGCAGGAAGAAGCCGCCGACCATTTCCTTGGCTTCGGCGAACGGGCCGTCCAGCACCTGCGCCTTGCCGCCGCGCACCTGCACCCGCGCGCCCTTGGACTGGGCGGCCAGCGATTCCGTGGCCACCAGCTTGTCCTGCTGCCTGAGCTTGCGGCCGAACTCCACCATGCGTTCGAACACCGCCTCCCCCTCCTCACGCGTGCGCGTGCCGCGTTGAGCCGGGTCTTCGAGGATGAGGAGCATGTAGGCCATGGCGGGATGATAGGGGTGCGGGAAAGGGCATGCAAACAACCGTCATTCCCGCGGAGGCGGGAATCCAGGGCTCCCGAATTCGGGTGCATGGGAGCCCTGGATCCCCGCCTTCGCGGGGATGACGATGGGGAGCGTTAGTCGACGAAGAAATCGGGGATGAACTTCCGGTTCCCCGGCGTCACGGCATACCGGTCCAAATCCGTCTGCCCATGCGCCGCCAGCAGCGTGTCGTCGATATGGAAATTCCCGCTGTTGCGCTTGTCCTTCGCAGCAAGCCCCCAGGTCCACGCCCGGGATCATCTGCAATGCCGACGTGGCGATGGCCGTGCGCGGCCACAGGCTGTTGACGGCGATGCCGTACTCGCTGAACTCGCCGGCATGTCCCAGCGTGCACATGCTCATGCCGTACTTCGCCATCGTGTAGGCGGTGTGCGGCGCGAACCAATGCGTCTTCATCGACAGCGGCGGCGACATGTTCAGCACGTGCGGGTTGCGGCCGGCCGCCGCCGACTTCTTCAGCTCCGCCAGGCAGGCCTGCGTGCACAGGTAGGTGCCGCGCGCATTGACCCCGTTCATCAGGTCGAAGCGCTTCATCGGCGTGTGCTCGGTATCCGTGAGGCTGATGGCGCTGGCGTTGTTGACCAGGATGTCGATGCCGCCGAAGGTGAGCACCGCCTGCGCGACGGCCGCGCGCACCTGCTCCTCCTCGCGGATGTCCACCTGCACCGGCAAGGCCTGGCCGCCGGCCGCGCGGATTTCTTCGGCGGCGCTGTAGATGGTGCCGGGCAGCTTGGGATTGGGCTCGGACGTCTTGGCCGCGATGACGATGTTGGCGCCGTCGGCCGCCGCCCGCCTGGCGATGGCCAGGCCGATGCCGCGGGAGGCGCCGGTGATGAAGAGGGTCTTGCCTTGGAGGTTCATATCGGTCATTCCCGCGAAGGCGGGAATCCAGGGCTTCCCGCTCCCCGTCATTCCCGCGAAGGCGGGAATCCAGGGCTTCCCGCCGTTTGGTTATTGAAAGCCCTGGATCCCCGCCTCCGCGGGGATGACGTTACACCTTCGAAAAATCCGGCCTGCGCTTCTCCATGAACGCCGTGAACGCCTCCTTCGCCGCCGGCGCCACCAGCATCCGCCGGAAGCTTTCGCCTTCGTCGGCCATCTGCTGCAGCACCTGCGCCTGCTGCCCCTTCTTCATCAGGCGCTTGGTCTCCACCAGGCTGGTGATGGGCTTGGCGGCAAGCTTCTTCGCCTGCGTATTCGCATAGTTGTTGGCTTCGGTCGGCGGCAGCACGCGGTTGACCAGCCCCACCTCCAGCGCCGCCTCGGCCATGAAAGGCTCGCCCAGCATCAGCGCCTCGGCGGCGCGGTGGTAGCCCAGCATCTGCGGCACCAGCAGCGAGGACGCGGCCTCAGGGCACAGGCCCAGGTTCACGAAGGGCATCGAGAACGCCGCGTTGTCGCCGGCATAGACCAGGTCGCAGTGGAACAGCATGGTCGTGCCCACGCCCACCGCCGGACCGCACACCGACGCGAGCAGCGGCTTGGGAAAGCTGGCGATGCCGTGCAGGAAACGGAACACGGGCGAGTTCTCGCCGGCTGGCGGATTGTTCAGGAAGTCGTTGATGTCGTTGCCGGCCGAGAACACCGTCTCGTGGCCCTGGAACAGCACCACCCGCACCGCGTCGTCGCCGCGCGCGCGCTCGAGGGCGTCGGCCATGGCGCCGTACATGGCGGAGGTGATGGAGTTCTTGCGCTCCGGCCGGTTCAGCGTGATGGTCATGACGCCGGCTTCGGCGTGCACGAGGATATCAGTGGTCATTGCAAGGCTTCCTTGATGAAGTCGAGGCGGTCCTGGCCCCAGAACATCTGGTTGTTGACGAAAAAGGTGGGCGCGCCGAAGACGCCGCGCGACACGGCGTCCTGGGTCTGCACTTTCAGCTGGTCTTTCACGGCCGGGTCGGACGCCAGCGCCATCAGCTTCTCGGCGTCGAAGCCGGCCTGCTTCAGCACTTCGGCCACCGTGGCCGGGTCGTTCATGTTCTTCGCGTCGACCCAGATGGCGCGGTACACGGCGTCCACGTAAGCCTGCATGCGCGCGGGCTCGCGCATCTGCAGGCCGATGGCGCCGCGCATCAGCGTCAGGGTGTTGATGGGGAAGTACGGGTTGTGGCGGAACTCCACGCCGTAGCGCCGGGCGTACCGCGCCAGGTCGTCCTGCATGTACTGGCCCTTGGCCGGCACCTCCATCGGCGAGCGGTTGCCGGTGGCCTGGAACACGCCGCCCAGCAGGAAGGGCCGGTACTCGATCTCGGCGTGCATCTCCTGCGCCAGCTTGGGCAACTGCGTCCACGCAAGATATGCAGCGGGACTGCCGACATCGAAGTAGAACTCGACTGCTTTGGTCATCAGAATTTCTCCATCCAGGGCCGCAGGTCCAGCTCGTGGGTCCAGGCGTCGCGCGGCTGCGTATGCAGCACCCAGTAGGCATCCGCGATGTGGTCGGGGTCGAGGATGCCCTCCTGCTCCTTGAGCGCATAGCGCTCGGGGAAGTTGGAGCGGATGAACTCGGTGTCGATGGCGCCGTCGATCACGACGTGCGCCACGTG
>JAJTCN010000069.1 GCA_021323335.1 Ramlibacter sp.
CGACGGCCACACCGCCATGCTGCTGGGCGCGGCCAAGTACCTGGCGAAGCACCGCGACTTCGACGGCATCGTCAACTTCATCTTCCAGCCGGCGGAAGAAGGCGGCAACGCCGGCGCCAAGGCCATGATGAAGGACGGCCTGTTCGAGAAATTCCCGTGTGACGAGATCTACGGCATCCACAACATGCCCGGCTTCCCCGTCGGGCACTTCGCCTTCCGCAAGGGGCCGACGATGGCGTCGAGCAACCGCTTCGACATCATCGTGCGCGGCACGGGCGGCCACGCCGCGCAGCCGCACAAGGCGGTGGACACCATCGTCATCGCCGCGGAACTGGTGGGCGCGCTGCAGACGCTGATCTCGCGCCACAAGAACCCGATCGACGTGGCCGTGGTGAGCGTGACGCAGATCCATGCCGGCGACGCCTACAACGTGCTGCCCGGCGAGGCCGTGATCAAGGGCACCGTGCGCACCTTCAGCACCGAGGTGCTGGACGAGATCGAAAGCAACATGCGCCGCATGGCCGAGATGCTGCCCCAGGCCCATGGTGGCTCGGGCGAATTGAAGTTCCACCGCGCCTACCCGCCGCTGGTGAACTGGGACGCGCAGACCGAGTTCGCGATGAAGGTGGCGCAGGACACCTTCGGCGCGGAGAACGTGGACGGCAACACGCCCCAACACGGTGGCGCCGAGGATTTCTCGTTCTACCTGCAGGAAGTGCCCGGCAGCTACCTCTTCATGGGCAACGGCGAAGGCGCGCACCGCGAGGAAAAGTACATCGGCATGGGGCCGTGCGAGCTGCACAACCCCAACTACGACTTCAACGACGCGCTGCTGCCGATCGGGTCGACGTACTGGGTGAAGTTGGTGGGGGCGTTCTTCGCGCGGTAGGAGGCCGGTGGATTTCCTTCTGCTCTTGCCCATTGCGCTGGTCGCCTTGTGGATTGCCAGGGCCAGGCAGCAGCAACGGCGCATCGCCATCCTGGCCCGCTGCATCGAGACGCTCTCGCAGGGCTACTCGCGGGCCCTGGGCGAATCGGACCCCTCCCGCAGCGAGCAGGTCTGGGGCGTGCTGCGCGGGACCGAGGACGTCCTGTGCCGGCAGGTCCGCAAGCTCGCGGAGGACTTCGCGGGCGTCGAACCTGCGGCCACCCGCGTGAGCAAGTTCCCGATCTGGCTGCCGCTCTCGCCCGCGTTCGACAGGTCCTTCGACATGCGCGAGGCGCTGCGCATGCACTCCCGCGGCATCTGCCGTGCCGTCGAGGAACAGGACGCCTCCCCAAGGGACCGCGCCTTCGCCATCCTGGCCGAGATGCTCCTGATGCAGCACACCTGCCACTGGTATTGCCGGTCCAAGTCCGTGGCGTCGGCCCGCATGCTGGCGAGCCATCGCACGTCCTACGAGCAACTCGTAGGAGCTGTGTTGCCCCAGACGCGACAGGAGTATCTCGGGCTGGTGGTCTGACGGTTCTTGGCGCATGGTGAGCTCCTCATCAAGAGGACCTCACGATGCCTACGGCTGTCTGCGATCCACGGGAGTCGTTCACGGCTTAATGAACCCGCAGTACCTCGAACTGCTGTTGGACCGAGGCGACCTCTATCGATACTTCATCACCCTCGCATTTGCCCAGCATGGCCCTCCCCAAAGGGGCTTCGCTGCTGATGACCTGGACCAGCTGAGTGCCGCTGACCAACTTCATGCTGCCCCCATCCGGGCCGAGAAAGAGGTGTTGCTGCTTGCCGCCGGAGTCGACCAGGCAGACCAGCGCGCCGAGCTGTACACCTTTTCTGACGTCGTAGGGACGCGGGCGGAATTGGCGCCAATTCGCCAGCGCCTGGCGCATGGCTTCGGCGCGCCGAACCTGGCCGGTGACGAGGTAGGCGGCCTCGAGTCCCAATGTGTCGTATTTGTTTTCGGCGATGTTTTCTTCGTGGGTCGCCGTTTCATGGGCCTCCCGCACTGACTGTTCGGCTTGCAGCAGGTCTTCGGCGAGCCGTTCCACCACCTGCTGCTGCAGCAAGGATTTATCCATGACAAAAGGTAGGTATCTCGGACAAGCGGGGGGCAGGCCTTGATTATGAAGGGCTCAACCAGCCGTCGACCAGATTGCGCTCTCGGCAGTGCGCCCTCAATCTTTCAAACGGCCAGAACGCCCCGACAAGGGGGCCTACTTATCCCGTGCAACTTGCGCGGATGACCGCTTGTGGCCGATAGCGGGCCTTCATTCGGGGCAGCCGTATATTCCGTCCATGGCGATTCCGCTCACCAAAGTAGACGTCGCACGCCGGCAGCTCGTCACGGCCATCACCTTGTTCTTCAACGGCGGAGACTCTGTCTCCGTCTTGTCGCTCGCGGCAAATGCGTGGGAGGTGATTGATGCCCTTTGCATGCGCGCCGGGGTGGCGAGCATGTCGGCGCAGACGCGGACCTACATGGCTCCAGGCAAGGATCTTAAGAAGGACTACATCAACTCGCCGTTTCGGAACTTCTTCAAGCACGCGGACCGGGACCCGGACGCTGTCCTTCAAGACTTGGACGATTCAGTGGTCGAGGGAATCCTGTTTCTTGCGGTCGAGGACTACATCCGCATGCACGGCAGGTCACCAATCGAACTTCAAGCCTTCCAGCTCTGGTACCTCGCGTGTCACACCGAATAGGTTGCCGGCGACAAGCTCGATGAAGTGCTAGACGCCGTAGCCGGCATGTTCCCGAAGATTGAAACGCTCACCCGGGATGAGCAAATCGCGATGGGACGTGACGCACTTGCGAGTGCGCTCAGGAATACCGACCTTCTGAACGATCCTCGTACCGAGCCGGCGCGCTAATCGCCCAAGAGGTGGAGCGACGCGCCAGCCGCCCCGACGTCCGCTTTCGGACCCAAAGCAGACGTTCACCCCAAAACGGCGAAGCGGAAAGCCTCCGGCGAGGTCGAGACATTCGTTGCCAGCCGCCTGATCACTTCCTCAACGCAAGGAACATCGCGGTGGCGCTGCACGCCATTGCGCCCAGCTGCCACGGCCCGAGGGGTTCGCCGCGCACCAGCGCGCCGGTGACCATCGCTACGATGGGAACCATCACCGACGAGAGCCCCGCGACGCCCGGCGACAGCAGTCCCACGATGGAGAACCACGCCACATTGCCGATCGCCATCGGCACGACGGTGATGTACGCGATGACCAGGATGGTCTGCCACGACACGCTGTGCGCCTGTCCTGCTCCCAGCCACAACGCGCCGATCGCGATCGGCACCGCGGCGATCAACAACTGCCAGCCCGTGAGCACCAGCGCCGGCGTGGGTACGTTCGCACGCTTGAGGATCACCGTGCCGATTGCCCACCCGAGTCCGGCGAGCAATCCGAGCAGGAAGCCTGCCGGGGCAGTCGCATAGGCCTCGTGCGCGGGGATCGCCAGCAAGGCGACCCCCAGGGCGGCGAGTGCCATTGCCATCAGCATGCGGCCACGCGGCTTCTCGCCGAACGCGAGCCACACGACCAGCACGGTCCACAGCGGCATCGTGAACCCGAGAATCGCGGCTTGGCCCGAGGGGATCAGGATCGCGGCGTAGGTGCTCGCGAGATTCCAGATCACGAGGTAGATGAACGCAGCCGCCGTCACGGCGGGCCACGAGCTGCGCGGTACCACCAACGACATGCCGCGCATGCGGGCGATCGTCAGCAGCAGGACGCCTGCGCCCACGAGGCTGATGGCTCGGAAGGTCCAGACGGAGACCTCCTCGACCGCCAGCGGGAACAATGCCCAGTTGGTGCCCCACACGAAGGTGAGGAGGAGCACGAGGGGAAGGGCTTTGGCGGAGGGCGAGCGCGGCATCGTCGCGCATCATGCGTCAAGTTGCGGCAGCTCCATGTCACCACCCATAAAAGCGCGGCCAGGTGGCAACGGCCCCATCCACCGAAACGGCCTGGTACTCCGGGAACTGCGCGACCGTGGCGCACGCATGGTTCGGCAGGATGCGCAGGCGCGTGCCGACCGGGAAGCGCCGCACGATCTCGCGATCGGGCTCGCCTTCGCGCGCGAGGATGCCGTGCTCCTGATTTGCCCCGCTCATCACGTAGCCGGGCAGCGGCGTGCCGTCGAGCGCGCACACCTGCCCGTAGCCATAGTCGTGCCGCTGCTTCTGCGTGCCGCGGTCGCGGCTCATCGCCATCCAGCCCGCGTCCAGGATCGCCCAGCCCTTGTCCGCCTGGTGGCCGATCACGGTGGTCAGCACGCTGAGCGCGATGTCGGACGGCGCGCAAACGCCCACGTTGGCCATCACCAGGTCGAAGAACACGTAGACCCCGGCGCGCACTTCCGTCACGCCCGGCAGCGAGCGCGCCGACAGCGCCGTCGGCGTGGAGCCCACGCTGACGTTCGCGCAGGCGTGGCCGGCAGCACGCAGCCTCTCGGCGGCGCGGACGCAGCCGGCGCGCTCCTGTTCCGCCATCGCCGCCAGGGCTTCGGGTTCGTCCAGCTCGTAGCTGGCGCCGGCGTGCGTCATGACGCCGCCGAGGCTTGCGCCGGGCTGTGCAAGAGCGCGGCCCACGTCCAGGAGCACCGGCGCTTCCGGCGCGACGCCGGAGCGGTGGCCGTCGCAGTCGATCTCGATCCACACCTCGAAGGTCTCGCCGTGCTCGCGGCCGAAGGCGGCGATCGCGTGGGCGGCGTCGACGTTGTCGGTGATCAGCTTGAGGTCGCAACCCTGGCGGCGCAAGGCCAGCACCTGCGGCAGCTTGGCCGGCACGATGCCCACCGCGTAGAGGATGTCGGTCTCGCCCGCGGCGAAGAACTGCTCCGCCTCCCGCAGGGTGGAGACGGTGATGCCCCGGGCGCCGGCGGCGCGCTGCGCCTGCATCACCTGCACGCACTTGGACGTCTTCACATGGGGACGGAAGCGCACGCCCAGGCTGTCCAGGCGCGCCTGCATGCGCGCGATGTTGCGCTGCATCCGTTGCAGGTCCACCAGCGCGGCGGGCGTATCGAGTTGGTCGAGGGTCATGGTCAAGTCCGGGAGCTTCTCGCCGGCGAGCTTACGCCCGGAGGTCGCAGTACTCCTAAAGCAAACCCCCGAAAACCCTCGGCCGAAGCGTCACATCCCTTTCCTATACTCGCCCCATGTCATCCATCCGCCTGATCGGCGTGACCAAGCACTGGGGCGCGGCCACCGCCCTCGAAAGCATCGACCTGGAGATCGCCGCCGGCAGCTTCTGCGTGCTGCTCGGGCCTTCCGGCTGCGGCAAGTCCACCACCCTGCGGATCATCGCGGGGCTGGAGACGGCCACCAGCGGCCAGGTGATCATCGACGGGCGTGACGTCACGACCCTGCCGCCGGCCCAGCGCGGCGTGGCCATGGTGTTCCAGAACTACGCCCTCTTCCCGCACCTGAGCGTGGCGGACAACATCACCTTCGGCCTCTCGGTGCGCAAGATGCCGGCGGCCGAAACCGCGAAGCGGCTGGCGGAGACCGCCGAGCTCCTGGGCCTCACCGCCCTGCTCGCCCGCAAGCCGTCGCAGCTCTCCGGCGGCCAGCAGCAGCGCGTGGCGCTGGCCCGGGCGCTGGTGGCGCAGGCCAAGGTGTGCCTGATGGACGAGCCGCTGTCCAACCTCGACGCGCAACTGCGCCAGGAGATGCGCACCGAGCTTCGGCAACTGCAGCAGCGCCTGGGCCTGACCGTGGTTTACGTCACCCACGACCAGGCCGAGGCCATGAGCATGGCCGACCAGGTGGTGCTGTTGAACCGCGGCCGCATCGAGCAGGCGGCCACGCCGCGCACGCTGTACGCGCAGCCGCAGACCACCTTCGCGGCCCGCTTCATCGGCACGCCGCCCATGAACCTGCTGCGGCTGGAGGGCGACCGCATCGCCGGCAGCGACGTGCCGGCGGGCCGGCCCGCGCACTGGCTCGGCATGCGACCCGAGGCGGTGACGCTGGGCGGCCGCGTGCCGGCCACGGTGCGCAGCATCGAGTACCTGGGCGCCGACCTGATCGCGCATTGCGCCGTCGGCAGCGAGACCCTCACCGTGCGCACCACCGGCCAGGCCGACCTCTCCGCCGGTAGCGAGGTGCGGCTGGACTGGCCGCCCGGGGGCGCCCACCATTTCGATGCCGAAGGCCGGCGACTGGCCTGACACGGAACCTTCACGACAACAAAGGAGACTCCCGACCATGCAGCGCAAACAATTCACCTTCCTCCTGGCCGCCACGGCCGTCGCCGCCTCGCTGGGCTGGGCCCCCGCGCGGGCGCAGACCACGGAGATCTCCTTCTACTACCCCGTGGCGGTGGGCGGCGCGATCGCCAAGACCATCGACGGTTTCGCGGCCGACTTCATGAAGGCCAACCCCGGCATCAAGGTCACGCCGATCTATGCCGGCACCTACCAGGAGACGCTGGTCAAGGCGCTCACCGCGCACAAGTCGGGCACGCCGCCGGTCACGTCCGTCCTGCTTTCCACCGACATGTTCACGCTGATCGACGAGGACGCGATCGTCCCGATCGACAACTTCGTCAAGACCGCGGACGACAAGGCGTGGCTCAACAGCTTCTACCCGGCGTTCATGATGAACAGCCGCACCAACGGCAAGACCTGGGGCGTGCCGTTCCAGCGCTCCACGGTGGTCATGTACTACAACAAGGAACTGTTCAAGGAAGCCGGGCTCGACCCCAACCGCCCGCCGCAGACCTGGGCCGAGCTGAAGACCGCCGCGACCAAGCTGACGAAGAAGGATGCGAGCGGCAAGGTCACGCAGTGGGGCGTGCAGATCCCCTCCAGCGGCTTCCCGTACTGGCTGTTCCAGACGCTCACCACCACCAACGGCGCGATCCTCGCCAACGAGGCCGGCACCCAGGTGAAGTTCGACGACCCCAAGGTCATCGAGGCTCTGCAGTTCTGGGTGGACCTGGGCAAGGCCGGCATCCACCCGCCGGGCGTGGTGGAGTGGGGCACCACCCCCAAGGACTTCTTCGAGAAGAAGGTCGCCATGATGTACACCACCACCGGCAACCTGACCAACGTGAAGAACAACGCCAAGTTCGACTTCGGCGTGGCGATGATCCCGGGCAACGTGCGCAAGGGCTCGCCCACCGGCGGCGGCAACTTCCACATCTTCAAGAAGGCCACGCCGGCGCAGCAGGAGGCCGCCTTCAAGTTCATCAAGTGGGTGACGCAGCCCGAGACGGCGGCGCAGTGGAGCATGGACACCGGCTATGTCGCCGTCTCCGAAAAGGCCTACGGCACCGACACCCTGCGCAAGTACGGCCGCGACTTCCCGGCCGCGCTGGTGGCGCGCGACCAGCTTGCGCACTCGGTGGCGGAGTTCTCCACCCATGAGAACCAGCGCGTGACCAAGGCGCTGAACGACGGCCTGCAGGCGGCGCTGACCGGCACCAAGACGCCGGCCCAGGCCATGCAGGACGCCCAGCGCGAAGCCGACCGCATCCTGCGCGCGTACAAGTGACGGCTGCGCGAGGCGCGGGCGGCAGCCACACGGCGGTCCACGCCTGGCTGCTGCTGCTGCCGGCCCTGGTGCTGCTGGTGGCCTTCACGCACTGGCCGACGGCAGCCACCTTCTGGGACAGCTTCCACTCCTCGCCCAAGGGCGCGCGGGCGGCTGTCTGGGTGGGCCTGGACAACTACCGGGCCATGGCCGACGACCCGGTGTTCTGGAAGGCGCTGCGCAACAACCTGTGGTTCGCCGGCGCCACCATCCCGCTGTCGATCGGCCTGGCGCTGGCCATGGCGCTGTGGGTCAACGAGCGCATCGCCGGCCGCGCCTTCCTGCGCATGGCCTACTTCACGCCGACGGTGCTGCCGATGATCGCGGTGGCCAACATCTGGCTGTTCTTCTACCTGGAGCAGATCACCGGCGCGCTCGGCCTGCCCTCGCACAACTGGCTGGGCGACCAGTCGACGGCGCTGGCCGCCGTCACGCTGGTGGCGGTGTGGAAGGAAGCCGGCTTCTTCATGATCTTCTACCTGGCCGCGCTGCAGTCGCTCAACCCCAGCTTGCGTGAAGCCGCGGCGATCGAGGGCGCCTCGCGCTGGACCTTCTTCCGCCGCGTGCAGTGGCCGCTGCTGATGCCCACCACGCTGTTCGTGCTGGTCAACGCGGTGATCAACGGCTTCCGCATGGTGGACCACATCTTCGTGCTCACGCGCGGCGGCCCCGACAACGCGTCGACGCTGCTGCTGTACCACCTGTACGAGGTGGGATTCAAGTTCTGGGACACGGCTTACGCCGCGGCGCTCACCGTGGTGCTGGTGGCCGTGCTGGCGAGCACCGCGCTGTTCCAGTTCTTCGTGCTGGACAAGCGGGTGCACTACAAATGAGCGCCGCGCACCGCCTCGTCTACAACGAGCCGACCTGGCTGGACACGCTGGCGGCCTGGCTGCTGGCGCTGCTGTGGATCCTGCCGCTGTTGTACGCGGTGTGGACGGCTTTCCATCCGCCGGAGTTTTCCACCCGCTTCGAGCTGACGGCGCCGCTGACGCTGGAGAACTTTCGCCGCGCCTGGGAGGCCGCGCCCTTTGCCCGCTACTTCCTCAACACCACCCTCCTGGTGCTGATGATCCTGTCGGTGCAGCTGGTGCTGGCGACGCTGGCTGCCTATGCCTTCGCGCGCTTCACCTTCCGCGGCAGCAACATCGCCTTCGCGCTGGTGCTGGTGCAGCTGATGATCATGCCGGACATCCTGCTGGTGGAGAACTACAAGACGATGGCGCAGCTGGGACTGATCGACACCTTGCTGGCGATCGGCCTGCCCTACTTCGCCTCCGCCTTCGCCATCTTCCTGCTACGGCAGACCTTCCTGGGCATCCCGAAAGAGCTGGACGAGGCCGCGCGCGTGGAAGGCGCCTCCGCGCTGCAGACGCTGTGGCGCGTCTACGTGCCGCTGGCGCGGCCGGTGTACACCGCCTTCGCGCTGGTCTCCATCAGCTTCCACTGGAACAACTTCCTCTGGCCCCTGATCGTGACCAACAGCGTCAATTCGCGCACCCTCACGGTGGGCCTGCAGGTGTTCTCGTCCACCGACCAGGGCGTGGACTGGTCGATCATCACTGCGGCCACGCTGCTCACGTCCGCGCCGCTGCTGGTGGCCTTCCTGCTGTTCCAGCGCCAGTTCGTCCAGAGCTTCATGCGCGCGGGGATCAAGTAGCCATGCAACTCGTCACCTGGAACACGCAGTGGTGCTGCGGCCTCGATGGCGTCGTCAGCCCCGAACGCATCGTGCAAGGCGCGCGCGCGCTGGCGGACTTCGACGTGCTGTGCCTGCAGGAGATCGCGGTCAACTACCCGGCGCTGGCGGGCAACGCGGGGCACGACCAGCCGGCGCTGCTGGCGGAATTGCTTCCCGGCTTCCAGCTGTTCTTCGGCGCCGCGGTCGACGAGTTCGACGCCGGCGGCGAGCGCCGCCGCTTCGGCAACCTCATCGCCACGCGGCTGCCGGTAACGCAAGTGCAGCACCATCCCCTGCCCTACCCCGCCGACGCGGGCGTGCGCAGCATGCCGCGCATGTGCACCGTGGTCACGGTGCGCGATCCGCAGCTGGGACCGGTGCGGGTGATGACCACGCACCTGGAGTACTACTCGAAGGTGCAGCGGATGGCGCAGGCGCGGGCGCTGCGCGAGCTGCACCTGGCGTACTGCGCGCAGGCGGAGGCGCCGCCGCAGGAGAGCGACGACGGCTCGCCCTTCCAGTCCAAGGCCCACACCACGCAGGCCATCCTGTGCGGGGACTTCAACCTGGAGCCGAGCGAGCCGGAATACGCCTGGCTGACGCAGGCCTCGCAGAACGGGCAACTATGGGACAGCTGGCGGCTGCTGCACGGCGATGCGCCGCATCCGCCCACCTTCCGCCTGTACGACCGCCGCTACGGCCCGGAGCCGGTCGCCTGCGACTTCGTCTTCGTCAGCGACGCGCTGAAGGCGGAGGTGTGCGCGCTGGCCGTCGACGCGGCGACGCAGGTTTCGGATCACCAACCGGTGCTGGTGGAGCTTGCGCGTCCAGCCGTCGCAACAGCGCCTCCACCGCGTCCAGCGCCCTGAGGTGCAGCTTCGGGTCGCCCGCGCCCGTCAGCATCGCGAGCTCCATGCCCATCCAGAAGTTGCTGATCCAGCAGGCCACCACGTCGGGGGGAAAGTCGAGCTGCAGGCCGTGGTGCTGCACGGCCTCGTTGACCACGCCGTTGATCACGTCAAACCAGGCGTTGATGCGCGGCCGGAACGCCTCGCGCAGCTTCTCGTTGGACATGCTGGCAGCGTACAGCTCCATCAGCACGCGCACGAAGCCGGACGCCAGGTCGTTCTCGTAGAAGCGGCGCGCCTGCGCCCACTTGTCCGCGTACCTGCCGGGCGATTCGTACAGCCGCCGCTGGCGCGTGAGCAGCCGGCGGTTCGCCTCGTCGAGCACCGCGATGACGAGCTCGTCCTTGCTCTTGAAGTGGTAGTTGATGAGCGCGTGGTTCACGCCGGCGTCCTTGCCGATCTCGCGCACGCTCATCGCGGCATAGCCTTCGCGCGCGAGCCGCTGGAACGCCGCCTCGAGGATGCGCGACTTGGTGTCCACGCGCTCCGGCGGGGGATCGGCAGGGATGGCGGCGGCAGCTCGGGTGTTTGAACGCATGTGCAACTGGCCGACCGGTGAATCCGGTCCGCCGTCCTTGTAATCTATTGTAGCAATTCTGCATTTGACGGCTCCGGCCCGCCTCCATAAATTGAACACTCGTTCAACTTTTGGAGCCTGCCATGGCCCGTATCGCGATCTTCCTGTACAGCGTGGTGGCCTATGTGCTCTTCCTCGCGGTGTTCCTCTACCTGGTCGCCTTCGTCGGCAACCTGTGGGTTCCGAAGTCCATCGACACCGGCACGGCGTCGGACCTGGGCTCGGCGTTGATCGTGAACCTGCTGCTCATCTCGCTGTTCGGCCTGCAGCACTCCGTGATGGCGCGCCCGGCCTTCAAGCGCTGGCTCACGGATTTCATGCCTGCCGCGATGGAGCGCAGCACCTTCGTGCTGGTCGCCTCCCTGGTGCTGGCGCTGGTGATGTGGCAGTGGCGCGCCATCCCCGCCACGCTCTGGCAGGCCGAAGGGCCGGTGGCGATGGGGCTGTGGGCGATGTTCGCGCTGGGCTGGGGCATCGTGCTGCTGTCCACCTTCCTCATCAACCACTTCGACCTGTTCGGCCTGCGGCAGGGGTACCTGAACCTCGTGCAGCGCACGATCACGCCGCTGCCCTTCCGCACCACGCTGCTCTATCGGCTGGTGCGGCATCCGATCATGCTGGGCTTCCTCATCGCCTTCTGGTTCACGCCGCAGATGACGGTGGGCCACCTGCTGTTCGCGGTGGGCATGAGCATCTACATCCTGGTCGGCGTGAAGCACGAAGAGCGTGACCTGGTGCAGGCGCTCGGTGACGACTACATCGCGTACCGGCGCGAGACGCCGGCATTCATCCCGGGGCTGCCGGGTGCGAGCGAAGACTTGCCGGTGCAGGCGCAGCGCGAACACGCGTGACCTGGCGAGGCGGCAGAATCGGGGGATGACCGCCCCGCTCGCCACAGCCGCCGACGTCGTCGCCTTCTGGCGCGACGCCGGCCCTTCCCGCTGGTACCGCAAGGACGCGGCCTTCGACCAGGCGTTCCGCGACCGCTTCCTGGCGACGCACGAGGCGGCGGCGCGGGGCGAGCTGTACGCCTGGCTGGCGACGCCCGAGGGTGCGCTGGCCCTGTGCATCCTGCTCGACCAGTTCCCGCGCAACGCCTTTCGCGGCAGCCCCCGCATGTTCGCCAGCGACGCGAAGGCGCGCGAGGTCGCGCGCAACGCGTTGGGGAGCCAGTTTGACAAGCAGGTCGACGGAGAACTGCGCCAGTTCTTCATCATGCCGTTCATGCATTCGGAAGACCTGGCCGACCAGGAGCTCTGCGTGCGGCTGGCGAAGGAGCTCCCCACCGATACGCTGCGCTATGCGGTGGAGCACCGGGACATCATCGAGCGGTTCCAGCGGTTTCCGCATCGCAATGCGGTCCTGGGGCGCGCGACATCGGTCGAGGAGCAGCGGTTCCTGGATGAGGGCGGGTTCGGCGGGTAGCGAGGGACCCCGGCGCGCTACGATGCGCCCATGAACCTGCGCTTCCTGGAAACCTTCGTCTGGCTGGCCAAGCTGCGCAACTTCCGGATGACCGCGGAGAAGCTGCACACCACCCAGGCAGCGGTGTCCAGCCGCCTCGCCACGCTCGAGCAGGAGCTCGGCGTGCGCCTGTTCGACCGCGGCGACCGCGAGGTGACGCTGACGCATGAGGGCGGCAAGGCGCTGGTGTTCGCCGACCGCATCGTGCGGACGGCGCACGACATGGTCGACAGCCTGAAGGACCGCGCGCTCTTCACCGGCGTGGTCCGCATCGGCGTCATCGAGTCGATCATCCACTCTTGGTTTCCGGACCTCATGACCCGGATCCACCGGACCTGGCCTCAACTGGAGGTGGAGCTGGCCGGCGACACCACCATCAAGCTCATCGAGCAGTTCGGCAAGGGCAACCTGGACCTGATCCTGCAGACCGACAACGTGCTTGGCGCCAACGTGCAGAACATCGCGCTGTGCGACTTCCCCATGCGCTGGGTGGGCGCGACCTCACTTAACCTGCATGGCGAACTGCTGACCCTGGCTGATCTGGCGAATTTTCCCGTCCTGAGCTTCTCGCGCAATTCCGGCCCGCATCGTTTCCTCGAGCGGCTGCTCGACGAGCAGGTGGGCCGACGGGTGCATGTGAACTGCATGACATCCGTGTCGGCCATGGTCCGGCTCGTGGTGGACGGCTTCGGGCTGGCCATGATCCCGCCGGCCATCATCCAGCGCGAACTGGCCAACGGAGACGTGCAGATGCTCAAGCTCGACATGGAGATGCCGGACATGCCGCTGGTTTGTTCCTACCGGGCAGGACCGGAAACTCCGCTGTTCCAGCAGATCGCCGCGCTGGCGCAGCAGACGGCGCAGGATTTCGCGCGCAGCCTGCCGGCGCACGTAGCGCGCCTGCCCAGCGCAACCGCTGTGCCAGACCCCTGGTCGCCGATCAGCGCCAGTTCCTGAGTCGGCCGCCCCGGGATTACCCGGATCATCAGATTAGTTGATGGCCGCGCGCCATTTTTCTTTGTTGGACGGGCCGGCCGCCCGTGGGAATACTGGCGTTGCCCGTTTCACCCTCGAAAACCGACCGACACCGACATGACCAGCGACAAGTCCCGGGGCCTGCTCTGCATCTGGACAGACATCGATCCCGCCCACGAAGCCGATTTCAACCGCTGGTACGACCGCGAGCACATGCAGGAGCGCGTGGCCATTCCGGGCTTCCAGAGCGCGCGCCGCTTTGCCGCCGTCGGGGACTGCCCCCGGCCATACCTGGCCCTGTACTACACCGACACCCTGGGCGTGTTCCAGTCCGAGCCCTACGCGCGCGCCTTCGCCAACCAGACGCCGTGGTCGCTGGAGAATTTCAAGCGCATGCGCGGTACCCAGCGACGGGTCGGCAAGCTGACGCTGGAGACGGGCGAGGGCGAGGGCGGCGCACTGGCCCTGTTCGTGGTCCCGCAGGCCAAGCTGGCGGAGCCCGGCGCGCTGCCGCTGCTGACGAAGCGCGCCGCCGCGACCACGCAGGAAGAATTCATGGTGCGCGCCAGCGTCCTGCAGACCGACGCCCACCTGTCGACTCCCGTCACCGCCGACGCGGTACCGGCGCCTGCCGACGCCCTGGTCATGCTCGAAGCCTCGCGGCCCGAAGCAGCGCGCACGCAGGCGCGGCTGCTGGCCGAAACGCTTGGCGTGCCCGCCGCCGATGTCTACACCTTCCAGCTGCTGTGGCGGCTGGGCTGACCCCTCTTTATTAGGAGAGCTGAAATGATCTTGAATCGACGCCACCTTCTGTCCACCGTCGCCGTGCTTTGCATGGGAATGACGTCCGCGCATGCCGCGGAGAAGTGGAACATGTCCGCCGAACAGCCGGACGGCAACTACATCACCGGCGTGGCCAAGGAGTTCGCCGCCGACGTCGCCAAGGCCACCAAGGGCGAACTGGAGATCAAGGTCCACTCCAACTCGGTGCTGTTCAAGCGCCCGGACCTCAAGCGCGCGGTGCAGACCGGCCAGGTGCCGGTGGGCGACGTGCTGATCTCGGTGCTGGGCAACGAGGACGCGATGTTCGAGGCCGATGCCGTGCCGCTGATGGCGCGCGACTTCGACAGCGCATGGAAGCTGTGGCAGGCCAGCAAGCCCGGCATCGAACAGCGCCTGGCCAAGCAGGGCATCAAGCTGCTGTACAGCGTGCCGTGGCCGCCCCAGGGCATCTACACCAAGGTGCCGGTCAAGTCGATGGCCGACTTCAAGGGCATGAAGTTCCGCGCCTACAACGCCGCCACGTCGCGCATGGTGGAGCTGATGGGCGCGTCGCCCACCACGGTGAACTCGGGCGATGTGCCGCAAGCCTTCGGCACCGGCCTGATCGAGGCGATGATCACCTCGCCGGCGACCGGCGTCGACTCGCAGGCCTGGGACTTCTCCAAGTACTACTACGACGTGCAGGCCTTCATCCCGAAGAACGTGACGATGGTGAATGCGCGCGCGTTCGCCAAGCTGTCGCCCGCCTCGCAGAAGGCCGTGATGGACGCCGCGGCCGCCGCCGAAAAGCGCGGCTGGGACGAAGCCCGCAAGCAGACGTCGACGCTGACGCAGACGCTGGCCAAGAACGGCATGACCGTCGGCCCGATGCCGGCGGCCATGGCGCCCGACCTGGCCAAGATCGGCGCCACCATGGCCGACGAGTGGGTCAAGAAGGCCGGCGCCGACGGCAAGGCCCTCGTCGACAAGCTGAAGTAAGCCGATGCGCGCGCTGCACCGCCTGTACCTGGCCTCGGGCCTGCTGTCTGCGGCCTCGCTGGTCCTGATCTGCGGGCTGATCCTGGCGCAGGTGGTCGCGCGCAACCTTGGCACCACCGTGCGGGATGCCGAGGAGTTCGCCGCCTGGGCCATGGCGGCGGCCGGCTTCTTCGGCCTTCCCTACGCGCTGCACTGCGGCGCGCACATCCGGGTGCAGGTCTTCACCCGCTTCCTCTCCGCATCAGCGCAGCACGTGCTGGAAGTCGTGGCCAGCGTCATCGGCCTCGCCCTGGCCGCCTTCCTGGCCTGGTACTGCGTCGCCTTCGTGCTGGAGAGCTACAACTTCAAGGAAGTTTCGCAGGGGCTGGTGCCGGTGCCGCTGTGGCTGCCGCAACTGCCCATGGCGTTGGGCTCGATCCTGCTGGTCGTGGCCTTTGCCGAACGGCTGGTGTGCGTGCTGCAGCACCGCCGGTTCGAGCTGAGCGACAACGCCGAAATGAGCGAATGATGGAACTGCAACTGATCTCCGCCGTCCTGGTCTTCGCGCTGTTCCTGCTGCTCGGGCTCGGCGTCTGGATCGCCCCCGCGCTGCTCGCCGTCGGCATCGTCGGCATGCTGTTCGCCGACGCGCCCGTCGGCTCCATCCTGGCGACGACGTCGTGGGCGTCCAGCGCGAGCTGGACCATGACGGCGCTGCCGCTGTTCATCTGGATGGGCGAGATCCTGTTTCGCACGCGCCTGTCCGACGACATGTTCGCCGGCCTCGCGCCCTGGGTGGAGCGGCTTCCCGGCCGCCTGCTGCACGTCAACGTGCTGGGTTGCGGGATCTTCGCGGCCGTCAGCGGCTCGTCCGCGGCCACCGCCGCGACCATCGGCCGCATCTCGCTGCCGGAGCTGAAGTCCCGGGGCTATCCGGAAGGCATTTCCCTCGGCTCCCTGGCCGGCTCCGGCACGCTCGGCCTGCTGATCCCGCCCTCGATCATCATGATCGTCTACGGCGTGGCGGCCCAGGTGTCAGTGGCGCGCCTGTTCATCGCCGGCGTGCTGCCCGGGCTGATGCTGATGGCCCTGTTCTCCGGCTACGTGATGGTGTGGTCCCTGCTGCACAAGGACCGGATTCCCGCGAGCGGCATCACCACCACCTTCGCGCAGAAGATGAAAGCGTCCTCCCGGCTGGTGCCGGTGGTGCTGCTGATCGTCGGCGTGATCGGCTCCATCTATGCCGGCTACGCCACGGCCACCGAAGCGGCCGCCATCGGCGTCGTCGGCGCGCTGATCATCGCCGCCTTCTCGGGCCTGCTGAACCGCGCCACCTTCATCGACAGCTTGCTGGGCGCGGTGCGCACCTCCACGATGATCTTCTTCATCCTGCTGGGCGCCGCCTTCCTGACCTCCGCGATGAGCTTCACCGGCCTGCCGGCGGCGCTGGCCGAATGGATCGCCGGCGAAAAGCTGCCGGCCTGGGGCCTGATCACGGCGCTGACCGTGCTGTTCATCATCCTGGGCTGCTTCCTCGACGGCATCTCGATCGTGCTGCTCACTACCTCGGTGATCATGCCGGCGGTTCAGGCAGCCGGCATCGATTTGCTCTGGTTCGGCATCTTCATCGTGCTCGTGGTCGAGATGGCGCAGATCACGCCACCGGTGGGCTTCAACCTGTTCGTGGTGCAGAGCCTGACCGGCAAGGACATCCTGACGGTCGCCAAGGCCAGCCTGCCCTTCTTCCTCCTGATGGTGGCGGCCACTGTCCTCATCACCGTCTTCCCGCAGATCGTCCTGAGCCTGCCGCAGGCGATGACGGCCCGCTGAACCGATCACTCCCGACCTCCATGGCCCTCCCTCCGAAACCCCTGGCCCACTGGCAGGCCGAACTGGCCGCCGGCCGCACCACCAGCGCGGCCCTCACCGAACAGGCCCTGGACGCGGCCCTGCATGGCAGCGAAGCCCGCGCGACCTTCATCGCGGTCCACGCCGACACGGCGCGCGCGTCGGCCCGCGCCGTCGACGGCCTGCGCGCCGCCGGCGTGCCGCTGCCGCCGCTGGCCGGCATCCCGATCACGGTCAAGGACCTGTTCGACCAGCAGGGGCAGGTCACGCAAGCCGGCTCGCGGGTGCTGCAGGACGCGTCGCCCGCCCAGGCCGACAGCGTGGCCGTGCAGCGCCTGCGCGCCGCCGGACTGGTGATCGTCGGCCGCACCAACATGACCGAGTTCGCCTACTCGGGCCTGGGCCTCAATCCACACCATGGCACGCCCCGCAATCCGTGGGGCCGCGAGACCGGTCGCATCCCGGGCGGTTCGTCGTCGGGCGCGGCGATCTCCGTCACCGACGGCATGGCCGCCGCGGCCATCGGCACGGACACCGGCGGCTCCGTCCGCATCCCCTCCGCGCTGTGCGGCCTGACCGGCTTCAAGCCGACCGCCCGCCGCGTGCCGCTGCAGGGTGCGCTGCCGCTGTCGGCCGCGCTGGATTCGATCGGGCCGCTGGCCCGCACGGTGGATTGCTGTGCCCGCCTCGACGCGGTGCTGGCGGGCACCCCCGCGCCCGGCCAGCCGCGGACCGCCACCCTGGCCGGCGCGACGCTGGCATTGCCGCGCACGCTGGTGCGCGAGGGCATGGATGCCACGGTCGCGGCGGCATTCGACCAGGCTTGCCAGGCCCTTTCCGCGGCCGGCGCGCGCATCGTGGAGATCGACTTCCCCGAATTCGCCGAACTGGCGCAGATCAACCGCCTGGGCGGCTACACCGCCGCCGAGGCCTGGGCCTGGCATGCGAAGCTGATCGAGGAGCGGGGTGAGGAATACGACCCGCGGGTGGTCTCGCGCATCCGCCGGGGCGCCACCATGAGCGCGGCGCATTACCTGGAGCTCGGAGCCGCGCGGGTGCGCTGGATCGCCGCGGTGGAGCGGCGCATTGCCGCGGCCCATGCGCATGCGCTGGTGCTGCCGACGGTGCCGGTCGTGGCGCCCGCCATCGCGGACCTGCAGGACAGCGACGACGCCTACGGTGCGGCCAACCTGCTGATGCTGCGCAATCCGACGCTGATCAACTTCCTGGACGGCTGCGCGCTCAGCCTGCCGTGCCACCGCCCCGGCGACGCGCCCGTGGGGCTCATGCTGGCGGCCCCGGCCGGCAGCGACGCCGACTTGCTGGCGCTCGGCACGGCCGCCGAAGCAGCGCTGGCCACCGCCGGACTCGGCGCCGGAGCCGGCTGAAAAACCGCTTCCCCAGAACTCTCTTCGAAGGTGATGACATGACGGAAAAGGTAGCCGTGATCCTCGGCGGCACGGGCATGGTGGGCGCCAACATGGCGCAGCTGCTCGATCGCGAGGGCGACTGGGACGTGACCATCGTTTCGCGGCGCGCGCCGGAGTTCCAGACCCAGGCGCGCCACGTCACCTGCGACATGAGCGATCCCGAGGACTGCCGGCGCCAGCTTGGCAAGCTCGGCAACACCACCCACATCTTCTGGACCGGCCATGCGACCGGCACCCGCTGGGTCGACAAGGTGGCGCAGGACACCGACCTGTTCCGCAACGCCATGACGGCCATCGAGGCGGCCACGCCGGCGCTGCAGCATGTGTGCCTGCTGCAGGGCTCCAAGTACTACGGCCGCCACCTCGGGCCGTTCAAGACGCCGGCGAAGGAAAGCGATGCGCGCCACTTCCCGCCCAACTTCTACTACACGCAGGAAGACTTCCTGAAGCAGCTGGCGCAGGGCAAGCGCTGGAGCTGGTCGCTGATGCGGCCGCATATCGTCTGCGGCTATGCGCGCAGCGACATCAACGTGCCCAAGCCGCTGGCGGTCTACGCCACGCTGTGCCGCAAGCTCGGGCTGCCGCTGCGCTTCCCCGGCCCGGAAGCCGCCTTCCGCGCCGTCCACTGCGCCAGCGATGTCGAGTTGCTGAACAAGGGCATGCTGTGGGCGGCCACCACGCCCGGCTGCGCCAATGAAGCCTTCAACATGGTCAACGGCGACCATTTCCGCTGGCAGCACCTGTGGCCGCGCATCGCGGACTACTTCGGGCTGAAGGACGGCGGCGTCCAGCAGATCGACCTGGAGGCGATGATGGCCGACAAGGAGCCGCTGTGGGACGAGATCGTGCGCGAGCACGGCCTGCTGCCCACGCCCTTCGCCGAGGCGGCCAACTGGTCGTTCGCCAACTACGCCTTCGCGCCGACCTGGGACATCATGCTGGACAACACCAAGGCGCGCCGGTTCGGCTTCCAGGAGTTCGTGGATTCGGAGGAGATGTTCTTCCGCATCTTCGACAGCTTCCGCGAGCAGCGCTTCATCCCGCGCTGATCCGTGCTGGCGCTGAAGCTGGCGCTGGTGGCGGCGTCGATCCTGCTGGCGACCCTGGTGGCGCGCCGGTTCGGACACGCGCTGGGCGGCGTGGTCGGCGGCATGCCGATGGTCGCGGCCCCGATCTGCGCCATTTTGCTGCTGGACCAGGGCGCCGAGGCGGTGCGCGCCATCGCCCTTGCCGCACTGGTGTGCATTCCCGGGTCGGTCGTCCACAGCGTCAGCGTGGCATGGTCGGCCCGCCGGGCGCCCTGGCCACTGAGCGTCGGGTTCGGGCTGGTCCTGTTCACTGCGGTGAGCCTGGCCCTGACCTGGCTGCGGCTGCCCGCGGCTGCCAGCTGCCTGCTGGCCCTGGCGGCACCGTCGCTGGGGCTGCTGGCATCGCCTCGCGTCGCACGCATCGAAGGACCGGTGCACCTGCCCCGCGCGGAAATGGTGTTGCGCCTGGTGGCGGCCGTCGCGATGGCGGCGGCAGTGATCCTGAGCGCGGCTGCGTTTCCCGCAGCCGTCAGCGGCCTGCTGCTGGCCGTACCGATCGCCGGCACCGTGCTGCCCTGCTTCACCCTGCCGCGGCATGGTGCGCAGGCGACCGCAGCCTTGATGGGCGGGTTCGTCATGGGCCTGCACGGCTTCGCCGCCTTCTTCGTGGTGCTCTATCTGGGGCTGGGCAGCCTGGGCCGGCTCCCCGCCTTCGTGCTCGCCCTGGTCGCCTCCGGCGTCGTGGCGGTGGCCGCACAGCGGCTGGGACGGCTGGCCGCGCGCCGGCGTGCCTTCTAGCGCCGGTCGTCGTCGTCCATGCCGGCGCGAAGCCGGCGATGATGGCGTCATGGCTTCGCATCGCCGCATCCCCGCCAATGCCTTTCGCGTGCCGCCCCCATTCCTCAGCTTCGCGGTCCGCAGCGAGGAGCCCCAGCACGCCTTCGACGCCCGCGCGCCTTATGAATGGGTCCACGTCGTGCGCGCCGATTTCCTCGATGCCGATGCGCTCGGCAGCCTCGCCGCCGAGGGCCATGCGCGGGCGCAAGCCGAAAGCTTCACGGACATCGAGTACGCCGCCACCACGCTGGAGGACCTGGCCGCGGCCGCAGCCGGCGTCGATGACCTCGTGGGGCGCATCGCGAGCGCACTGCAGTTGACGGGCGTCCTCGGGGACGACCCGGCCGCTTACCGCAGCAGCGTGGCCACCCGCATCGACTATCTCGCGGCACGTGGCGCGGGCTTCCACAACGACGTGCGGGGCCACTGGCCGCGCTGCCTGTTCTGGATCCTGGCGCTCGACCTCGCCGACGTCGATTTCGTGATGCCGCATGCGGGCGTGCAGGTGGCGTTGACTCCTGGCGACCTGGTCGTCTTCGACCCGACCCTGGCCCACGGGCTGAGCCGCCCGGCCGACCGCGGCGTGGCGCTGGAGGCGTCCTTTCTCGGCGGCGCGCAGGACCGGCAGGTCTTCCTGACCGGCGAAATCCTGCTCACCGATGCGCAGTGGGCTGCCGCCGGTTCGCCGTGGCTGCCCATCGAGGAGTTCGAGCGCCGCGGCGCGCTGGACCTGATGGTGGCCGAGTTCGACGACAGCAGCGGCAGCATCAAGCGCCCCGGCGCGCTGCGGGACTGCATGAAGCGCAGCACCTGCTACGTCGACGCCGCCGGAGACTGAAGGCTCACGCGCCTTTGGCGAGCGACACCAGGCCCAGGTATTCGGAGCGCGTCCGCGGCAGGACGGCGGCCGCCAGCTGGTCGTACGAGGTCCGGTGACGCGCCAGCATGCGGGCCGAGGCCACCGTCTTGGACCTGCAGAACCAGTGGCAGGTGTGCTGCATCAGCAGCAGTTCGGCCGTGATCGCGAACGCGCGATCCTTGGGGCTTGCCGCCTCCGCATCGATCGCACGGCAGATGCCACGCGCGTGGACACGCAGGGCTTCGCGCAGGTCGAAGGAAGGGGCGAACGCCAGCGCGAACGGAAGCCAGACCGGGAGCTTGCTCACACGCGTGGCCGCGGGATCGGCGGCCGCGATGTCATCCGCGAGCTGGCTCATCTGCCGGCACAAGTCCTGCTCGTTCGCGCGCAGCAGGTACAGGATCTGTTCGCCCCGGCCAGGATCCGCTTCGCCCAGGGCACGCAGGTAGCCCTGGGTCACGGTCTCGATGTTCTTCTCGATGCTGTAGGGCGACAGGAACCGGGCAAGGAGGGCGATGCGCTGTTGCTGCGTTCTGGCCTTGGCCATCCAGAAGGCTGCGGCCAGCGCCACGACGAGGGGTAGTAGGAAATCCACGGCGCGATGCTACACAGGTGGAGGACCCGGGCGCTTTCTTCCGCGGATCCGATCTCAATCGCTCACACGCGTGCTGAAGGTGAGCGATGGTCCGAACGTCAGGAGCGGAGCCAGTTCCTTCATCACGTCCGCGACGTGCGGGTTGCCGGCGTGCGCGTCGACGGCCGCCCGACTCGCCCAGCCGTCGATGATGAAGAACGTGTCGGGCGCGTCCAGCTTCTGGTGCAGGTGGTAGTAGAGACAGCCTGGCTCGGCGCGAGCCGGCGCCACGAACCGGAGCGCGAGTTCGCAAACCCGGTCGCGGTCCGCAGGCGCGCAGCGCAGTTCGCAGACGATATGTACCTCGTCATGCCTTGCGGCCGTGGTTGGTGCGGTCAAAGCAGCGCCTGATCAGTTGTTGCCGGCGTAGACGCGGGTCATGCCGCCGTCCACGACCAGGTCGATGCCGCGGATATAGGCACTTGCGTCGGAGGCCAGGAACACCAGCGCATTGCCGATGTCCTCCACGGAGCCGACACGGCCTGCGGGGATCTCGGTCGCGACACGCTGGACGTACTCCTTGACCTGATGTCCGGTCATCTTCTGTTCCTTGCCGTAGCCTTCGGTGGGCACCACGCCCGGACTGATCGTGTTCACGCGGATGTCGCGGTCCTTCAGGTCGGTCGTCCAGCTGCGGGCCAGCGAGCGGACGGCCGCCTTCGTCGCCGCGTAGACGGCGAAACCCTTGAGGCCCATGTCGGCGGTGATGGAAGCGTTGAGCACCACGGAGGCACCGTTGCGCAACACACCGAGCATGCTCTGCATCGTCAGGATCACGCCCTTGATGTTGATGGACAGCTCGCTGTCGATCTGCTGTTCGGTCAACTCCGTCAATGGCGTTGCGTGACCGCCACCGGCATTCGCGAACAGGATGTCGAGCTTGCCGTGTGCGGCCTGGATAGTGTCGGCCACACGCTGCATGTCGGCCTTGACGCTGGCGTCAGCCTGGATCCCGTGAGCGCCCTTGCCAAGCCTGGCGACAGCCGCTTCGAGGACTTCCTTGCGCCGGCCGGTGATGTACACGGTGGCACCGTGCTCGAGCAAGCGCTTGGCAGAGCCGAAGCCGATGCCGGTGGTGCCGCCCGTGACGAGGGCGACGCGGCCGTTGAGAGTCTGTTCGGTCATGGTGTTCACCTCAGCGGTTGACGGTCTTCATCATTTGCGCGTTGTACCGATCGCCCTTGACGGGCACCCTGGCCATCACGTCGGCGAGTTCCTGGAGGTCGGCAGCTGTGATCTCCACGCTCGCGCCGCCGATGTTTTCTTCGAGGCGGTGCAGCTTGGTGGTGCCGGGGATCGGGGTGATCCAGGGCTTTTGGGCCAGCAGCCAGGCCAGGGCGATCTGGGCGGGTGTCGCGTTCTTGCGCCTGGCCACCTCGCCGATCAGATGGACCAGGCTGTGGTTGGCTTCGCGGGCGTCGTCGGCGAAGCGCGGCAGGTTCTTGCGCACGTCGCCTTCACCGAAGGTCGTTGCAGCGTCGATCTTGCCGGTGAGGAAGCCTTTGCCAAGCGGGCTGAAGCACACGAATCCAATGCCGAGCTCTTCCAGGACGGGCAGAATCCCGGCCTCGGGGTCGCGGGTGAACATCGAATACTCGCTCTGCAATGCCGCCACGGGCTGTACGGCGTGCGCTGCTCGGATCGCTTTGACGCCAGCCTCGCTCAGGCCGAAATGCCTGACCTTGCCTTCACGAATGAGGTCGCGCACCGTGCCGGCGACGTCCTCGATCGGCACGTTCGGGTCGACGCGGTGTTGGTAGAACAGGTCGATGCGATCGGTCTTCAGGCGCTGGAGGGACTGCTCTGCCACCACGCGGATGCGCGCGGGCGTGCTGTCCAGGCCGGCGGCGGCGTTGCCGTCCTTGAAGCCGAACTTGGTGGCGATGACGACCTGATCCCGGAAAGGGGCGACAGCCTCGCCGACCATCTCTTCGTTGACCGCGCCGTATGCCTCCGCACTGTCGAAGAAGGTGACGCCGCGTTCGAAGGCGGCGCGGATCAGCTCGATGCCCGCCGATTTTTCGGTCGCGGGGCCGTAGCCGAAAGTCAAACCCATGCAGCCGAGGCCGATGGCCGAGACTTGCAGGCCGTTCTTGCCGAGTGTGCGCTTTTGCATTTGAAGCTCCTGGAGGGTTGGTTGGTGTGCTCTGCCGCAGGCGCCGGGAGTGGCGGCCTCCGGAGGCATGGAGGTACTTTAGGAAGACGACTGCCATGTGAGAACCCGCCATACTTCGCTAACCGATATGAGCTTGATTCATGGCTAACCGCATCGACCTCAACAGCCTTTCGGCATTCATCGTGGTCGCCCGGGAGCGCAGCTTCACTCGCGCAGCCGCGCAATTGGGGATGACCCAATCCGCCCTCAGCCACAGCATGCGAGCCCTGGAAGAACGAATGGGCGTGCGGCTGTTGGCGCGCACAACGCGGGGTGTATCACCGACGGAGGCAGGGGAGCGGCTGCTTTCCAGGCTGGCTCCGCTCTACGAAGGCATCGAAGCCGAACTGGGTGCGATCAGCGAACTGCGAGACAAGCCGTCCGGCACCATCCGGATCACCACGCACGATCACGCGGCATCGACGATTCTCTGGCCCAAGCTGTCGAAGTTGCTGCCCAACTACCCGGACATCACGCTGGAAATCAACATCGGCTATGGGTTGATCGACATCGTTGCCGAGCGTTTCGACGCCGGCGTCCGCATCGGTGACCAGGTGGCCAAGGACATGATCGCTGTCCGCATCTCCCCTGACATCAGGATGGCTGTTGCTGGTTCTCCCGCTTACTTCGCGATGCGCGCAAAGCCGGTGGTTCCGGAGGACCTCACCTCCCACAACTGCGGCAACCTGCGCCTAGCGACGCATGGCGGCCTGTATGCCTGGGAGTTCGAGAAGGACGGCAAGCAGGTGAACGTGCAGGTGACCGGCCAGGTGATCTTCAACACCTCGGCGCAACTGCTGACCGCTGCACTGGAAGGCAACGCCTTGACCTACGCGCCCGAAGATGTGATCCAGCCGCATGTCGACGCCGGCCGCCTGGTGCGTGTTCTGGAGGACTGGAGTCCGACGTTCCCTGGGTATCACCTCTACTACCCCAGCCGCCGCCAGGCCTTGCCAGCCTTCGCGCTCGTGGTGGCCGCGCTGCGTCTGCACGCGTAAGGACGCTGCGGCGGGCAGGGGGGTCAGCATCGCTCCGACGGTTCGATGCGCCAACCATGCAGCCGTGCTTGCGCCGAAGCTCCCTGCGTCCTGCGCAGGTGTCCTACATCTGCCTTGCCGGCCAGGTCTTGAAAATCGTCCTGCAGGTGCATCGCACGCGTGCCGATGCCACCGATCCATGCAACGACGAACGGGAGAAAGCGACATGGCCCTCAGCCGGATGGACGACTTCAGGGTTGCCATCGACCCACGCACTGGAGAACTGCGAAGCGCCTCGAAGACCTGGGCGGGTCCCCAACGACTCCGGGTCGCTGGCGGCAGCTTCAACTGGCGCCCGCTCGCCATCGGCAGCGCGGTCGTGCTCGCGCTGGTCGTGGGCGTACTCCCACGCCATCTTCGGCGCGTCATACCGCAGCACTTCCCGCTCCTCCCGGCTCTCCGCATGCCAGTCGCGTGACGGAAAAAATCGCTCCACATCCCCCGCACTGAAGAACCGCTTGCACTCCGCATAGCGAGCCGACTGCCGGAAATACCCCGGTTCGATCTCCTCCCCGACGCCAGCCCCATGCTGGAAGTCGTTCGCCGAGTTCACGCGGCAGAACAGCAGACCGCCCGGCGCCAGGCAGCGGCGCACTTCCGCGATGGCACGCGTGGTGGTGTTGGCGTCGAAGTAATGAAGACTGAGGCTCGCCACGACCACGTTGAACGACGCGGACATGAACGGCAGCGACGTGCGCAGGTCATGCCGAAGCAGCAGCGCGCCCGAAGCAGCCTGCTGGGCCTTCCGCAAGGCTTCCAATGCAATGTCGGTGGCGACCACGGAGAGCCCGTGGCCCAGGAGCCATCCGGTATCCCGCCCCGTGTCGCACCCCAGCTCGAGGACGGGCTTCGGGGCGGCCTCCGCAAGCAGGAGCGGCAGCCACCGCTCCAGCCAGAGGTCCTGCCCCGCTTCCACTTAGAACGGAATGTCGTCGTCCATGTCGTCGAACCCGCTCGCCGGCTTGTTGGCAGCGGGGCGCTGCGCGGCGGGCGCGGGGGGCCGGCTCGGCGGCGCGGAGCGGCGCGGTGCACCGCCGCCGCCACCACCACCCATGTCGTCATCCCCGCCACCACCCGACGGCGCGCCCATGCCCTGGCGGCTGCCCAGGAGCTGCATCTCGTTGGCCACGATGTCGGTGGCGTTCTGCTCCACGCCGTCCTTGTTGGTGAACTTGCGGTAGACGATGCGGCCCTCGACGTAGATGGGGCTGCCCTTCTTGACGTACTCGCCGACGATTTCGGCCAGGCGGTCGAAGAAGGAGACGCGGTGCCATTGCGTTTCCTCGACCATCTCGCCGCTGGTGCGGTCCTTGCGCTTGCTGGTGGTGGCGATGCTCACGTTGGCCACGGCCTGGCCGGACGGCAGGTAGCGCACTTCGGGGTCGCGGCCGCAGTTGCCGACGAGGATGACTTTGTTGACGGATGCCATGACGGGGATTCCTCCGGATTTGGGGCAATTATGTCGCCTGCGCCTCGTCGGCCAGTACTTCCTCGGCGGAGTGGCGCGCGGGCGGCGCACGCATGGGCCACGCGACGGCCAGCCACACCAGCATCAACGTGGCGCAGGCACCGAACAGCCCTTGCCAACCAACGTTCTTGGCCAGCCAGCCGCCGACCGCACCCCCCACGAAGAAGCCCAGCGATTGGAGGGTGTTGTACACGCCCAGGGCGGCGCCGCGGGACTGCGGCGGCGCCAGCCGGGAGGCCAGGCTGGGCTGGGTGGCTTCCAGGATGTTGAAGCCGCAGAAGAAGAGGAACAGCAGGCCGGCCAGCAGCGCGATGCCGGGGCTGGCGGCGGCCACGGCCAGTCCGGCCTGCACCAGCAGCACCACGCCGATGGCGCCGAGGAACACGGCGCGCAGGTAACCGCGCCGCTCCAGCGGGAACAGTCCGCCCATGATGACGAACGAGGCGAGCACCGCCGGCAAGTAGACCTGCCAGTGCGCTTCCTTGGCCAGGCCCGCCTCCACCAGCAGCGCCGGAACGGCCACCCACATGGCCAGCTGCACCGCGTGCAGCACGAACACGCCCACGTCCAGCCGCAGCAGCGCCGGGTGCCGCAACACGTCCGCCAGCCGGCCGCGCGGCACATTCGCATGCTGGCGCGGCTCCGGCGGGGTCCACCACAGCACGACGGCGATGCAGCCCAGCGCCAGCAGCCCGGTGACGACGAACAGGCCAGGCAGGCCGATGCGCGCGGCCAGCAAGGGCGCGGCCACCAGCGACAGCGCGAACATCAGGCCGATGCTGGCGCCCACCATCGCCATCGCCTTGGTCCGCACGATGTCGCGCGTCTGGTCGGCCAGCAGCGCCGTCACGGCGGCGGAGACGGCCCCGGCGCCCTGCAGCGAGCGGCCGGCGATCAGCCAGCCCAGGGTAGGCGCGGCGGCGGCGATGAAGCTGCCGATGGCGAACACCAGCAGCCCGAGCACGATGACGCGCTTGCGGCCGAAGCGGTCGGACGCCAGGCCGAAGGGAATCTGCAGGATGCCTTGCGTCAGGCCGTAGATGCCCATCGCCAGGCCGACCACCGCGGGATCGTCGCCGCCGGGGTAGCGAGCCGCCTCCAGGGCGAACACCGGCAGCACCAGGAACAGCCCCAGCATGCGGGCGGCGAAGATGGTGGCCAGCGAGCCGCTGGCGCGGCGCTCGGCCGGCGTCATGCGGGCGGAAAGGTCGGGGGAAGGGGCGGTCACTGGGGCCAAGCTGCAAAAAGCGCGCCGGAAAGCGCGCCAAACCCCGCATTCTCGGACATATCGCCAACTGCCCGGCTAGGCCGCGGTGCGCCGGCGGCCTATCATGTCGGGTTTCCCCGAGCGCGCCCGCACCTTGAACAACAGCACCGACGGCAAGTACCTGCACGCCGCCCTCGGCCAGCGGATCAGCATCCGCGGCGCGCGCACGCACAACCTCCGACCTCGACCTGCCGCGCTACCAGCTGGTCGTCATCACGGGCCTGTCGGGCTCCGGCAAATCCTCGCTCGCCTTCGACACCCTCTATGCCGAGGGCCAGCGCCGCTACGTCGAAAGCCTGTCGGCCTATGCCCGGCAATTCCTGCAACTGATGGACAAGCCGGACGTCGACGTGATCGAGGGCCTGTCGCCCGCGATCTCCATCGAGCAGAAGGCCACCAGCCACAACCCGCGCTCCACCGTCGGCACGGTCACCGAGATCCACGACTACCTGCGGCTGCTGTTCGCCCGCGCCGGCACGCCCTACTGCCCGGTGCATGAGGTTCCGCTGCAGGCGCAGACCGTCTCGCAGATGGTCGACGCGGTGCTGGCGCTGCCGGAAGACACCCGTCTGATGATCCTGGCGCCGGTGGCGCGCGAGCGCAAGGGCGAGTTCGTCGACCTGTTCGCGGAGATGCAGGGCCAGGGCTACGTGCGCTTCCGCGTGGCCGGCGAGGTGTATGAGTTCGACAACCTGCCCAAGCTGAAGAAAGCCGAGAAGCACGACGTGGACGTGGTGGTCGACCGGCTGAAGGTGCGCGCGGACATGCAGCAGCGGCTGGCCGAAAGCTTCGAGGCGGCGCTGCGGCTGGCCGACGGGCGCGCGATCGCCATGGAGATGGAAGGGAACAAGGAACATCTGTTCAACGCCAAGTTCGCCTGCCCGGTCTGCCACTACTCCATCGCCGAGCTCGAGCCGCGCCTGTTCTCCTTCAACTCGCCGGTGGGCGCCTGCCCCACCTGCGACGGCATCGGCACGCGCGAGTTCTTCGACCCGACCCGCGTGGTCGCCTTCCCCGAGCTGTCGCTGGCCGGCGGCGCCATCAAGGGCTGGGACCGCCGCAACGCGTACTACTTCGCGATGATCGACAGCCTGGCGCGGCACTACAAGTTCGACGTGGATTCGCCGTTCCAGGACCTGCCGCCGCACATCCGCAAGGTGCTGCTGCAAGGCTCCGGCGAGGAGGAGATCCGCTTCTCCTACTCCATGGAGTCGGGCGCCTCGGCCGGCCGCAAGGTGAGCAAGAAGCACGCCTTCGAAGGCATCCTGGTGAACATGGAGCGGCGCTACCGCGAGACGGATTCGCCGGCGGTGCGCGAGGAGCTGGCGCGCTACCGCAGCCTGCAGCCCTGCCCCGAGTGCGACGGCACGCGGCTGCGCAGCGAGGCGCGCCACGTGCGGTTGGGCGAAGGCGAGCAAGGCAAGGCGATCTTCGAGATCGGCCACATGACGCTGCGCGAAAGCCATGCCTACTTCGAGCACCTGAAGCTGCAGGGCGCCAAGGCGGAGATCGCCGACAAGGTGGTGCGCGAGATCGGCAACCGCCTGAAATTCCTCAACGACGTCGGCCTGAATTACCTGAGCCTGGATCGCAGCGCCGAAACACTGTCCGGCGGTGAAGCGCAGCGCATCCGCCTGGCCTCCCAGATCGGCAGCGGCCTGACCGGCGTGATGTACGTGCTCGACGAGCCGAGCATCGGCCTGCACCAGCGCGACAACGACCGCCTGATCGGCACGCTGCAGCACTTGCGCGACCTCGGCAACTCCGTTCTCGTGGTGGAGCACGACGAGGACATGATCCGCGCGGCCGACTACGTGGTGGACATGGGGCCGGGCGCCGGCATCCACGGCGGCCGCGTGGTGGCGCAAGGCACGCCCGATGAAGTGCTGGCCAACCCCGCTTCGCTGACCGGCCAGTACATGGTGGGCACCATGAAGATCCCGGTGCCGGCCAAGCGGCACCGCCTGGGCGAGCAGGCCGACCCGCAGGTGATCCGCATCGAAGGCGCACGCGGCAACAACCTCAAGGGCGTGACTGTGGAGATCCCGGTGGGCCTGTTCACCTGCGTGACGGGTGTCTCCGGCTCCGGCAAGTCGACGCTGGTCAACGACACGCTCTACGCCGCGGTGGCGCGCGAGCTCTATCGCGCGCACGACGAGCCCGCGCCGCACGATGCCATCGAAGGCATCGAGCACTTCGACAAGGTGATCAACGTCGACCAGTCGCCGATCGGCCGCACGCCGCGCAGCAACCCGGCCACCTACACCGGCCTGTTCACGCCCATCCGCGACCTGATGGCCGAGACGGCCACCGCCAAGGAGCGTGGCTACGGCCCGGGGCGCTTCTCCTTCAACGTGGCCGGCGGCCGCTGCGAGGCCTGCCAGGGCGACGGCGTGGTGAAGGTGGAGATGCACTTCCTGCCGGACGTGTACGTGCCCTGCGACGTCTGCCGCGGCCAGCGCTACAACCGCGAGACGCTGGAAGTGCAGTGGAAGGGCCGCAACATCGCGCAGATCCTCGACATGACGGTCGAGGACGCGCACGAGTTCCTCAAGCCCGTGCCCGCCATCGCTCGCAAGCTGCAGACGCTGCTGGACGTCGGCCTCTCGTACATCAAGCTCGGCCAGGCCGCCACCACGCTGTCGGGCGGCGAGGCGCAGCGCGTCAAGCTCGCGCTGGAGCTGTCCAAGCGCGACACCGGCCGCACGCTCTACATCCTGGACGAGCCCACCACCGGCCTGCACTTCGCCGACATCGACTTGCTGCTGAAGGTGCTGCACCAGCTGCGCGACGCCGGCAACACCATCGTGGTGATCGAGCACAACCTGGACGTCATCAAGACGGCCGACTGGGTGATCGACATGGGCCCGGAAGGGGGCGACGGCGGCGGCGCCGTGGTGATGGCGGGCACGCCCGAGGAAGTGGCAGCCCATCCGCACAGCCACACCGGCCACTACCTCAGCCGTTTGCTCGGCTGAGCACGGTCGCGCAAGGAGCCTTAGACTGGCTCCTGAATGAGCATCGACCCGCACCTGCGTTTTCTCTCCGGCCCCTCGGTCATGGCGCAGCTGATGCGCGACAAGGACTGGTCGGATTCGCCACTCGGACCGCCCGAGGACTGGCCGCAGGCGCTGCGCTCCGTCGTCAACCTGCTGCTCGGCTCGGCCTTTCCCATGTTCGTGGCCTGGGGCCCGCAACTCGCCCAGCTGTACAACGATCCCTACGCGGAGATCATGGGCGCCAAGCACCCGAAGGGGCTGGGCCGTCCGCTGCTGGAGAACTGGGCCGAGATCCGGCAGGACGTGGGGCCGCTGGCCGAGCAGGCGATGCAGGGGCATTCGCGCTACCTCGAGAACCTGCCGCTGCGCATGCGGCGCGGCCGGGGCGACGGCGAGGACACCTGGTTCACCTTCTCCTATTCGCCGGTGCAGGACGAGAGCGGTGCGGTGGCCGGGATGTTCTGCGCGTGCATCGAAACCACCGGCACCGTCCTGGCCGAACACGAGCTGCGGGCGCGCAGCGAATGGCTGCAGTCCCTGTTCGACCAGGCGCCCGGGTTCGCAGCGGTGCTGCACGGCTCGCAGCACCGGTTCGTCCAGGTCAACGATGCCTACCGCGCGCTGGTCGGCGGCCGCGATCTGCTCGGCAAGACCGTGGACGAGGCCTTGCCCGAGGTGGCGAGCCAGGGCTTCACCGGCTGGCTGGACACGGTGTACCGCACGGGTGAGCCCTTCATCGGCCGGGCCGTGCGGGCCGTGATCGACCGCGGCCCCGGCGAGCCGCCCTACGAAGCCTTCATCGACTTCATGTACCAGCCGCTGCGCGACCCGAACGGACGGGTGGACGGCATCTTCGTGCAGGGCCATGACGTCACCGAACAACACCGGGCGCGCGAGGCGTTGCGGCTGGCCGACCGCCAGAAGGACGAGTTCCTGGCGACGCTGGCGCACGAATTGCGCAACCCGCTGGCGCCGATCCGCAGCGCGACGCACCTGCTGCGCGCACCCGCCGCCTCGGCGGACATGCGCAGCCGCGCCACCGAAATCCTGGCGCGCCAGGTCGACCACATGGCGCGCCTGCTCGACGACCTGATGGACATCTCGCGCATCACGCAGCAGCGGCTGGTGCTCAAGCGCGTCCGCCTCTCCGTGGCTGCCGCGGTGGAGTCCGCGCTGGAGGCGGCCCGGCCCCTGATCGACGCCAAGCGTCACACCCTGCACACGCACATCGCCGACCCCGAGGCCTGCCTCGACGCCGACCCGCTGCGGCTGACGCAGGTGCTGGCCAACCTGCTGAACAACGCCTCGAAGTACACCGACCCGGGCGGGCGCATCGCGCTGGACGTGCGCCAGGACGGCGGCTCCATCGTCTTCACGGTCACCGACAACGGCATCGGCTTGAGCGAATCGGCCATCCGCAACATGTTCACCATGTTCGCGCAGGAGCAGACCGCGCTCGAACGGTCCGAGGGCGGGCTCGGCATCGGGCTGGCGCTGGCCAAGGGGCTGGTGGAGCTGCATGGCGGCCGCATCACGGCGTCCAGCGACGGGCCGGGCCGCGGCAGCCGCTTCATGGTGGAACTGCCGGCCGTCGACGCGCAGGTGGCCGCGCAGGATGCGTCGCCGGCCGCCGCGGCCGGGACGGCGCGGCCGCGCACCGTGCTGCTGGCCGATGACAACAGCGACGCCGCCGACGCGCTGGCGGAGCTGCTGCGGCTGGAAGGCCACGAGGTCCACACCGCCACCCATGGCCTGCAGGCCGCCGAAATGGCCATCGCGCTGCGGCCGGACGTGGTGGTGCTGGACATCGGCATGCCGGGCCTGAACGGCTACGAGGTCGCGCAGCGCATCCGCGCGCAGCCCTGGGGCGCCGAGCCGCTGCTGGTGGCCGCCACCGGCTGGGGCCAGGAAGGCGACAGGCAGAGGGCCACCACCGCGGGCTTCGACCGCCACCTGACCAAGCCCTTCGATCCGCAGCAGCTGCTGGACCTGGTGGCGGGGCGCTAGGGGCTGGCGGGGTCGCTATCGCGAACCCGCCCTACGGCAGCGGCGCCCGCGCAGGGCGGGTTCGCGAAGCGACCCCGCCGTGCCCGCGCTTCCACCTTGTCGGACCCGCCGATGAAGAATCCGCCTACAAGGCCGCCGCCAGGCCGGTCCTAGCATTCCCTCATCAACAAGGGAGCGAAGCAATGGAAATCATCGGAACGATCGTCGTCGGCTTCATCGTGGGCCTGATCGCGCGCGCCATCAAGCCGGGCAACGACCGGATGGGCATCATCATGACCACGCTGGTGGGTATCGCCGGCGCCTTCCTGGCGCGGTTCGCCGGCCAGGCCATGGGCCTGTACACCGCCAACGAGCCGGCCGGCTGGATCGCCTCGGTCATCGGCGCCGTGGTGCTGCTGTTCATCGTCGCAATGGTGCGCGGGCGCAGCCACCGGGTCTGACCGTTTCACCGGGGTTCGGCTTCGCCGCTCACCCCGGCCTACCGCTCACCCCGGCCTACGGCCGCGCCGCCTCCAGCACATCGCGCGTCCGCATCGCCTCGCGCCGCGCCGCCTCCGCGAAGTCGGCGCCTTGCGACGCGTAGAGGATCGCCCGCGACGAATTCACCACGATCGGCGCGTCGCTGCGCCAGCCGGCCCGCACGGTGGCCACCGCGTCGCCGCCCTGCGCGCCGACACCGGGGATCAGCAGCGGCAGCGTCGGCGCGATGCTGCGCACGCGCTCGATCTCGGCCGGATAGGTCGCCCCCACCACCAGCCCCAGCTGCCCGTTCAGGTTCCACGGCCCCTGCGCGAGCCGCGCCACGTGCTCGTACAGCAAGGGTTGCCCTGCCACCGAGGCCAGCCGCTGGTTCTGCAGGTCGTCGCCGCCGGGATTGGACGTGCGGCAAAGCAGGAACGCGCCATGGTCCGGTGACTTCAGGTAGGGCTGCACCGAGTCGAAGCCCATGAAGGGCGACAGCGTCACCGCGTCGGCACCATAGCGCTCGAAGGCTTCGCGCGCGTACTGCTCCGCGGTGGAGCCGATGTCGCCGCGCTTGGCATCCAGGATCACCGGCACATGCGGAAAGCTGGCGCGCAGGTGCCGCATCAGCTGCTCCAGCTGGTCCTCCGCGCGGTGCGCGGCGAAGTAGGCGATCTGCGGCTTGAACGCGATCGCCAGGTCGCCGGTGGCGTCGGCGATGCGGGCGCAGAACTCGAAGATGCGGCCGGCGTCGTTGGCCAGGCCGGCGGGAAAGCGGGTCGGCTCCGGGTCGAGCCCCACGCACAGCATGGAGCCATTGCGCTGCTGGGCGCCCTGCAGCTTCTCGATGAAGGTCATGCGGGATTTTAGTTGCAGCGACAATGCGCGGCCATGCACGCCCTCTCCCGCCAGCAGGTCGTCCTCGTCGCGGTCCTCACCATCGGCTGGGGAGTGAACTGGCCGATCATGAAGCTGGGCGTCACCGGCTACCCGCCCCTGACCTTCCGCGCGTTGTCGATGTGGCTCGGGCTGCCGGTGCTCGGCGCCGCGCTGCTGCTGATGAAGGTGCCGTTCCACGTCCCGCGCAGGGACTGGAGGGAGTTGCTGTGGCTGGCCGCCACCAACATGTTCGTCTGGCACGTGTGCATCATCCTGGCCATCCGCACGCTCTCCAGCGGGCGCGCCGCGATCCTGGGCTACACCATGCCGATCTTCTCGGCGCTGATCGGCGCGCTGTTCTTCGCCACACCCCTCGCGCGGCGCGGCTGGCTGGGGGTCGGCGCCGCCGGTGTCGGGGTGGTGCTGTTGCTCTGGCACGAGCTCACCCACCTCGCCGGGCGTCCCTGGGGCGTGGTGCTGGCCCTGGTCGCGGCGGCGTTCTGGGCGCTGGGCACGCAGAACCTGCGGCGTACCCGGCTGGCCGCGCCGGCGCTGGCGCTGTCTTTCTGGATGACGGTGATGACGGCCGTGGTGATGGCGGTGCTGGCGACCGCTTTCGAGTCGCCGCAGTGGCGGCTGCCGGACGGCCCCACCAGCTGGGCGATCCTGTACAACGCAGTCATCATCTTCGGCTTCGCGCATGCCGCGTGGACGGTGCTGGCCAAGGGCCTGCCGCCGGTGGCGTCGACGCTGAGCGTGATGATGATCCCGGTGCTCGGCGTGTTCAGCGGCGCCTGGTGGCTGCGCGAGCCGGTGCACTGGCAGGACTGGACGGCGGTGGTGCTGATGATGGTGGCCATCGGCTCGGTGCTGTGGCCCGCGCGCGCGTCGACGCGCCAAGGTTCTGCTTCTTGTAGCATGGACAAATCGGCGACGACCCCGCGCGACTAACACCAAACGTCCATTCCTGCGTGAATTGCTGTAGGACTGGACCGCAATCGCCCTGGGCCGCAGGCTGGCAGCCGCGCACATCTCCTGATAATCGCTTCCCCATGGCGAAGCCGCAGTCCGACCCCAGCACAGAGCAACGCCTGCAGTTGCTGGTGGAGGCCGTCGTCGATTACGGCATCTTCCAGCTGGACCCGGACGGCCGCGTCGTTTCGTGGAACACCGGCGCCGAAAAGCTCAAGGGCTGGCGGCGCGAGGAAATCGTCGGCCAGCACTTCTCCGTCTTCTATCCGCGCGAAGCCATCGACACGGGCTGGCCGGAGGAGGAGCTGCGGCTGGCCAGGGCGCGCGGGCGCTTCGAGGACGAGGGCTGGCGCCTGCGCAAGGACGGCAGCCGGTTCTGGGCCAACGTGGTCATCACCGCCCTGCATGGGCCCGACGGGGAGCTGACCGGCTTCGCCAAGATCACGCGCGACCTGACGGAACGCCGCCAGTACGAAGAAAGCCTGCGGGCCAGCGAAGAGCGCTTCCGGCTGCTGGTGGACAGCGTGCGCGACTATGCGATCTTCATGCTGGACCCGGACGGCATCGTGCGCAGCTGGAACGCCGGCGCCAAGGCCATCAAGGGCTACGAAGCCGGCGAGATCGTCGGCCGCCACTTCAGCGCCTTCTACACGCCCGAGGGCAAAGCGGCGGGCCTGCCGGAGCAAGAGCTGGCCGCCGCGCGCGAGCTCGGCCGCATCGAGGACGAAGGCTGGCGCGTGCGCAAGGACGGCTCGCTGTTCTGGGCCAACGTGGTGGTCACGGCGATCAAGGGCCCCGGGGGGGACCTGCGCGGCTTTGCCAAGGTGACGCGCGACATGAGCGAGCGGCGCCGGCTGCAGGAGCTGGAGAGTTCCAGCCGGCGCATGAACGAATTCCTGGCGATGCTCGCCCACGAACTGCGCAACCCGCTGGCGCCGATCCGCAACGCCGTCACCATCATGCAGCTGGAGACGCTGGCCAGCCCGGTGCTGCGCAACTGCCGCGACGTGATCGACCGGCAGCTCACGCACGTGACGCGGCTGGTGGACGACCTGCTGGACGTGGGCCGGCTGACCACCGGCAAGATCAAGCTGCGCAAGGAGCTGTTGCGGCTGTCCGACGTGGTGGCGCGCAGCGTGGAGACGGTGCGCCCGCTGATCGCGGCGCGCCGGCACGCGCTGGAAGTGGACCAGCCCGCCGAACCCATCTACGTGAACGGCGACGCGACGCGCCTGTCCCAGGTGCTGCAGAACCTGCTGGTGAACGCGGCCCGGTACACACCGGAAGGCGGGCGCATCGTGCTGGACGTGGCGGCCTTGGACAACTTCGTCAACTTGCGGGTGCAGGACAATGGCCGCGGCATCGCCGCCGAGAACCTGGAGAGCATCTTCCAGCTGTTCATGCAGGGCGAGAGCGGCACCTCGGTGGGTGCGGACAGCGGCCTCGGCATCGGCCTGACCCTGGCGCGCTCGCTGGCCGAAATGCACGGCGGCACGATCGAGGCCCACAGCCCGGGCCCCGGCCAGGGCAGCACGTTCACCGTGCGCCTGCCGCGGTCGGCGCAAGCCGCGCCCGCCGAGGAACAGCCGGAGCCGGAAGAGGCGGGCGGCGGGCTGCGGGTGCTGGTGATCGACGACAACCGCGACTCCGCCGACAGCGCGTGCGACGTGCTGCGGCTGCTGGGCAACCGCGTGGAATGCGCTTACGACGGCCGTGCCGGCGTGGCGGCGGCGGCGGACTTCAAGCCGCACATGATCCTGCTGGACCTGGCGATGCCCGGCATGGACGGCTATGAAACCCGCCGCCAGTTGCGCAGCCAGCCGGGCGCGGCCACTGCCTTCCTCGTCGCGATGACCGGCTTCGGCAACGAGGACGACAAGCGGCGCACTCGCGAGGCGGGCTTCGACGCGCACATGACCAAGCCGGTCGAACTGGACGCCCTGATGTCGCTCCTGAACGCGGTGCGGGGCCGCGAGGGCATGCAGCCGGCGCCCTGAGCCGGCGTCTGCGTCCGCGCCACGGATGAGCTGGGGCCGGCCCCCAGCCGGAGCTCGTCCATCTAAGATGCGCGCTCCCCATGATCCTGTCCGCCCTCGAGAGCATCCGCCACAAGCTCACGCTCATCCTGCTGACGACAGTGGGCGTCGCGCTCGCGCTCGCTGCCGCCGGGCTGCTGGTGCTGGAGGCCCGCAACGAATGGCGGGCCGCCCGCACCGCGCTCACCACGCAGGCCCAGGTGGTGGGACTGGCCAGCGAGGCCGCCCTCTCCTTTGGCGACCGCAAGGTCGGCGAGCAGAACCTGCGCGTGCTGCAGGCCCACGCGGGCGTGCTGGCTGCCGCCCTGTACGACGTGGACGGCGGCCTGTTCGCGCATTTCCGCGTCGAGGAGGACGACGCGGACGCGGTTCCGGCCAGGATGCCCCCGCTGGGCCTGGACTTCGGCTGGAGCAAGGCCTCGGTCAGCACCCCGGTGGTGTCCGGGCGCGAGGTGATCGGCAGCGTCTACGTGCAGACGCGCCACGGGCTGGTGCCACGGGTGTCGGAATACATCGGCTGGCTCGTGCTCATCACCGCCGCCAGCCTGGCGGTCGCACTGCTGCTGGCCCATCGCCTGAACCAGTCGGTCACCGGCCCGATCGAGGAGGTGAGCCGGGTGGCGCGGGCCGTGCTGGAGCAGGGCTCGTTCGACGTGCGCGCCACCAAGCGGACGCAGGACGAGGTGGGCCAGCTGGTCGATGCCTTCAACGCGATGCTCGAGGAACTGGGCAAGCGGGCGCGCGTGCTGCAGGAAGCGAACGCGGCGCTGGGCGCCAGCGAGGCCCGCTACCAGCTCGCCGCGCGGGGCTCGAGCGCGGGGCTCTGGGACTGGGACATGCAGGCGGGGACCATGTTCCACTCGCCGCGGCTGAAGGCATTGCTGGGCTACAGCGAGGAAGAGTTCCCCGACCTCCCCGATTCGCTCACGCGCATCATGCATCCCGACGACCGCGGTCCCGTCGACGCCGCGCTGCAGGCGCACCTGGAGGACCCGGACCGCACGCCGTACCAGGCCGAGTGCCGGCTGCAGGAGCGCGACGGCCGCTGGCGCTGGTTCCTGGTCACCGGGACGGCGCAGAAGGACGCGAGCGGCCGCGCCTACCGGATGGCGGGTTCGCTGGTGGACATCTCGGAACGCAAGGAATCGGAGCTCCTGCTGCAACGCTCCAACGCCGCCAAGGACGAGTTCCTGGCGACGCTGGCGCACGAACTGCGCAACCCGCTGGCGCCGCTGCGCACCGGCGTGCAGATCCTGCGCAGGGCCGGCATCGCGCCGGCGGTGCAGCAGCGCACGCTGGAGACGATGGACCGGCAGCTGACGCACATGGTCCGGCTGGTCGACGACCTGCTGGACATCTCGCGCATCAGCAACGGCAAGATCCGGCTGGAGATGGCCGGCACGTCGCTGCGCGCGGTGTTGCTCACCGCGGTCGAGCTCGCCCGGCCCGCGCTGGACTCCGCCGGGCATGCGCTGCAGACCGAACTGCCGGAGCCGGACATCGAGCTGAACGCGGACGCGACGCGGCTGGCGCAGACCTTTGGCAACCTGCTGAACAACGCGGCCAAGTACACCCCACCCGGCGGGCAGGTGCGCCTTCGCGCCTGGCGCGAGGACGGGCAGGCCTTCGTGGAGGTGCAGGACAACGGCATCGGCATCGCGCCGGACATGCTCGAGAACGTGTTCAACCTGTTCACGCAGGTGGCGCCGGGGACCGGCCAGCTCGCATCCGGCCTCGGCATCGGGCTGTACCTCGTGCGCAACCTGGTCGAACTGCATGGCGGAACCGTCGCGGCCCGCAGCGACGGCATCGGCCGCGGGAGCGTCTTCCGGGTGACCCTGCCGTGCCTGCCTGCGGTGCAGGCCGCCGCCGCGCCGGTGGACGCCCAGGGCGCCCCGGGACCGGCCACCGAACTGCGCGTGCTGGTGGTGGACGACAACCAGGACGCGGCCGACACGCTGGCGGCCTTCCTCGAACTCCTCGGCGTGCAGGTGCGCACCGTCCATTCGGGACCCGAGGTGGTGCCGGCGGCGGACGCCTTCGCGCCGGACGTGGTGCTGCTGGACATCGGCCTGCCGGGCATGGACGGCTACGAGGTGGCGCGCGCACTGCGCGCCCATCCCCGGCTGGCGCAGGTCCAGCTGATCGCGCTGACCGGTTGGGGCTCGGAACAGGACCGCCGGCGCGCCCTCGACGCCGGTTTCGACCGCCACCTGACCAAGCCGGTCGACCTCGGCAAGCTCGAGGAGTTGTTGCGCGAAGTGCCGCTGGCACGGGGCGCCTGACCGATTCACCGAACGACGCATGAACACGACCTTTCCGGAGCCCCGAATGCCGCGTGCCCGTCCTGTCTCCTGCCGTTTCCTCCCCCTCGTGGCGGCCGCCGGCCTGTGCGCGGGTCACCCGCTGGCCTGGGGCCAGGTGGTCGCCACGGGGCCGGGCAGCCTGGCGGAGCTGTCGCTCGAGCAGCTGAGCGACCTGCCGGTGACCTCCGTCAGCGGCCGACCGGAGAGCCTGCGCAGCGCGCCGGCGTCGGTGTTCGTGATCAGCGGCGAGGACATCCGCCGCTCCAGCGCGACCAACCTGCCCGAGGCCCTGCGGCTCGCGCCCAACCTGCAGGTGGCGCGCCTCAACTCAGGCCAGTACGCCATCAGTGCGCGCGGCTTCAACGACGCCATCGGCAACAAGCTGCTCGTGCTGATCGATGGACGCACCGTCTACTCCTCGCTCTATTCGGGTGTGTTCTGGGACGCGCAGAACCCCGTGCTCGAGGACATCGAGCGGATCGAGGTGATCAGCGGTCCCGGCGGGACACTCTGGGGCGCCAATGCCGTGAACGGGATCATCAACGTGATCACCAAGCCGGCGGCAGCCACCCAGGGCACGCTGGCTTCGGTCACTCGTTCGCGCGCCGGCGGCCGCCAGGTGATCCGGGGCGGCACAGCCCTTGGCGAAGTCGGGCACGCGCGGCTTTATGCGCAGACGATGGACCGCGGAACCAGTCGCCAGCAGGACGGAACGGAGCGCCAGGACGCCACGTCGCAATGGCAGCTCGGCTTTCGCGCGGACTCCGAGCTTCGCGGCGGCCAGCTGACGGTGCAGGGCGACGCGCATGGGGGCGGCGAAGACCCGGGCAATGTGCAGGCCCCGAAGATGCGCGGCTCGAACCTGCTGGCACGCTGGGACGGCCGCTTCGCGGGCGGCAGCCCGTACCGCCTGCAGGCCTACTACGACCTGCAGGAGCGCCAGGACCCGATCACCTTCCGCAACCGCTCGGAAATGGTCGATCTGCAGTTCAGCCATGACGCGCCGGTGCCCGCCGGCCAGCAGCTGTTGTGGGGCGCGGGCTATCGCACCGGCACCGACGACAACGAAACGAGCGCGCTGGTGCGCTTCACGCCCAGCGAACGCCGCCTGACGTGGGCGAACCTGTTCGCGCAGCACCAGGTGCGCGTCGACCGCTGGCAGCTCACCACCGGCCTGAAGGCCGAGCACAACAGCTACACCGGGGTGGAGCACCTGGGCGGCCGCGTCGCGGACGGTGCGCGCGCCGGCCCGCCTGGACCGGGACTTCTTCTTCCCGGCCGACCCGCCCTTCGTCATCGCCGGCGGCGCGGACTTCCAGTCCGAGGTGGCCAACGTGCTGGAGATCGGCCATCGCGGCCAGGCGGGCCGCGACCTGTCCTATTCCTTCACGGCGTTCCACCAGCAATACGAGGGCCTGCGCGCCGGCATCGGCACGCCTTCGGTGGTGTCGAACCGGATCGACGGCTGGTCGCGCGGCGTGGAAGCCTGGGGGCAGTGGCAGCCGCACCCGCGCGCCCGGCTCGGCGCGGGCCTGACCACGCTGCGCAAGAAGCTGCATTTCGCCAGCGGTCCCGAGGACCCGGTGAGCATCCCCAACCTCGGCAACGATCCTGAATACCAGTGGCAGCTGCGCGCGCAGTTCGACCTGCCCTACCGCACGGAACTCGATCTGCACCTGCGCCGGGTGGGCGCGCTGCCGGCGCCCGCGGTGCCGGCGTACACCTCGCTGGATGCGCGGATCGGCTGGCAGGTGACGTCCCGGGTGGAGGTCTCGCTGCTGGGGCAGAACCTGCTGAACGACCGCCACGCCGAATTCGATGCCGCCGCCACCACCAGCTTCTTCGGCCGGCGGATCTTCGTGAAAGTGCTCGTGCAGCTGTGACATCCCGGGGCGTCATCCGCATCGCCGCCTGCGCGTGGCTGCTGCTCCTGTCCGGCATGGTCGGCGGCGCCGCGGCCCAGGGGCTGGGCGTGGCCCGCGAAAGCGCCGTGAAGGCCGCGTTTCTCTACAAGTTCGGCAACTTCGTGGAGTGGCCCGCCGACGCCTTCCCGTCGGCGGCGTCGCCGATCGTGATCGGCGTCTTCGGCGACGAGGCGGTGGCCTCCGAGCTGGAGCTGATCACGCGCGGCCGCGCGGTGCAGGGCCGGCCGGTCACGGTGCGACGCATCCGCGCGGTGGACGAGGTCGGCATGGTCCACATCCTGTTCGCCGGCGGTGCCCGGGCCGCACCCGTGCGGGAATTGCTCGCGGCGAGCCGCGGCCCGGTGTTGACGGTGGCCGACGAGTCCGGCGCGGGCGCCGGTGCCGTGCTGCATTTTTCACAGCTGGAAGGACGGGTGCGCTTCAGTGCCTCGCTGACCGCGGCGCGGGCCCGCGGCCTGCGGCTCGGCGCGCGCCTGCTCGAGGTCGCCCAGGACGTCGAAGGCCGCTGAACCGCGCGCGGCGCGCGGGCTCAGCGCCGTGCCACGGCCTGCCGGTACAGCCCCTCGACGCGCGGGATGTTGGCCTGCAGGCGCTTGATGCGGTCGGTGCCGCTCGGGTGGGTGGACAGGAAGGCCGGGGCGCCCTTGCCACCCGAGGCCTTGGTCATCTTCTGCCACAGCGTGATCGATGCCTTTGGATCGAAACCGGTGCGGGCGCCGAGGTCCAGGCCCACCAGGTCGGCGTCGATCTCGTCGTCGCGGCCGAACTTCAAGGTCAGGAGCTGGCTGCCGACGCGGGCCGCCATGTGGCCCAGGTCGCCGAGGCCGAACAGCGAGGCGCCCATGGACAGCAGCGCGCCCGTGCCTTGGCTCTTGGCGATGCGCTCGCGCGCGTGCTCGCGCAGCGCGTGCGCCATCTCGTGCCCGAGCACCATGGCCACTTCGTCGTCGCTGAGCTTGAGCTTCTCCAGGATCCCCGCGAACACCGCGATCTTGCCGCCCGGCATGCAGAAGGCGTTGATGGAGGGGGTGTTGATGAGGTTGAATTCCCACTTCCACTTGCGGGCCCGGTCGTTCCAGCGCGGGGCGTCGGCGATGAGGCGCGAGGAGATGGCGCGCAGGCGCTGCACCTGCGGGTGGCTCTCCGGAATGAGGGCCTGCTTGGCGCGCGCCTGTTCCAGCAACTGCCCGTACTGCGCGGTCGCCATGTCCTCCAGTTTCTCCGCCGGCACCAGGGTGCGCAGGCGCGAGGCTTCTCCCACCTTCACCTGGCCCAGCGCGGAGCCGGCCGCGAGGGCGCCTCCGGCCAGCAGGAAGGCACGGCGCCCGAACCAGGGCGACTTGGCAGCACAGAGTTCACACATGCGCAAATAATGCAGCAAGATCCAGCATCGCCCATGTCAGACTCAACCGCCACCCCTGCTCAGACCGCGCCCCCCAAACCTTCCTGGGGCGAAACGCTCAAGGTCTATACGGAGCCGGCGACCCTGCGGATGCTGTTCCTCGGCTTCTCCGCCGGCCTGCCCTTGCTGCTGGTGCTGGGGACCCTGAGCTTTCGCCTGCGCGAAGCGGGCATCGACCGCACCACCATCGGCTTCCTGTCCTGGGTCGGCCTGGCGTATGGCGTCAAGTGGATCTGGGCGCCGCTGGTGGACCGGGTGCGGCTGCCGCTGCTGACGCGCTGGCTCGGGCAACGCCGCAGCTGGCTGCTGCTGGCGCAGCTGGCCATCATGGCGGGCCTGTGCGGCATGGCGCTGGTGGACCCGAAGGCATCGCTGGAGCCGATCGTCTGGTGCGCGGTGGCGGTCGCCTTCGCCTCGGCCACCCAGGACATCGCGCTGGACGCCTTCCGCATCGAGTCCTCCGGCACCGAGCGCCAGGGCGCGCTGGCGGCGGCCTACCAGACCGGCTACCGGCTGGCGATGATCTGGGCCGGGGCCGGCGTGCTGTGGATCGCCGCGCGCGCCGAGCTGTCGTCCGCCGACCTCTACGAGCACGCCGCCTGGCGCACCGCCTACCTCGCGATGGCGGCGTCGATGCTGGTCGGCGTGGCCACGGTGCTGCTATCGCGCGAGCCCCGCCCGCGCGATGCGGAAGCCGACCGCCAGGGCCGGGCCGCGGTGGCGGCCGCCTTCGCGCGCGACGGCCTGCGCTTCGCCTGGCCGCAGGCGCTGCTGTTCTTCGTGCTGATCGCGCTGCTGGCGGCGATGGTGCGCGCGTCGTTCGGCGCGATGACGCTGCCCGAGCTGGGCGTGTACCTGGTGCTCGGCGCCGTCGCGGTCACAGGGATGCGCAACCGCTGGGGCGAGGCGCGGCCGCTGCACATGCGCGTGGCGCCTGCCGCCGCGCCCGCCGTTGCGTGGCTGGACGTGGTGATCGTCGAACCCTTCGCCGACTTCTTTCGCCGCTACCACTGGCACGCTGCGCTGATCCTGTGCCTGATCGCCGTGTACCGCATCAGCGACGTGGTGATGGGCATCATGGCCAACCCCTTCTACGTGGACATGGGCTTCACCAAGGACGAAGTGGCGGCCGTGAGCAAGGTGTTCGGGGTGGTGATGACGCTGGTCGGCGCCTTCCTCGGCGGCGTGCTGACGCTGCGCATCGGCGTCATGCGCACGCTGATGCTGGGCGCGGTGCTCAGCGCCGCCAGCAACCTGCTGTTCGCGTGGCTGGCGGGCATCGGCCACAACGTGCAGATCCTGGTGTTCGTCGTGTCCGCCGACAACCTGTCCAGCGGCATCGCGTCGGCGGCCTTCGTCGCCTATCTCTCCAGCCTGACCAACCTGCAGTATTCGGCCACGCAATACGCCTTGTTCAGTTCGCTGATGCTGTTGTTGCCGAAGTGGCTGGCCGGCTTCTCCGGCAAGTTCGTCGACGCCTACGGCTACAGCCCCTTCTTCGTCGGCACCGCCCTGCTGGGCGTGCCGGTGCTGGTGCTGGTGTGGCTGGCGACGCGGAACATCGTCACGCAGCCGGGGGAGCGGCCGGTCGTCCCTGCCGACGACTGATGTCTTCCTCCCTCTCCCCCTGGGAGAGGGCCGGGGTGAGGGCCCCCCGGAAAGGGCCCGGATGAGGGCCCGCGCGGCACCGGGGTTCGGCGAGAGTGGTGAACCGGTCACCGGGGTTCGGCTTCGCGCTCACCACCGGCCTACGTCACCATCGTAGGCTGGCGGTGACGTCAGGAACCCCAGCTTTGTGCGCCAACTGTCCCTCAACGCAGAAGAGGCGGAAGAAATGCATCCTTCTGCGTTGAATTGCTTCGCACGACGCAGCCTCGGCGACGCGACGTGCCTGCTGGGGTTCGGCTGCGCGCTCACCACCAGCCTACGTTCGGCTTCGCGCGCGTCGCCAGCCTACGAATTCGCGAGCACCCTACACTTCCCGTGCGAGCTGAGCCCGCTGCACCTTCCCCAACGCCGTCTTCGGCAGGCTGGCGCGGAACAGCCAGCGCCGCGGCAGCTTGAAGCGCGCCACGCGCTGCGCCAGGTGCGCGCCCAGTTCTTCCGGCGTCGCGGTGGCGCCGGCGTGCAGCACCACCGCCATCGCCACCACTTCGCCCCACTGCGCGTCGGGCACGCCGAAGGCCGCGCACTCGGCCACGGCCGGGTGGTCCGCGAGCGCCAGCTCGATTTCGGCGGGATGGACGTTCTCGCCGCCCGAAATGATCAGGTCGCGGGCCCGGCCGACGATGCGCCAGCTGCCGTCCGCTGCCTGCTGGGCCAGGTCGCCGGTGGCGAACCAGTCGTCCGCGTCGCAGGCCGGCAGGTCGGGCCAGTAGCGGGCCACCACGTTCGGGCCGCGCAGCAACAGTTCTGCCGCGTCGCCGTGCGCCGTGCCCTGCCGCGCCTCGACGCCCGGCGCCGTCCAGCCGCAGGAGCCGACATGGTCCAGCGCATGCGCGGGCGGCAGGGCGATCGAGAACGGCCCGGTCTCGGTGGCGCCGTAGACATTGCACACCGGCAGGCCACGCGCGTGAAAGCGGTCGATCAACGCGGCCGGCAGCAGGCTGGAGCCGGCCCACACCGCGCGCAGCGATGAGAGATCGGTGGTCTCCCACTGCGGGTGGTCCACCAGCGCCTTCATGGTGGCCGGCACCTGCAGCGTCAGCGTCGGCCGGTCCGCGGCGATGCAGGCCAGCGTGTCGCCGGGGTGGAAGCGCCGGTGCAGGATCACCCGCGCTCCAGCCCACAGCGCCGGCAGCGTCTGGATGCACAGGCCGCCCACGTGGAACAGCGGCAGCACGGTCAACACGGTGTCGCTCGCATTGATTTCCTGCACGGACGCGGCGATCGCCATGTTGGCCAGCAGGTTGCGCTGCGTGTGCACGGCGGCCTTCGGGCCGCCGGTGGTGCCGGAGGTGCAGACCAGCAGCACCGGCGCATCGGGTGCCGCATGGTCCGGCGCGGCCGGCAGGCCCTGCTGCGCCAGTGCCTCCAGCGGATGCGCGACCACGCCGCACGCCCGCGCAAGATCGGCCGCCGCGCCGGCCCACTCCGCGTCGTGCACCAGGTGGCGCGGCGTGCAATCGGCCAGCACCCGCTGCAGCTCCGCCGGCGCCAGCCTGAAATTCAGCGGCAGCAGCGCCGCGCCGATCCGCGCCAGGCCGAACAGCAGGGCCAGCTGCGCCGGGTCGTTGGCGCCGAGCCAGGCCACGCGGTCGCCGGGTCGCACGCCCCATTCGTGCCAGGCGACGGCGGCGGCGGCGTCCGCCGCGGCCTGCAGGTCAGCGAAGGTGACCCCTCGCCCGTTAAAGAGCAGCGCGGTCCCGTTGCCCGGAGGACTTCGCAGCACTTGCGTGAATAAGGCAGCTTCTTGCGGTTTGGAGACGGCCATTTACCTAACTTTACGGGTACTTCAAGCCCGCGCGTTGGCCGCGCCGGACCATCTCGACAACTGGCCCCACTTTGGTGGCCCCAACAGTACTATCGTCCCATGCAGCAACTCCTGATGATCGAAGACGACGCCCGCCTGGCGCAGATGGTGGGCGAGTACCTCGAGCGCTCCGGCTTCGGCGTCACCCATGCCATCGATGCCAAGGCCGGCCTGCACCTGCTGGAAGAGCCACCCTCCGGCGCCGCGCCGGACCTGGTGGTCCTGGACCTCATGCTGCCGGACATCGACGGCCTGGAAGTGTGCCGCCGCGTGCGCGCCCTGCCCGGCGAGACCGGCAAGGTGCCGGTGCTGATGCTCACGGCCAAGGGCGACCCGATGGACCGCATCGTCGGCCTGGAGCTCGGCGCCGACGACTACCTGCCCAAGCCCTTCGAGCCGCGCGAACTGCTGGCCCGCATCCGCGCCATCCTGCGCCGGCGCACCGACGGCGCCCCGGCGCCCGTGAAGACGATGCGCTTCGGCTCGATGGAGATCGACCGCGACGCCCGCACCGTCACGGTGGCGGGCAAGCCGGCCGAACTGACCTCCTACCAGTTCGACCTGCTGGTGGTGCTGGCCGAGCGGGCCGGCCGGGTGCTGACGCGCGACCAGATCATGGAGGCGGTGCGCGGCCGCGAGCTGGAAGCCTTCGACCGCTCGATCGACGTCCACATGGGCCGCATCCGCGCCGCCATCGAAGCCGACCCCAAGATGCCCAAGCGCATCCTGACCGTGCGTGGCGTCGGCTACGTGTTCGCCAAGCAGCAGGACTGACCCTGGCCCGTTGCGCATGACCGCCTGGAACGCGCGCTGGCGCTTTCCGCTCTACCTGCGGATCTGGATCGCCGTGATCCTGGCGGTCGGCGCGCTGACGATAGCGTTCGGCTGGCTCTGGCGGGTCAACACCGAACAGGCGCCCACCCGCGAAATCATCCTGCGCGACCAGGCTGGCGAAGTGATCGGGCACAACCGGGTCCGGCCGATCCGCAGCCCCGGCCAGGGCATCGAATTTCCGGTCACGATGGTGGACGGCCGCGAGATCACCGTGCAGTTGCCGCCGCGGCCGCGGGCCGTGGGCGAAGGCCCGGCCGGCGCGCGCCAGTGGCTGCCGCGCGGCTCGACCGGCTTCCTCTGGCTGCTGGGCATCGTGGCGCTCGCGGTGGCCATCGGCAGCTATCCCATCGTGCGCCGGCTGACCCAGCGCCTGGAAGACCTGCGCGGCGGTGTCGAGCGCTGGGGCGAAGGCGACCTGAGCGTGCGCATGCCGGAGGAAGGCCATGACGAGATCGCGTTCCTGGCGCGCCGCTTCAATCATGCGGCGGAGCGCGTGGAGACGCTGGTGAACTCGCACAAGTCCCTGCTGGCCAATGCGTCGCACGAACTGCGCTCGCCGCTGGCGCGCATCCGCATGGGGCTGGAGCTGATGGTGCCGGAGCCGTCGCCACGCGCCCGCGACGAGATCACCCGCAACATCGCCGAGCTGGACCAGCTGATCGACGAGATCCTGCTGGCCAGCCGGCTGGATGCGCGCGAGTCGGACATCGGCACGATCGAGTCGGTGGACCTGACCGGCCTGGCCGCGGAGGAGAGCGCCCGCGCCGGCGCCGAGCTGGACACCGGCGATGCCGGCCAGACGGTGGTGGTCTCGGGCGTCGCCAAGCTGCTGCGCCGCGCCTTGCGCAACCTGCTGGAGAACGCGCGCCGCTACAGCGACGGGCCGGTGCACGTGTCGATCGCGTGTGACGGCCGGCGGGCGACGGTGCGCGTGTGCGACCACGGCCCGGGCGTGCCGCCGGCCGAACGCGAGCGCATCTTCGAGCCGTTCTACCGGCTGCGCGGCGCCAGCGAGCGGGAAGGCGGCGTCGGCCTGGGGCTGGCGCTGGTGCGCTCCATTGCGACGCGGCACCAGGGCAGTGCGTACTGCGAGGACAACCAGGGCGGCGGCGCCTGCTTCGTCCTCGACCTGCCCAGTGAGCAAATGTAAAGCGGCGTAAAAGACGGCGACGGCGCTCGCCAAGGCCGGAGAAATTCACGAAGATCATTTCGTCCCGCCCGATCCGCGGTCCCAGGTATCCCCCGAAAGGTGGATGGACGATGCGGCAGGGCTGGCTAGAGTCGAATCACTGTCACGCATCGCCGGACACACCAGCTTCAAGTCTCCCAACGACGTCCTTCCAAGGACTTGATACAGCCACCGCAAGGTGGCTGTTTTTTTGGTT
>JAJTCN010000146.1 GCA_021323335.1 Ramlibacter sp.
GGCCAAGATGAAGGCCATCAACCCGAAGGTCATGGCCATGCGGGAGCGCTACAAGGACAACCCGCAGCAGATGCAGCAGGAGATGATGCGCATCTACCGCGAGGAGAAGGTCAACCCGCTGGGCGGCTGCCTGCCGATCATGGTGCAGATCCCGGTGTTCATCGCGCTGTATTGGGTGCTGCTGTCGTCGGTGGAGATGCGTAACGCGCCCTGGATCGGCTGGATCCGCGACCTGTCCACGCCCGACCCGTACTACATCCTGCCGGTGGTGATGACGCTCACCACCATGCTGCAGACGGCGCTGAACCCGGTGCCGCCGGACCCGATGCAGGCCAAGATGATGTGGTTCATGCCGCTGATCTTCAGCGTGATGTTCTTCTTCTTCCCGGCCGGCCTGGTGCTGTACTGGATCACCAACAACGTGCTGTCGATCGCCCAGCAGTGGCTGATCAACGTGCGCATGGGCGTGCCGCCGGAGTTCAACCTGCCGAAGTTCCGGTAACCCTCGTCATCCCCGCGAAGGCGGGGACCCAGGGCTTCCAAGGAAAGCGGCCACCGGCCGCTTTTTCTTTGGCGCCTCCTCGCCGAGAATCCTTCCATGGAATCCACCTCGACGCTGGACGGCCCCGCACCACCCGCCCGCAGCGACAACATCACGGTGATGGCGCACTTGGTCTACCTGATGTACGCGCTGCCCACCGGCATCACCGCGCTCCTCGGGCTGGTGGTGGCCTATGCCTGCCGCGGCCAGGCGCGCGGCAGCTACCTCGATTCGCACTTCCGCTGGCAGATCCGCACCTTCTGGGTGGTGCTGGCGGTCGGCTTGCTGGTGGGCGCCGTCGCCATCGCCGTGGTCGGCGGCATGGTCCACCTGTTCCAGAACTCCACCGCCGGCATCCTCTTCACCGTCGGCGTCGGCTACCTGTTCCTCTGCCTGTTCCTGCTGCTGTCGCTGTGGTTCCTTTACCGCACCATCAAGGGCTGGTACTTCCTGTTCAAGGAACGGGAGATCTAGCCCGCCGACGACAATAGGGCATGCTCGCCCGCCTCGACCAGCCCATCGCCGCCATCGCCACCGCGCCCGGTCGCGGCGCGGTCGGCATCGTGCGGGTTAGCGCGAAAAGCGTGCAGCCGATCATCGACGCGGTCTGCGGCCGCGCGCTGAAACCGCGCGAGGCAACGTATCTCCCCTTCCGTGCCGCCGACGGCAGCGCCATCGACCAGGGCCTGGCGATCCACTTTCCCGCGCCCCACTCGTACACCGGCGAGGACGTGCTGGAGCTGCAGGCGCACGGCGGGCCGGTGGTGCTGCAGCTGCTGCTGGCGCGCTGCCTGGAGGCGGGCGCGGCGATGGCGCTGCGGGTGGCCGAGCCCGGCGAGTTCACGCAACGTGCCTTCCTCAACGGCAAGCTCGACCTGGCGCAGGCCGAAGCCATCGCCGACCTGATCGATGCCAGCACCGAAGCGGCGGCCCGCAGCGCCACGCGTTCGCTGGCCGGCGAGTTCTCGCGCGAGATCCATGCGCTGCGCGATGCGCTGGTCCACCTGCGCATGCTGGTGGAGGCCACGCTCGACTTCCCGGAAGAGGAGATCGACTTCCTGCAGAAGGCCGATGCGGCGGGCCAGCTGGAGCGCCTGCAGGCCAACCTGGCGCGCGTGATGCAGCGCGCGCACCAGGGCGCGCTGCTGCGCGAGGGCATCAACGTGGTGATCGCGGGCCAGCCGAACGCGGGCAAGAGCTCGCTGCTGAATGCGCTGGCCGGCGCGGAGCTGGCCATCGTCACGCCGATCCCCGGCACCACGCGCGACATCGTGCGGCAGACCATCCAGATCGAGGGCGTGCCGCTGCACGTGGTGGACACGGCGGGGCTGCGCGAAGGCGCGGATACGGTGGAGCAGATCGGCATCGAGCGGGCCTGGGGGCAGATCGAGGGCGCGGATGCGGTGGTGTTCCTGCATGACCTGACGCGGCGGGATGACCCGGCTTATCGCGCGGCGGATGCGGTGATCGCGGAGAAGTTGCCGGGGGATGTGCCGGTGATCGATGTGTGGAACAAGGTCGATGCGAGTGCCCCCAGCGCCCCCACCCCAACCCTCCCCCAGAGGGGGAGGGAGGAATCCTCTCTTGCTCCCTCCCCCTCTGGGGGAGGGTTGGGGTGGGGGCGCTCCGATGCGCTCGCCCTCTCCGCCAAAACGGGACAAGGCCTCGACCACCTGCGCCACAAGCTCCTCGAAATCGCCGGCTGGCAAGCCGCGCCCGAAGGCGTGTTCATCGCGCGCGAGCGGCATCTGCATGCGCTGCGGCGCGTCGATGCGCATTTGATGGAGGCATCCGCGCACATCGCGCGGGGTGCGCAGGCGCTCGACCTGCTGGCCGAGGAACTGCGGTTGGCGCAGAACGCCTTGAGCGAGATCACCGGGGAGTTCAGCGCGGACGATCTGCTCGGGGTGATCTTCAGCAGGTTCTGCATCGGGAAGTGACGTCGGGGTCGCTGCGCGAACCCGACCTACGAATCTGTGACGCCGTAGGCCGGGTTGCGCAACGCGCACCCCGGCATCCCGTGTGGCATATTGCAAACCCGGAGACCGCCACATGATCAGCCTCAACGAGCGGCAGCAAGCCGCCGACGCCCTGCTCCAGGCAGGCAACACCGTCAAGCTCATTCCCCAGGTCAGCAAGACCTGGCCGGACATGGAGATCGACGACGCCTACGCCGTGCAGCAGCTGTGGGCCGAGCGTCGCGTGCAGGCCGGCGCGCGCGTCATCGGCCACAAGATCGGGCTGACCTCGCGCGCGATGCAGATGGCGTCGAAGATGACGGAGCCGGATTACGGCGTGCTGCTCGACGACATGACGTATGCCGACGGCGCGCGCATCCCGGCGTCCAAATTCACGGCGCCGCGCATCGAGGTCGAACTGGCGTTCGTGCTGGGCAAGCGCATCGGCGGCAAGAACGTGACGATGTACGACGTGCTCGACGCCACCGCCTACGTGACGCCGGCGCTGGAGATCATCGACTACCGCACCGAGGTGCCGCGCGCGATCGTCGACACCATCGCCGACAACGCCGCGGCCGGCGGCATGATCACCGGCGGTCGCGTGGTGCGCCCGATGGACGTGGACCTGCGCTGGTGCGCGGCCACGCTGTCGAAGAACGGCGTGATCGAGGAGTCCGGCGTGTCGGCCGCGATCATGGGCCATCCGGCGATGGGAATCGTGTGGCTGGCCAACCGCCTCGCGCGGCACGACATCATGCTGGAGGCGGGGCACATCCTGCTGGCGGGCTCGTTCACCCGGCCGGTCAATGTGGCCGCGGGGGACGTGATCCATGCGGATTTCGGGCCGCTGGGATCGATCGGGGTTTCCTTTTTCTGAAGGGCATGGCTGTCGCGGTTCGGGCTTCGCCGCTCACCACGACCTACGCCGTAGGTCGTGGTGAGCGCGCGCAGCGCCGAACCGCGACAGGCGCTCAGCGCTTCCCTTCCCGCAAGCTCGCATCGATCAACGCATCCACCATCCACATCACCGTCTTCTCCAGCTCGCGGTCGCCCAGGTTCCACATGTCGCGCAGGATGGCGTACGACTCGATGCCATAGAGCACCGACAAGGCCTTGTGCAGGCGATCGCGCACGGCCGGTGACAGCTCGGTCTTCATCGGCGCCAGCGCATGCGCCAGGATGTTCACGCGGTGGCCGCGCCGGTAGGGCTCTTCGTCCAGCAAGCCCGCCCGCTGCAGCGCCCACTGCTCCAGCGCCAGTTGCACCGCCGCGCGCAACTGCGGCTCGTACTGGCGAAAGCGCGGGAAGGTCTTCTTGAAGACGCCGTGCACGCGTTCGCGTCCACCCAGCGCGTCGTCGGCGAGTTGCCGCACCGGGCCCAGCGAAGCGTCCACCACGCTGGTGATCAGCGCGCTGCGGCTCGGGAAGTAGCGATACGCCGTCGCGCGCGACACCTTGGCGCGCGTCGCCACTTCGGCGATCGACGGGATGTGGCCGTCCTGCTGGATCATGTCCATCGCCGTGTCGAGCAGCAGCTTGAAGGTGGAGGCGCGGACGCCGCTGCTGGGCGGTGGGGGTGCTTCGGTGGGCTTGGGTTTCAGCCGGGGCAAGGGTAACTCCGTAGGTCTTCACACCATTTTGCCGGTTGCCGCCGCACCGGCCTTCTGCGTAAGATGGACCGTCGCGAATGAGACGCCCGTCTCATAATGGTGATGGTGTCTCACCTTCGCCTGCCGCGCAAGGCCCGGGGTCAGAGCGAGGAGGAGACCGGATGTCCGTCCACGTGATCGACAGGCTCGTCGTGGAAGACGAGGGCGAAGGCGATGCCGTCGTGTGCCTGCACGGACTGGGCGGAACCTCGAACACCTGGTCGCCGCTGATGCCGGCGCTGGCCGGCCACCGCGTGATCCGGCCCGACCTGCCGGGCAGCGGCCGCTCCCACGGCGCGGGCGGCCCGCTCTCCATCGAGAAGATGGTGGAAGCCGTGGCGTCGATCTGCGCCCGATTGAACGTGAGCCGCGCCCACGTGCTTGGCCACTCCATGGGGACCATCGTCGCGCAGCATCTCGCGCTCGCGCAGCCGCGGCTGGTGCGCAGCCTCGCGCTGTTCGGCCCGCTGATCGCGCCGCCCGACACGGCCCGCGCCAACATCCGCGCGCGCGGCGAGAAGG
>JAJTCN010000070.1 GCA_021323335.1 Ramlibacter sp.
GTACGACCGCAACATCCTCATCGAACAGACCGACCCCGAACTCTGGGCCGCCATCCAGGCCGAGAACCGCCGCCAGGAAGAGCACATCGAGCTGATCGCGAGCGAGAACTACGCCTCGCCCGCCGTCATGGCCGCCCAGGGCACCCAGCTCACCAACAAGTATGCCGAGGGCTACCCCGGCAAGCGCTATTACGGCGGCTGCGAGAACGTCGACGTGGCCGAGCAGCTGGCCATCGACCGCATCAAGCAGATCTTCGGCTCGGACGCCGCCAACGTGCAGCCGCACTCCGGCGCGCAGGCCAACGAAGCCGTCTTCCTGGCCTTCCTCAAGCCCGGCGACACCATCATGGGCATGAGCCTGGCCGAAGGCGGCCACCTCACCCACGGCATGGCGCTGAACATGAGCGGCAAGTGGTTCAACGTCGTGAGCTACGGCCTGAACAAGGAAGAAGCCATCGACTACGACGCGATGGAGCGCAAGGCCCACGAACACAAGCCCAAGCTGATCATCGCCGGGGCGTCCGCGTACTCGCTGCGCATCGACTTCGAGCGCTTTGCCAAGGTGGCGAAGGACGTGGGCGCGATCTTCATGGTCGACATGGCGCACTACGCCGGGCTGATCGCGGCGGGCGTGTACCCCAACCCGGTGCCGCACGCCGACGTGGTGACTTCCACCACCCACAAGAGCCTGCGCGGCCCGCGCGGCGGCTTCATCCTGATGAAGTCGCAGCACGAGAAGGCGATCAACAGCGCCATCTTCCCCGGCCTGCAAGGCGGCCCGCTGATGCACGTCATCGCCGCCAAGGCGGTCGCTTTCAAGGAAGCGCTGGCGCCGGAGTTCAAGGCCTACCAGCAGCAGGTGGTGAAGAACGCCCAGGTGGTGGCCGAGACGCTGGTGCAGCGGGGCCTGCGGGTGGTGAGCGGCCGGACCGAAAGCCACGTGATGCTGGTGGACCTGCGCTCCAAGGGCATCACCGGCAAGGAAGCCGAGGCGGTGCTGGGCCAGGCGCACATGACGATCAACAAGAACGCCATTCCGAACGACCCGGAAAAGCCGATGGTCACCAGCGGCCTGCGCATCGGCACGCCGGCCATGACCACGCGCGGCTTCAAGGAAGAAGAGGCGCGACTGACGGCCAACCTGGTCGCCGACGTCCTCGACAAGCCGCGGGACGCGGCCAACATCGCCGCGGTGCGCGACAAGGTCAACGCCCTGACACGCCGCTTCCCGGTCTACAAATAGGCGCCCCATGAAATGCCCGTTCTGCAGCCATGACGAGACCCAGGTGGTCGAGACACGCATGGCGGAGGACGGGGACTTCATCCGCCGCCGCCGCCAGTGCACCCACTGCGAGAAGCGCTTCACCACCTACGAGCGGCCGGACGTGACCTTCCCCGCGGTGGTGAAGAAGGACGGCCGGCGCATCGACTACGAACGCGCCAAGCTGCTCGCCTCCATGAACCTGGCGCTGCGCAAGCGCCCCGTCTCCACCGAGCAGATCGACGGCGCCGTGGAGCGCATCGAGGAAAAGCTGCTGGCCCTGGGCGTGCGCGAACTGCCCTCCTCCCGCATCGGCGAGATGGTGATGCGCGAGCTCAAGAAGCTGGACAAGGTGGCGTACGTCCGCTTCGCCAGCGTGTACCGCAGCTTCGAGGACGTCGACGAGTTCCGCACCGTGATCGACGAGATCCGGCGGTAGGCTGCACCACGCGTGCCGGGGTCGGCTCGTCGCCGGACCCGACCTACGACTTCAGACCGCCGCCGCGCGACGGCGCCCTGAAGTCGATCTCCAGCCGCACCTGCGAACGCACCGCGACGCTGTCCAGTTCCCCTGGGCTGAAGCGGGCCGCGGCAAACGCTTCGCGGATGCTGCGCTCGAAGGCCGGGTGCACGTCCGGCGTGTCCAGCCGCAGCTTCTGCACCGCTCCGCGCTCGTCGATGAACAGGGTCACCCGCACCTTCAGGTCCACCGTGCCGTCCACGTCCGCCGGGAACGGCACGTCCACGTGCCCGACCAGCCTGGGCGGCACGGTGAGCTGGCCACGGGGCAGGTAAGGCGGCTCGGGCGCCGGCGCTGCGGTGCGCTCCGGCGTGGGCGCCGCGGCCTGCGGGGGACTCGCGGCGGCCGTTTCCCGCGGAGGAGCCGGCAGGGCGGACTCGGTGGTGCCGCGCAGCGTGGCAGGCGATTCCGGCGCTGCGGGCTGCGGCGCGACCGCAGGCGCGCTGGGTTGCACCGGCCGCACCTGGAACGCCAGCGGCGCGCCTTGCAGCGCGCCGTGGGGGGCGGAAGCCGGCTGCACCGTCGCCAGCCAGGCGAACACCGCCCCGTGCCCCAGCAGGGTCAGCGCGACGGCCTGCCAGAACCCGCGGCGGCGCTCCAACTCAATCCACCAGTTCTCGCCAGGACGTCCGCTTCAGCGTGTTGGTGCTGGTGGTCGGCGAACCCACCAGGGACTGCAGCGTGCCATCGCTTCGCGTGATGATGCTGACCACGCTGCCGGCGGCGGAGCCGGTGGTCAGCTGGACCAGCGTCAGGCCCTGGATCATCACGTTGCCGACGTAGGTGGAGGTCGATCCGCCGGTGCCGATATTGAATTCGTACAGGAAGGACTGGCCGCCGACCGTGCAGCTGTCGTTGCTGGGCAGGTTGGAGCCCACGAACAGCGTTTCCAGCGCGAGCTGCGGGTTGACCGACACCCGCTCGCCCGCCGGCAGGTCCGCGCGCCAGCCCGCCTTGGTCAGCCAGTCGACCGCGTTGTTGCTGCTGGTGCGGGTCGTCCCGCTGGTGGTGATGGTCTGCGCCACGAAGTTCGCGTTGGTGCGGACCACGCCGTAGCTCGCATTCACCAGCGGATCCTTCATCGCATAGATCGACTGCACGCGCGCGTCGGACAGGTCGGTCGTGCCCAGGTACTTGCCGGTCGCGACGAACACCACCGGGTAGCGCGACCCGTTGTGGCTGACCTCGGCCAGGGAGACCTTCGAGGTCACCGGCTGCGGCGTGCCGTCGGTGCTGGTCAGTTGCGCCAGCAGCAGGGCGGCGTTGTTGGGCGCCACGTGGCCGTCGAGGTCGAAGCGCCACACGTTGCCGAGCAGGTCGCCGCCGTAGAAGCGCTTGGACTGGTTCACCAGTTCCGAGTCCACCCACGAGTTGATCTTCGACAACCCGCTGGGCGTGGTGGTGTCGCCGGCCGGGGTGGTGCCCGAGGTGAAGGTGTCCACCGTCGTGATCAGTGCGCCGGTGTTGGCATCCAGCACGAACAGGTGGCCGTTGCCGTCACCGGGGCTGACGTTGTTGTAGCCCGACGCGAACACCACAACCCAGGTGCCGTCCTGCCGCTTGGTGATGATCGGGTTGCCGAAGCTCAGTCCCAGGTTGTCATTGCGGAACTCCCACATCTGCTTGGGATTCGCCGGATCGGTCACGTCCAGCGCGTAGTAGCCGCGCCCGCCGGCATTGAGGCCGCCCACGACGATGGTCTTCCAGGCGCCGCCGACGTAGATGTCGCCCATCTGCGGCGAGCCGTCGACGAAATAGGAGTGGTTGTTGGCGTAGCCCCGGTCCGCCAGCTTGTACAGGTTGGGCATGACGAACGAGGGGATGTAGGCCCACAGTTCGTTGCCGGTGATGCGGTCGAAGGCATGCAACATGCCGTCGTTGGCCGCGGCCAGCACCACGGCGGTCCGGGTGGCATTGGCGGTCACGAAGGACTGGTAGCCGTTCTCCGTGTACTTGAAGCCGGGTTTGCCGACGAACAGCGGGGAGGCGTTGATGATGTCGCCCAGCAGGTTGTCCCGCTGGCGATAGAAGTCCATCGTCCGGTCGCCGCGGATGTAGTTCACCAGGTTGGCGGCCGTGTTGGCGCTGGTCGTGTCGTCCGTGTTCAGGTCCACGCACTGCGCGGGCGCGCTGCCACCGTCCGCTCCTGCCTTGGTGCAGAAATCCTGGAACGAACCGATGTAGCCGTCGGTGGCCAGGTTCGCCGCGGTGAAGGTCCGCAGGTCGGAGCCGCCGCCGGGATTGCGGTAGTAGATGGTGCGGCTGGCTGCCGTCTGCGTGTCCAGGCGCGCCTTGGCGGACCAGGTCGGCGTGGTCGAGATGGTGCCGTTGCCGGGGTCGATGCGGAACGAGAGCACGTCACCCACCCACTTCTGGGTGGTGAACTGCGCCACGTAGATGTCGTTGTCGCCCGCCACCGGTTGCAGCGAGGACGTGGACGCCGCGGAAGCCGCGCCGGTCACCGCCTTGATGGAGTCGAGCGCCGAGTTCAGGCTGTTGGCCAGCGAAGTCGGGTCGCCCGCGCTGAAGTACTGGCCGCGTCCGTTGACGGCGGCGTGCCACAGGTCGTCGATGTTCTCCGGGCCGCCGCCGCTGGACGAGACGGTGGGAGTCGACCAGTCCTTGCTGCTGTTGGTGATGTCGAAGAAATCGCCGGACAGCTGCGTCAGGTAGTTGGGGTCGTACTTCAGGAAGCCGTTGGCGCCGAGGCCCAGGGTGAACGTCGTCATGTGCTGCCACGTGGCCTGGTCGCCATACGAGTGCGCCGCGTCGTTGACGTTCCCCGACACGTTGTTCGCGCAGACGCTGGTGCCGAGCGCGCCCGTGCAGTTGCCCAGCCCGCTGTCCCGCAGGTCTGTCTGGTAGTAGTACATCGCCACGTCGGCCAGCGTGTTGGAGGTGCCGCCGTTGGTCGTGGTGGCCGTGGTGGAAGTGTGCGGACCTTCCACGCTGTTGACGGTGGCGACCGTGCTCGCGGCGCTGCCGTTCTGCGTGCGCGTCGGGCCGGTCGTGCTGACGACGCCGTTCGACACCGGCGGCTGCGCCGTCGTCGTCGAAGGCAGGTTCGAGGTCACTGCACTGGGGTTGGACGCGTCGCTCACGCAGGTGGCGCCGGCGGCGAGCGTGTTGGTCGCGGTCACCACCCACGGCGACAGGCCGGCCGCGGTGGTGGTCGCCGGCACGCCCATCTGGCGCGTGGTGGTGGCGGTGCCCGTCGTGGTGGTCGGCGCGGAGTTCGTAGTGGTGGTGGACAGCGTGCCTTGCGTCGTGTTGTCGCTGATCAGCGTACCGTTGACCACCTTCGTCACGCGCGTGTACGGCGTCGCTTCCACCACGGTGGCGGTATGGGTGGCCGTCGACCCCTGCAGCGTCGTGTCCGTCATGTACGTCGTGGAGATGGTGAGCTGGTCACGCATTTCCGTGACCCTGCGCTGCACGTCCCTGCCGCCGCTGCAATTGGAGCCGCCGGGGTAGATCGAGTAAGTGCCGCTGCCGGTCCCGTTGGCGCCGGACCGGTCGTACGTGAACTGCGTGGGGCTGAGGACGGTGACCGTCACGCCGGTGGCCCGGAAGCTGGTGTTGGTGCCGTCGGCGATGGTGACCACGTCCCCGGTGACGAGGCCGTGTCCGCCGCTGGCCGTGACGGTGATCACGTTGCCGCTGCGCGAAAGGTTGCTGCCGCCGAGGGTGAACTCGTTGACCAGGACAAAGTTCGTCCGGCTCTGGCCGGCGGTCGCGCTGGCCGGGGCGGTCGTCGTCGTGCTGCGCACCGTCGTGCTGGTGGTCACGTAAGGCGTCAGCACCGTGGAGACGGTCGTCTTGGTCACCGTCCAGGTTTCCGTGGTCGTGTCGGTGGCGCTGCCGCCGTCGAACATCGGGCGCAGCGTGGCGCCGCCGTCCTGCTGGCCGACGAGCGTGGTGCCGTTCAGCTTGTACGGGCCGTACGTGGAGGTTTCGAAGCCGGTGTTCCAGTAGCCGTCCGTGGACAGGATGGTGAAGTTGCGCTGGCACGAGTACTGGATCGGGTCAACCGTCTGGCTGGGCGCCTTCTTGGCGTAGTACTGGCCGGCCTTGGCGAGCGCCCCCCGCAGCGGCGTGGTGATGGACGGAACGGCCGCGTTCAGCTTGGTGTAGAACTTCTCCTTCTGCCCGGCGTCGTAATCGCGGATGTTCAGGAACTTGGTGCCTTCGACGGCGTCGGTGGAGCTGATGGTGGTGAAGCCCACGCGGTAGCGGCTGTCCACGGTGCGGAAAGCCCGCGACACCGAGGTTTTCATCAGCTTCATGCGGTCGGTGTAGTACTCCTTCCAGTTGGCGTAGTTCTGGGCAGCAGCGGTGACGCTGCCATCGATCGCGCCGGCGACGAAGACGCCCGCGCCGGGCTGGCTGCTGGTGACGGCCGCCAGGATGGGCGAGTTGCATTCCTTGAAGAAGGTGCTGCCCGTGGAGAGATTTCCGCTGGCGTCATAGGCGAAACCCAGCTTGCCCTGCGCGCCGGTGTACGTGAAGTAGCTGTTGGCGAGCCCGCGGCCGACCTTGACCCCCGACAGGCTGCCGCTGCCGACGACGGCCAGCACCTTGATCTGCAGCACGCCCGAGGTCGTGTTCCAGCTCGTGACGGAGCCGGTGAAGTACTTGCTCGCCGTGCCGTAGACCGTCACGAGGCGGGACGTGCTCTCGGTGTCGGTGGAGAACCAGTTGCTCTGCCGGCTGCCGTCGGTGATGGTGACGTTGATCGTGGAACCGGCGGTCGGCCAGGTCGCGATGTCGGCGGCGCCGCGGATGTTGCTGACCTGGGTGGAAGGGTCCAGGACGCCGGTGTCGCCGAGCGCCAGCTCCGTGCCCTCGAAGTCCACCGGCGGCGAGTAGGTGACGGATGGGTCGTAGGCAACGCCGTTGCACTGCGCGGCGCGCTGGCCGTACTCGGTGGAGTCGAACTCGCTCGCCTCGTCCGGCATGTAGGCCCGCGCCATCGAGCCCGAATCGTCCAGGATGAACATGATGTTCGGCTTGACGGAGGCGTTGGAGGACGTGAACAGCGGCGCGTTGGCGATGTCGGTGGTCGCGGCGATGACCGTGCCGCAGAACAGTCCCGCCAGCAAAGCTGCCGCCCCGCGCGCTCGTCGCGCCCGGGACAGGAGGTGAAGTCGAGAGAGTTTCATGATGGCCTTTCCAGCGGCTGTCCGTCAGAAGTGGACAAGTGATTCGGTGTAGCTCACGGTATTGCGGGGCCCTTCCACGCGCACGATGACGCGGTAGTAGGGGCCTGCGATGCCGGTGCTGATGCGGCCGCCGGGGTTGAGCTCGCCGCGCTCGAGCGCGGTCGATGTGGAAGTTGCTGCCGGGCGAACGCACAGGTTCACCCCGCTCGGGGCGCCCACCTGGTCGCACAGGCGCGTGATGACCCACTGCACCTTGTTCCCGTTGACCTGCGTGCCCGTGAAGGGCAGCACGTCGCAGTTCTCGTAGGTTCCGGTGGTGGCGCCATTGCAGTCGCCGTCCCAGTTGACCAGCGGAAGCTTGTTGGTCGTCGAGGTATGGTTGCCGGTGGGGTCGAGCTTGTCGATGCTGCTGGCGTAATAGCCCCGGGCGATGTTGTTGGCGTTCAGCGTGCTGCCCGAAGCGTTGGCCGTGAGCCAGACCAATGCCTCTTCCGTGCCGCGGGAACTGGAGGTGATCGTGTCCTGCTTGAAGGCCAGGTTGCCCAGGATCAGCGTCCCGGTGTCCACCGAGCGCGTCAGCGCCACGGCGCCGAAGCCCAGGATCACCAGCGCCATCAGCGAGAACAGCAGCGAGATGCCGCGCTGGGAACCGCGCGGGGTGGATCGGCGAAGGTGGGACAAGCGGTTCATGAGGACCACAGCATGTTGCGCAACGGCACGATGGTGTCGAACAGGCGGTAGCGGTAGCGCTTCCAGTCGTCCCCCAGGCCGTCGATCTTGATGGAGATGCAGCGGCTGGCGGCGCCGGAGGTCGTGGTGCAGGCGGCGCTGCCGGCCACCGTGCCCGCGGTGCCCACGTCCCAGGCGACGTTGGTGTGGGTGACGTCTTCCTTCTCGTACTGGCTGTTGCGCGCGACCACGGCGATGCGCACGGCGATGACCTGCTGCCACAGCGCGGGGGTCGCCGGCGCCACGTTGTCCCAGGTGTCGACGACGCCCGGGGTCACCGTGGCCTTGCCGTACAGCGCCTGCAACTGAACGATGTTGGGGAACAGCTCGGTGGCGGCGGGGTAGTCCGGCTCCGAGGTGGTCGCGTCCAGGGTCAGCGTCCGCACCGTCAGCGCGTTGCCGGCGATGGCATACGTCACGTCCATCGGCGTGCCCATGTTGAGCAGCGCGCCGCCATCGGGGAACAGGCCGGCTGCCGGCGGGCCCGCGTTCCAGCCGCTGGTGGCGCCGTTCACGACCTCCGGCACGCTGCCGGGGTTGGCGGTCACCTGCATCACGCGGCAGGGCACGCTGGGCGCGCTGTTGATGGCGTCGGCTGCGATCACGAGGTCGCCGCTGACGATGCTGCGAACGCTGCCGACGGGATAGTTGGTGAGGCTGTTGCCGGGGGCGACGATGCGCAGCGGCACCGAAAACGAGCTCTTGCCGCTGGCCAGGACGCGCAAGGAATCCGGGGCGCCGGAGGCGCCGTCCGTGATCGTCAGGGGCACCAGGCTCGCCGGGAAGTCCGTCACGGGGGCGCCGTTGAACACCGCGGTCAGCGTGCAGCCGATCACGTTGGGCGTGGTGGTGAAGCCGTAGCCGGCCGGCTGCAGCGCGCGCTGCAGCGTCGCCAGCGCCAGCGCGCCGTTGACCTGCGCGTCCGAGCCCGAGGTCGTCGTGCGCTTCTGGCCTTCGGAGTTCACCAGGACGTGGGTCACGGCGAGGCTGGCCATCAGGCCGATCAGCACGCCGATCATCAGCTCGATCAGCGTGAAGCCCGACTGGCGCCTAATTGATGGAACTGGTGACGACATGGCTGTGCGTTCCCTCCGCGGCGGTGGACCAGGTGACGGTCATCGACACCACGCCGGTGGCGGCGGTCGTGCTGATCTCGACGGCGCCGGCGGGCAATCCGGCTTCGACCTTCTGCACGAAGTCGTTGCAGGGCGCATAGGCATCGCAGCCGCCATCGGTGTTGTACTGGGCCAGGTTGGTCTTGTCGGCCCACATGTAGCCGAGCACCTGCGAACTCAGGTAGGCGGCGTCGGCGCGGTACTTGGCGCTGCCCTGCGCGCGGGTCATCGCCACCTGCAGGCCCACCAGGCCGATGATGCCGAAGGCGAAGATGAGGATGCCGACGAGCGCCTCGACCAGCGCCACGCCGCGCTGGCGGCGCGCCGCGGGCGTGCGGGAGATGTGCGGTTTCTTGCTCATGGCTGGACGCAGGCCCTCGGATCGGTGGAATCGATGGCGGTGGCGGTCGGGTCGCACATGCGGATGCCGCCGCTGGCGGAGACTTCGACGCGCAGCGGCCGCACCGAAGTGCTCGCGCTGTGGCTGATGTCCACTTTCCAGGCGCCGCCGCCGGTCCTCTGGCCGAAGCCGTTGAAGCTGATGGAGGACGTGTCGGCGGCCACCGCGATGCCTTCGGCGCTGTTGCCGGGTCCGTAGGTCTCCACGATGCGCGGGGTCACGCCGGCGGACGGGGCGGTCGCGCACAGGCCGGTCGGGTTTTCCAGGCTCACCACCCAGGCCCCCGACGTGGCGTCCAGCGCACAGGTGTTGTCCGGCCGGCTCGTCGTGGTCGGCGAGACCAGCCAGAACGTGACCACCTTGTTGCGCCTCATCGCTTCCTGGCGCGCCTTGTGCAAACCGGTCTGGGTGGTCTCGGCCAGCGTGCGCACGTGGGTCGAGCGGATCCAGTCGCCCATGCTGGGCAGGCCGGCGGCGATCAGGATCCCCAGCACCGAGACCGTCACTGCGACCTCGATCAGGTTGATGCCGCGCTGCCGCTTCATGATCAGCACTCCGTGCCCTTGACCAGCCAGCAGGTCTTGCTGACGGTGGCGCCCTTGAACTGGGTGGTGCCCTGCTGGTTGTTGGCGTTCACGGTGTAGACGTGGCCGACGGCCGCGCCGGAGGAGCCGGTGGCGGTCAGCACGTAGCCGGTGCCGTCGACCAGGCAGGTGTACGTGAAGTGCTTGGCGTTGGCGGGGACGAAGGTGTTCCAGGCCGGCGCGTTGGTGCCATTGGCGCAGACGCCGCCGTTGGTGGTGCCGTAGCTCTTGTAGTCCTGGAAATACTGCTCGAGCTTGACGCGGTAATCCGACATGGCGGCGAACGCTTCCGGCAGCTGGCCGCGGCGGATGTAGTCGGTGTAGGCCGGATAACCCACCGCCGCCAGGATCCCGACGATCGCCACCGTGATCATGAGTTCGATCAGGGTGAAGCCCGCTGCGGTGCGGGACCGGCTCATACAGGGTTGGGACAAGGCTCTCTCCAGGCGACAGGAACGAGCGGATGCTACGCAGCGCCGCAGGCCCCGGCCACGCCGGTTCGCCCAGCGGTCACGGTCATGTGATGAGCGGTCCAGCCTCGCTGCGAAGGCCTTCGGGCCGCGATGGACGGGCTTTTGCGACGGATCAGTAGCAGTCGTCCAGCCAGACCTTCTGCACCCGCGGACGGCCGCCGGCGTTGATGATGATCTGGCGCGCTTCAGTGCGCTCCGTGGAGGCCCGGCACAGGGTGAAGGTGCCGGCCTGGAACGCGCCGGACGATGCCATCCGCGCGCCGCCCATGGGACCGTACGACACGTAGCGCCCCACCGGCGCATTGGCGGTCAGCCGCCAGCCCGCGGGCAAGGCATTCAGCCGGTGCAGCACCGGCTCGTCCCCGTCGCGGGCGCCGCTGTTGTTGCGGTCCTGGAAGAGGATCCAGCCCTGCTCCCAGGCGCCGGCGGTGACGCAGGCGGCGCCGTCCACCGACTTGCAGAGCACCACCCGTCCATTGCGCTTGATCGCTTCGCTGCGGGCGAGCAGCAGCTGCTGGAACAGGTCGCCGCTCAGCGCCTGCAGCCGCAGGCCGTGGAACAGGTCGGCCAGCGAGCCGGCCCCGAGCGCCAGCAGCGAGCCCACCATGGCGAGCGTCACGAGGGACTCGACGAGGCTGAAGCCGCACTGGCGCTGGGTCATGCCCCGCACGATAGGCAGCCGCCGGCGCGCGCGCAGTGCGTTGCTGGCCGCGCCCGCGTGACGGATGCCGCAGCGTCTTGGCCCACAATGGCGCGATGGCAAGCCCGGACCACTGGATGCAGGAGGCGCTCGCGCTGGCCGCGCGTGCCGTCGGCGTCTCCGAGCCCAACCCCCGCGTCGGCTGCGTCATCGTCACCGCCGACGGCGCGCGGGAGCTGGGACGCGGCCACACGCAGGCCGCCGGCCAGGCCCACGCCGAAATCATGGCCCTGCGCGATGCCGGCGCGCGCGGCGCGGACGTGCGCGGCGCCACCGCCTTCGTCACGCTGGAGCCTTGCGCCCACCACGGCCGCACCGGACCGTGCTGCGATGCCCTGGCGGCAGCCGGCATCGGCCGGGTCGTGGCCTCCGTCACCGATCCCAATCCGCTGGTCGCCGGCCAGGGCTTCGCGCGGCTGCGCGCGGCCGGCGTGGCCGTGGAAACCGGACCCGGCGCGAACGAGAGCCGCGCGCTCAACATCGGCTTCTTCAGCCGCATGGTGCGCGGCGTGCCCTGGGTGCGCCTGAAGATCGCCGCCTCGATCGACGGCCAGACGGCGCTGGAGAACGGCCGCAGCCAGTGGATCACGGGCGAGGCGGCGCGCGCCGACGGCCATGCCTGGCGGGCCCGCGCGGGCGCCGTGCTCACCGGCATCGGCACGGTGCTGGAGGACGATCCGCGGCTGGACGTGCGGCTGGCCCCCGTCGGCAGGCAACCGCCGCTGGTGGTGGTGGACAGCCGCCTGCAGACGCCGCCGGGGGCCGCCCTCTTCCGGGTCGAGCGGCCGGTCTGGATCTATGCCGCCGGGGAGGATGCGCCGGCCCGGGCGGCGCTGGAGCGAGCCGGCGCCCATGTGACCCAGCTGCCGGGCCCGGGCGGCAAGGTCGACCTCGCCGCGCTGCTGAAGGACCTGGCGGGGCGCGGCGTCAACGAACTGCACGTCGAGGCGGGCTTCAAGCTCAACGGCTCGCTGCTGCGCGAAGGCCTGGTGGACGAGTTCCTCCTGTACTTCGCGCCGAAGCTGCTGGGCGCCGGCCGCGGCATGGTGAACATCGGGCCGCTGGCCGGCCTGGACGAAGCCGTGCCGCTGGACTTCACGGGCGTCGAGCCGATCGGCCCGGATTTGCGGGTGCTGGCCACCGTCAGGGGCCGCGGCTTCCCGTAGGGTGGGTTCGCGCAGCGACCCCACCGGGGCCCCTCTCTCGCGAACCTGCGAGAATCGGGCCATGTTCACCGGCATCATCACCGGCGTCGGGCGTATCGCCGCCATCGACGACCTCGGCTCTTCACGGCAGCACGGCAAGCGGCTCACCATCACCGCGCCCTCGGGCTACCTGGACGACGTCGGGCTGGGTGACAGCATCGCGCTCAACGGCGCCTGCATGACGGTGACCTCGGTGGACGCCAACGCCGGCCACTTCTCCATCGACATCTCCGCGGAGTCCCTCGACAAGACCGCCGGCCTGGCCGAACCCGGCCCGGTGAACCTGGAAAAGGCCTTGCGCGCGCACGACCGGCTGGGCGGGCACCTGGTTTCCGGCCACGTCGACGGCGTCGGCGCGGTGACGAGGATGGAGCCGGTGGGCGAAAGCTGGGAGCTGCGCATCCTGGCGCCGCAGGGGCTGGGCAAGTACCTCGCCTACAAGGGCTCGATCACCGTCAACGGGGTCAGCCTCACGGTCAACAGCATCGCCGACCGCGCCGACGGCACGGAGCTGTCGATCAACCTCATTCCCCATACGGTGGACAACACCGCGCTGCACGCGCTGAAGGCGGGCAGCCGGGTCAACCTGGAGATCGACCTGATCGCCCGCTACGTCGAGCGCATGCTCGGCCCCGGCCCGGGGAAAGGAAACATCGCATGAACGCACGCCAGCAACTCAAGCCCGTCCCGGTCGCGCCGGTCGAGGAAATCGTCGCCGAGATCGGCGCCGGCCGGATGGTCATCCTGGTCGACGAGGAGGACCGCGAGAACGAGGGCGACCTCGTGCTGGCCGCCGAGCACGTCACGCCCGAGGCCATCAACTTCATGGCGCGCTTCGGCCGCGGCCTGATCTGCCTGACCCTCACCCGCGAGCGCTGCGAACGCCTGCAGCTGCCGCCGATGGTGGCGCGCAACGGCACCAAGATGGGCACGGCCTTCACCGTCTCCATCGAGGCGGCCGAAGGCGTGACGACCGGCATCTCCGCCGCCGACCGCGCGCGCACCGTGCAGGCCGCCGTCGCCCGCACCGCCACCGCCGGCGACCTGGTGCAGCCGGGCCACATCTTCCCGCTGCAGGCGGTGGACGGCGGCGTGCTGATGCGCGCGGGTCACACCGAGGCCGGTTGCGACCTCGCCGCCATGGCCGGCCTGACGCCGGCGGCGGTGATCTGCGAGATCATGAAGGACGACGGCACGATGGCGCGGCTGCCCGACCTGCAGCTGTTCGCCGCGGAGCATGGCCTGAAGATCGGCACCATCGCGGACCTGATCGGCCACCGCAGCCGCACCGAGAGCCTGGTGGAAAAGCTCGGCTCGCGTCCGCTGAAGACGGCCTACGGCGAATTCGTCGCGCACGCCTGGCGCGACAAGCCGAGCCAGGGCTTGCACCTGGCGCTGGTGAAGGGGACCTGGCAGCCCGACGACGCGGTGCCGGTGCGCGTGCACGAGCCGCTGTCGGTGCTGGACGCGCTGGAACTGGACCGCTCGATGCACTCGTGGAGCCTGGAAGCGACGCTCAAGCACATCGCCGCGCAAGGCCGCGGCGTGGCCGTGCTCCTGAACTGCGGCGAGACGGCGGAGCAGCTGCTGGCGCAGTTCGAGGGCACCGCCCGCGCCTCGCACGCGCCGGAGCGCGGCCGCATGGACCTGCGCACCTACGGCGTCGGCGCGCAGATCCTGCGCGACTGCGGGGTGCAGCGCATGAACCTGATGGGCGCGCCGCGGCGCATGCCCAGCATGGCCGGCTACGGCCTGGAAGTGGCGGGCTTCACGCCCCGCCCGGTTGCCTGAGATCGTGCAGGCGCGCTTCAACCAGAGCGTGACCAACGTGCTGGCGAAAGCGTGCTGGGACACGCTGCTGGAGCACGGCGTGCTGGAGAAGAACATCGAGCACGTGCAGGTGCCGGGGGCGCTGGAAGTGCCCGTCGCGCTGCAGGCGATGGCGGAACGGGGCGGCTACGACGCGCTCATCGCGCTGGGCTGCATCATCCGCGGCGAGACCTACCACTTCGAACTGGTGGCCAACGAGTCCGCCGCCGGGGTGACCCGCGTGGCGCTGGATTACCAGCTTCCCATCGCCAACGCGATCCTGACGACCGAGGACATGGCGCAGGCCGTGGCGCGGCAGGAGGACAAGGGCTGCGACGCCGCGCTGGTGGCCATCGAGATGGCCAACCTGCTGGAAGCCATCGGATGACGACCGCCGCTCCCCGCAAGACCTCGTCCAAGCCGCCGCGCAGCCGCGCCCGCGAGTTCGCCGTGCAGGCCCTGTACCAGCACCTGGTCGGCCGGCAGGATGCCGCGTCGATCGACCAGTTCACCCGCGGCCTGTCGGGCTTCCACAAGGCCGATTCGGTGCACTACGACGCGCTGCTGCACGGCTGCATCCGCGAGGCCGCCGAACTGGACCGGCTGATCCTGCCGCTGCTCGATCGCAAGCTGGAGGAGATCTCCCCGATCGAACGCGCCGTGATGTGGATCGGCGCCTACGAATTCCTGCACGCCCCGGACGTCCCCTGGCGCGTGGTGCTGAACGAATGCATCGAGCTGGCCAAGGAGTTCGGCGGCACCGACGGCCACAAGTACGTCAACGGGGTGCTCAACGGCCTGGCGCCGCAACTGCGGTCGCCGGAAGTGGACGCGGACCGCGCCTCGGGCAAGGCACGCTGATGCGGATTTCGCGGCGCGCCGGGCGGATCGAGCCGTTCTATGTGATGGAGGTGGCCAAGGCCGCCCGCGACATCGCGCGTGAAGTCGCCCGCAGCGACACGCCGATGATCTTCCTGAACATCGGCGAGCCGGACTTCACCGCCCCGCCGCTGGTGCAGGAAGCCGCGGAGCGCGCCATCCGCGGCGGCGCCACCCAATACACGCACGCGATGGGCCTGGACGCGCTGCGCGAGCGCATCAGCGGCTGGTATGCCGAGCGCTTCCGGGTGGACGTGCCGGCGCGGCGCATCGTCATCACGGCTGGCGCGTCGGCGGCGCTGCAACTGGCCTGCCTGGCCCTCGTCGAGGCCGGCGACGAGATCCTGATGCCGGACCCCAGCTACCCGTGCAACCGGCATTTCGTCAGCGCCGCCGAGGGCGACGCCGTGCTGGTGCCCACCACCGCCGCCGAGCGCTACCAGCTCACCGCGGCCAAGGTGCAGGAACACTGGACCCCGCGCACGCGCGGCGTGCTGCTGGCCTCGCCGTCCAATCCCACCGGCACCAGCATCCACCCCGACGAGCTGCGGCGCATCCACCACCTGGTGCAAAGCCGCGGCGGCATCACCCTGCTGGACGAGATCTACCTCGGCCTGAGCTACGACGACACCTTCGGCCACACGGGCCTGGCGATCGACGACAACGTCATCAGCATCAACAGCTTCTCGAAGTACTTCAACATGACGGGCTGGCGCCTGGGCTGGATGGTGGTGCCCGACGCCCTGGTGCCGGTGGTCGAGCGGCTGGCGCAGAACCTCTTCATCTGCGCGAGCACCGTCTCGCAGTACGCCGCCCTCGCCTGCTTCGAGGCGGAGAGCATCGCCGAATACGAGCGCCGCCGCGCCGAGTTCCGTGCCCGCCGCGACTGGTTCATCCCGCAACTGCGGTCCATGGGCCTGGACGTGCCGGTGATGCCGGATGGCGCGTTCTACGCCTGGGCGGACTGCGGCGAAGCCGCGCGGCGCCTGGGCGTGGAGGGCAGCTGGGACTTCGCCTTCGAAGCGATGCGGCGCGCCCACGTGGCCGTCACCCCCGGCCGCGACTTCGGCCACGCCGACACCAGCCGCTTCGTCCGCTTCTCCACCGCGAACTCGATGGCGCAGTTGCAGGAAGCGGCCGCGAGGCTGAAAGGGCTGCTGGCGTGACGGCGGCATCGGTCTTTACCTGGCCGATACGTGTCTATTGGGAAGATACCGATGCGGGCGGCATCGTCTTCTACGCCAATTACCTGAAGTTCTTCGAACGCGCGCGCACCGAATGGCTGCGGGCGCTCGGGGTGAACCAGGGCGCACTCAGGGAGGGCAGCGGCGGGATGTTCATCGTCAGTGAAACTTCCGTCCGCTACCTCGCACCCGCGCGCCTGGACGACGAACTCATTGTTACGGCCCAGCTCGAGGCCGCGGGCCGTGCCTCTCTCATAATCGCCCAGCAGGCACGGCGCGGCGAAACGCTCCTGTGCGCAGGCACCATCCGCATCGGCTGGGTGGATGCGGCAACGCTGCGGCCCGGGCGTATCCCGGATGCCATCCTCGACGTCCTGAACCAGAAGGCATGAACCAAGACCTCTCGATCCTCCAGCTGGTGCTGGGCGCCAGCCTCGTCGTGCAGCTCGTGATGCTGCTGCTGCTCGTCGTGTCGGTGACCAGCTGGGCGGCCATCTTCCGCAAGCTGTTCTCGTTGCGCCGGGTGAACGCGCTGAACGACGACTTCGAACGCGATTTCTGGTCCGGCACCAGCCTGAACGACCTGTTCGCGGCGGCCGCGCAGAACGCCAAGACGGCCGGCCCGATGGAACGCATCTTCGCCTCCGGCATGCGCGAATACCAGAAGCTGCGCGAGCGCCGCATCGGCGATGCGGGCACGCTGCTCGATGGCGCCCGGCGGGCGATGCGCGCGAGCTACCAGCGCGAGCTGGACGCGGTGGAAACCCACCTGTCCTTCCTGGCTTCGGTCGGCTCGGTGTCGCCCTACGTCGGCCTGTTCGGCACGGTCTGGGGGATCATGCATGCCTTCACCGGGCTGGCGAGCCTGCAGCAGGTGACGCTGGCCACGGTGGCGCCCGGCATCGCCGAAGCGCTGGTGGCCACGGCCCTCGGCCTGTTCGCCGCGATCCCCGCCGTGGTCGCCTACAACCGCTTCGCGCGCGACATCGACCGCGTGGCGATCAAGCTGGAAACCTTCATCGAGGAGTTCTCCAACATCCTGCAGCGCAACCTCGGCGGCGGCTCCTCGACGGGCCACTCGGGCTTCTCCAACACCGCGTCGGGGCACTGATGCCGCACGTCGCCGCCCGCGGCCGCGGCCGCCGCACCATGAACGAGATCAACATGGTCCCGTTCATCGACGTGATGCTGGTGCTGCTGATCATCTTCATGGTGTGTCGAAGGACGAGACGCTGCAGCTCAAGAACGGCGACAAGACGCAGGCGATGAACCTGAAGGACATCGCACCCGCCGTGCTGCAGGCGCAGTCGGGCCAGGCCGCGGGCAGCGTGGCGGTGGTGATCAGCGCCGACCGCAACGTGAAGTACGAAACCGTGGTCAAGGTGATGGACACGCTGCAGCGCGCCGGCGTCGAACGCGTCGGCCTGTCCGTGCAGCTGGCGCCCTGACGGCGACCGCGGGTCCGCATGCACGCCACCGCCGACCGCCTCGACTTCGCGCCGCCACCGCAGCCGGGGCTGGCGCGCTCTTTCGGCCTGGCGGTGGCCGCGCACCTGCTGCTCGTCGCCGCGCTGATGCACGGCCTGCAATGGAAGACCGACCCCCAGAACAGCGTGGCCGAGGCTGAACTCTGGGCCAGCCTGCCGCAGCAGGCGGCGCCGCGCGAGGTCGTGCAGCCGCCCCCACCCCCTCCGCCCCCCGCGCCGGTGGTGCAGGCCCCTCCTCCGCCGCCGCCGCCGGTGGTGAAGGCGCCGCCGCGGCCCGAGCCGCCCGTGCAGCGCCAGCCGGACATCGCCCTGGAGCGCGAGAAGCAGCGGCGCGAGCGGGAGCTGGAAAGGCGCGAACTGGAACGGCGCGAGCGCGAGCTGGAGAAGCGCGAGCTCGAGAAGCAGAAGCAGGCGGAACTGGCGCGCGAGCGCGAGCGCGAGCGCGACCAGCGCCGCAAGCTGGAAGCGCAGAAGAAGCAGCGCGAGGAAGAGGCCGCCCGCAAGAAGGAAGAACAGGCGCGGGTCGCCGCCGAGGCCAGGCGCAAGGAAGAAGCCGACCGCAAGCGCAGGGAGGAACAGGAAGCGCGCGAGGCGGCCAGGATGGCCAAGCAGCGCGAGGAGAACCTGCGGCGCATCCAGTCCATGGCCGGCACCGGCGCCCCGGATGCGACCGGCACGGCTGCCCGATCCGCGGGACCGTCCAGCAGCTATGCGGGGCGCATCGCCGCCCTCATCAAGCGCAACACCCGCTTCGTGGAAAGCGTACCGGGCGACCCGCCCGTGGAAGTGGAGATCCGGCTCGCGCCGGACGGCACCATCGTCGGTCAGCGCATCAGGAAGTCCAGCGGGAACGCGGCGCGGGACGACGCCGTGCTGCGCGGCATCCAGGCCACCGAAAGGCTGCCCCGCGACGTGGACGGCCGCATCCACACGCCCATCATCATCTCGGTGCGCCAGTCCGGCTGACCGCCCATCCGCGACGCACGGGGCTTTTTGTTGCTTGCCGCCTTGGGGTGTGCGCGCAGCGGGCCTTACGCGGTATTCCTACACCCGGCCTGCAATCCCCGTATTCAAAGGCCGGGACGCTCTTTTTTCGATAGCACCCTCTGCAACGGCGCGTAACTTGATGCCTTGCCCCTAGGCGTGCGCGAAACACTTCCCCACACTTGCAGAGCCCAGCCGTGGCATGGAAGCCGGCATTGGGCAGGGTTGGGAGGCTCTCGCAATGGTTCGGCATACCCCTCTGTGCACCAGTTTCGGCGCGGAGATCCACGGCATCGACCTGCCGCGCATCACGGCGCCGCAGTTCCATCTCGTGTATGCGCTGTGGAAGCGCCACCATGTGGTGCTGTTCCGCGGCCAGCGCCTGGGCGACGGCGAGTTCGACCGTTTCGCCGCCCGCTTCGGCGAGATCGAAGCCGGCGCCGCGGCGGCGCACCCGGACACCGAATGGCACGCGGCCGGCGCCCACCTGGACCGCCCGCCGTTCGCCCAGTTGATGCACGCGCCGGAGCAGCCCGGGCGCGCCGGACTCTGGTTCGCCAGCCTGTCGGCTGCCCTGCGCTCGATGCCGGCGGACCTGGCTTCGCGCCTGCGCCGGCTGGCGATGCGCCACGCCGGCAGCCTCGCGATGGCCGAGCCCATCGCCTTCGGCCGCGTTGCGAACGACGACCCGGTGCAGGTCACCGGCAGCGTGCACCCGGTGGTCGTCGTGCAGCCCGAAAGCGGCGAGCAGACGCTCTATCTCGGCAGCCGCCGCCACAGCTGGTTCGCGGGCCTGGCGCCCGACGAATCCGAGCGGCTGCTGAACATCGTCTGGAGCTATGCCACGGCGCCCGCCGTCACCCTGCACCACGCCTGGCAGCCGGGCGACGTGCTGCTCTGGAACAACCTCACCACCCTCCACCGGCACGACCCGTCCCCGCCGAAGGCGGCGCGGCGGCCGCGGCACGCGCAGGTCGCGGGCCGCTATGTCCTCACTTCCCCGATCCAACAGGAGGCAGCATGAAGCAGTTCCATGTCATTTTCGGTGCCGCGATGCTCCTCGCCGGGACGGCGCAGGCCGCGCCGGCCCAGCCGTCCGCGGCTTCACCGGCGCCGTTGCGCGTCCTGGTCAACCCCGGCGACAGCAGCGAGCAGTCGCGCTACGCGCTGTACACGGCGTGGCGCTCCGCCGTGGAGCAGGCGTTGCGCAAGCCCGCGGGCGGCGGCGCCCAGATCGCCCTGTCGACGGATGCAACGGCGGACCTGGGCTCCACGCGCGCCGGGGTGCATGACATCTTCGTCGGCCCGGCCCACGTGGTGGGCAGCGCCGTGCGTTACGGCTACCTGCCGGTGGTGGGGCTGGGCAAGCCCGTGCAGGCCGTCCTGGTGACGCTGCGCGAGGCCAGCATCAGCGACCTTGCCAACGCGCAGGGCAAGCGCCTGGGGCTGCCGCTGCAGGACAGCGTCGTGACCTACCTGGTGCGCGGGGAGGTGAACGCCGCCAACACCAGCATCAAGCGGCACTTCTCGTCGGTCTACGAAACGCGGTACCAGGACGCGCTGCTGCCCTGCCTGCAGGTGCGCCGCTGCGACGTGGTGGCGGTGGAGAAGGCCGTGTTCGACCGCTGGGTGGCCGCCGGCGAGCCGGTGAAGGCCGTGATGCAGTCCAAGCCCGTGCCCGGCCTCAGCGTCGCCATCAAGAAGGGCTCGCGCACCAGCGCGGAAGCGCTGCGCGATGCGCTGGCCGACGCCGCGCCCTTCGCCGAACTGCTGCGCATGGAGAACGCCCGCGCCGTCGCCAACACCGCCGAGGACTTCAAGTACGTGGCCACGCTCGGCTACTTCACGCCGCGCGCCCTGCCCGGCGCCACCGTCGTCGATGCGCCGAAGGTGGCCCAGTTGCTGCAGGCGGGCGCCACTTACGTGGACACGCGCACCGAGGTCGAATTCAAGGCCGGCCAGGTGCCCGGCGCGATCCTGGTGCCGTACGTCGAGAAGAGCGCGAAGGACGCCGACTTCGACGCCGCGCAGGACAAGTTCGACGTCGCGCGCCTCGGTCCCGACCGCAACGCGCAACTGATCTTCGCCTGCAACGGGCCCGAGTGCTGGAAGAGCTTCAAGGCCACCCAGGCCGCGATCAAGGCCGGCTACAGCAAGGTGTACTGGTTCCGAGGCGGCTTTCCGGAGTGGCGCAGCTCCGGCATGAAGTTCGACGTCGCCGCGGCGCAGTGACGCCGGCGCCCAGGTTCAGGGCGCAGTCAGCGTGTACGTGACGACGTTGCCGTAGGTTCCCGCCGCCAGCGCGCCGGGGGTGTAGTTGGTCGAGTAGGTGTACGTGCCGCTCAGGCTGGACAGGGCGGTGACCGCCGCCGTCGTCGCTCCCGTGCAACTACCCAGGTTCGCGCCGGGATGGTTCACGCCGGTCGCCGCGACGAGGATGTTGTTGCGCCCCGGCACGCCGCCCGCCGTCGTGCCGCCCACCGCGAACGCGGTCGCGCCTGCGAGCGCCGACAGCGAGCACGTGAGCTGGGTTCCGGTGACGTTGGTGAACATCTCCACGGTGACGGCGCCCGCCGCGGACGCGGGATTGGTGGTGCTCGCGCGCGTGGTCAGCCCGGGGATCGCGCCGGTGTAGCTTTGCGAATTGCCGGCGGCCAGGTCGGGCGTGATGCCCACGCGGAAGTCCACGCTGGTCGACGTTCCGTCGGCAGCGCCGACGCGCAGCAGGACGAACTTGTAGATGTTCACCTGGAAGTCCAGCTCCACCGTCGCCGTCCTCGTCCCGCCGTTGCCGTTGGCGGTGTCCTGGTCGGCATGCCCGCTGGGCACGGCGAGCGCGAGCGCCGCTGCCAGCGACGCCAGCGAGCGCGTTCGGGCGAGCCGGCCGGCTGCGGTCACTTGAACTCCGCCTCCACCTTGAAGCTGCCGTTCTCCCAGTCCAGCCTGCCGCTGGCCTGGATGGGAAAGGCAGGCTCGTCCAGCTTCTGGTTCGCGACGTTCGTCCGCGCGGTGAAGGCCAGCGTGCGCGTCTGCCCCGGCAGCAGCGGCGAGGCGTCCGGCACCAGTTCGAATTTCTGCCCCCGCGCATCGGTCGCATCCAGCGCGCCGTCGAGGCGGCCGTGCGCGTCGCCCTTGTTGGTGATGGTGACCGTCGGCAGCCGCCGGCCCCGCACCGGCTGGGTCGACAGGTTCTCGACTTCCAGCTTCGGCTGCGCGCCGTTCACCGCGATATAGACGGCGATGGCGATGCGGCCGCTCACCGGCAGGCTGACTGCCGCGCCGTCGGAGCCGAGCTTGCTGGTGGCCGCCGGCTCCGCGCCTTCCAGCGCGATCATGAAGCGGCATTCGCCGCGCGGCGCATCCGGCGGGATGTCGACCTGGAACCGGTACGAGCCCCGGGCGCGGGAGCCCAGGGTCAGGCGGCGGCGTTCCAGCGTGACCCAGGGGCGGCAGCTGCCGGCGCGCAGCTCCTCGCTGTAGCTGATGCCGCCTTCCGGCGTCATGTTCCAGTCCAGCGTGCGCACGGCGACGTCCGCCGGCTGGTCGCTCACGTTCTGCAGGGTCAGCGACTGCCCGACCCGCGCGCCGGCCTTGGCGGTCAATTCGAAGCGCGACGGCGCGACGCCCAATTCGAAGGGCCCGGCGCCGGCCCACAGCGGCAGCAGCAGCCCCAGTGCGCCCGCCCAACGTTGCATCGCCCTCATCGCGTCACCTCGATCTCGAAATACGATTCCACCGACAATCCGCCTTGCGGGCGCAGCATCAGCTCGCTCAACCTGACTTCCATCGTGAGGTCCAGCGACTCCCGCATCACCGGGTCGCGGACCACGCCGCTCCACACCAGCCGGCGCTCGCCGCCGCGCGCGCTGCCATCCGCGAACATGCCATTGCCCCGCCACGTCATGCGCAGGCCGGCCGGCGAACGCAGGCCCTGCACCGGCGCCGGCACCACGTAGTAGATGCGCGCCCGCTTGCCCACGTAGGGCGCGGTCGCCAGCCGGTATTCGACGCGGCCGAAGCGCGAGATGCCGTACTGCGGCACGGCGTCACCCAGCATGTCGTCCAGCGGCCGCCCATGCTCCGACAGCACCTGCGGCGCAACCACCTGCGGCCGCGGCGACAGCGAATCGTCCAGGCGCGCGGTGAAAGCAGCGGCGGCCCACGGCATGCACGCCGCCACGACGACGGCCAGGACACGACGGCTCATGGCAGCGTGACGGTGTAGGTCACCCTCCCGGTGTAGCGCCCCGCGGCACGGGGCGCGGCATTGGCGTACGAGAAGCTCAGGTTGTTGGTCACCAGGTAGGTGCCGCCGACGAAGCCGCCGAAGAAACCGTTGAAGGTGACGGGGCCGAGGATGGTGGAAGTGCCGCCGAGGGTGCCGTTGACGAAGTCGCCCGCGGCCGGATTGGTGACCGTCCAGCTGATCTCCGAGAACGGGATGGTTCCGCAGCCGGACAGGCAGGTCAGGTTGGCGGGCGAGGACACCGTCACGGTGATCTGCTGCGGCAGCACCGAGGCCGGCGCGCGCACCCGCAGGTAGATCGGGACCGCCCCGGTCGCGGCCGCCACGGGTACACCGTTGCCATGGGGATTGGGTGCCGCGGCCTGCACGTTGCCCACCGGGGGGCCGCCGACGTCGAAACGTACCACGTCGATCACGCCCGCCGTGGCCGTGCCCACGCGCAGGATCACGTCACGCACGCCGCCATAGCAGCAGGTGGTGGTGATCACCGACCCGGCGGGCCCCGCCGCGCACAGCACCGCCGCCGCCGCCAGCCCCTGGAAGAGCGGGCGTTTCGGTCGCCGGCATGCGAGCCGGCGGACGAGGCGGGAGGCGTCGGTCAAGGCAAGCGATTTCCTGTCAGGGCGCGGTGGCCGTGTACGTCACGGTCAAGCCGAAGGTGCCCGGGTTCAGGTCGGTCGGCGTCAGCGCGGAAGCGTAAGTGTACGTGCCGGCGTAGGCGGTCCGCTCCGTCAGCGTCTGGCTGTTGACGCCATCGCAGTCGGTCAGGTCGCCCGCGGCGCCCGGGTGCGGCAGCGGGGTGGCCCCGGCCACCGTGTAGGTGATGTCCGCCGTGCCCGGCACGCCGCCGGCGGTAGCGCCCGAGACGAAGGCGGTGGTGCCGGCAAGGGCGCCGATCGCGCAGGTCAGCGTGGTGGACGCCATGTTGGTCCATGCGCCCACGACCACGTCGCCCGCGGCGCCGGCCGGGTTGGTGCGCGTGATGGTCTCGGTCAGCGTGGGCGCGATGGCGCCCGTGTACGAGGCGCTGGCCTGCGGCGCCGCGAAGCCGGTGATGCCGTAGCTGAAGTCGATCTGCGGCACCGTGTTCGCGGCATTGCCGACCCGCAGGATCACGATCTTCGGCACCAGCACCCGGATGTTCACGCGCGCGGTTGCGACCGCGTCGGTGGCGCTGGTGCCGTCCTGGACACCGATCGTCTGCTCGGCGACGGCGGCGGTGCCGGCCAGCGCAAGCGCCGCGGCGACGGAGGCAAGGCGGTAGTTCGAAAGCTTTCTCATGGTTACGTCCTTTCAGTTAATGCTTAGGTGAATGTGACTAGGCGTGCGGGCCGAACTGCATCAGTCCCCTGTCCGCACGACCGGGATGCGAATGAACGCCTCGCCGCGCAGGGGTACTTCGACACGCACGTCCTGCGACCGCGCCACGCCCCAGGGGAGCGGCACAGTCTCGGGCGTGAGCGTCAGCTGGTGCCGACCCGTGGCCACCAGCGGAAAATCGAACCGGCCGAACCGGTCGGTGACGACGCGGAAGCGGCCGTCGAGGATCACCTCGACACCGGCCGCGCCCAATTCGTTGAGGGTCTGGCGGCCGTCGCGATCGGCATCGAGGAAGACGATGCCGCCGACGCTGCCCGTGCCGGCGCTGCCCGCCTCCCGCACGCCCAGCCCCTGCGGCGTGGTGCCGGCGGCGCCTTCCCAGCGCAGGTAGACCGAAACGGAGCGGTCGTTGCCGCGCACCACCTCGGGCTCGGAGACTCCCGCCGACGCCACCCGCACCACGGCCTGGTTCAGGCTCAAAGCGGCGCCGAGGCGCCAGCCTTGCGCCACCTGCTTCTCGGTGGTGAGCGTTCCGGACAGGCCGCGGCTGGTGTACAGGTTGCTGTCGCGCGCCGTGTAGCGCAGCGTGCCGGCCGCCAGCCAGTCCGGTTGCGGCCACAGGCGGAAGGTGGCGCCGACCGAGGGCTGGAGCTCGCTGCGCCCGGCGCTGCGGTCGCGCGCCACGGCCAGCGTGGTGTTGAATTCCGGTCGATGCGGGTCGTCGTACGAGCCCTGCACCCATTCCTGTTCCCAGGCGAGTTCCTCGCCCGTGGCCGCCAGGTCATCGGCGACGAGCTGCTCGTTGCGGTAGATGCTGAAGCGAACACGGGTCGGGGCGAAGCTGTCGAAACGCGTCTGGTAGAACACGTTGGCGTTGACGCTGCGATGCGCCCCGTCCAGCGCCGCCGGGCTGCCGGCTGCGTAGCGCGTGAAGCCCAGGCTGGCATAGCCGCCCACCAGGTCGACGCGGCTGATCCGGTACTGGCCGCCGCCGGTGACGCCGATGCGGCGGGACTCCGCGCCCCCACTGAGCGCATCCGCTTCCTGCCTCTCGTAATCCAGTCCCCCCGACCAGGCATGCCGCGTGCCCGACGTACTGAAGCGCCAGTAGGCGCCATGCTGGTCCGCGGTGCCGAGCGTGTAGTCGCCGAAGCGCAGGTTGGCCCCGGTGGCGTACAGGCCGAGATCGTGCTCGAAGACGCCGGTGGCGAAGCCACCCTCGCCGAACCAGCCCTGCGCGTTGGGCGCGAGGGTGGACGCGCCGGCGTGGCTTCGCAGGTAGACCAGGCGCGCCCTCGGGCCGGGCGCGTTGGCGGGCGCGCCCAGCGAAACCCCTGCCGCCATGCTTGTGACGTCCTCGTCACCCGTCGCCAGCGGGAAGAAACCGCCGAACGCCGGGATGTCGCTGGCCTGGTTGACCTGGACACCCACGCCCACCTCGTCCGAAACCTGCACGCTGCCGCCCGCCCACGCCAGGCTGCCGCGCGCCCCCTCGAAACCGGGGTACGGCGAGCCCGCGAGCGAACCGCGCTGGCCCGCGCCGGCGCGCACCTCGTAGCCTTCGCCGGAAACCCGCGTGCTCGCGCCCCGCACGACGCTGCTGCCGAGCGAGAGACGGTAGGTCCGGCTGAGCACCTGCGTGACTTCGCTGTAGATGTCGCCCACGGCCGAATCGGCGAAGGTGCGCGAGGTGAGGGGAAAACCGAAGTTGCGCACCGTCAGGCGGCCGCTGTTGCGCCGGGAGGCGGAGGACACGCTGCCCACGGCAAAGTCCGGCGAATCGGGGCCGTGCCGCCAGTCGGCCTCGACCTGGAAAGCGCCGTGGCTGGCGGTCTCGTGCTGGTACCGGAACGATTGGCCCAGCTCGGTGGCCGAACGCAGGGCCAGTCCGTCGGACTGGGCGGCGCCCGCCCGGGTTTCCACGGACCAGGTCCGGAACCCGCGGGTGTCGGGTTTCTCGTCCGGAGTGGCCGTGGGAGAGCCGCCCAGGCCAGGGTCCATGACCTTGTCCACGTAGCCTTCCTCGCGCAGCGCGCCGGCGGCCCTCATGCGCTCCTCCTCGGCCGCCGCGCGGTCCAGGGATTGCACCTGGGCCACGGCCCGGACCGGCAGGTCCTGCGGGTACGCGGCGCCGGCCGCCGTGGCCAGGGCGACAGCGCACGCAGGTCCGCACCAGCCTGCGATAGGCCGGACTCGGATCTCGAACGCTGTTTCATTGCCGTTTACCACTTTCGTCTTAAGGTCTGTCCCCTGGACTCGTCACAGGCCCGGGGCCGTCGGTCGATATGGTTGTAAGTATTTGCAACTTGCAATGGACCGGCCAGCGGAGAACGCTGAGCGGCACGTGGGTCGTACAGACGGTCTAGCCGGTTCGGAATACGTGGCGTTTTGCACACACCTTCGAGCTAAGCGAGATGCTTAAGCAAGAGTCAGCAGGGATTCTGGCCAAGCCGGCGAGGCGCCGGCCCGAACTCGTCAGTTGCGTCGAAAGGACGTAACGGCGCCGTGCGGCGCGACGTCAGTTCTCGTAGACGATCTGCGCCTGGCCGCCGGGGGCCTGCGCCATCCAGCTGGCCAGGGCGGCGTCGCTGGGGAAGAACTTGGCCTGGTCACCAAGCTGCAGTTCGGCCTGGGCCGCGTCGCGCTGCACCACCAGGCGCACGCCGAGGCCGCGCACCAGCTCGCCCTGGTCCGACAGCTCCCGCCGGGCGGGGAAGTCCCGCAGCAGCCGCTGGATGTCGGGAACCTGGCCGTTCACCGCCACCCGCAGGTACTTGCCGAAGCGGCAGCGCGCCGTCGCCAGGTCCCAGATCTGGCTGATGTTCAGGCGGAAACCGCCGGTGAAGCGGTCCGGCTGCAATTTGGCCATCACCACGATCAGCTCGTCGTCCTTGAACCACGAGCGGTGCGGGTTGAACACGCCCTCGTCGGCCGCGGCCTCGATGACGTCCGTCTTGTCGTCCAGCTTGAACAGCGCCAGCTTGCCGCGCTGGCCGTTGATGACGCGCAGGTCGTTGACGATGCCGGCCAGCAGCAGCGGCTCGCGGGTGTCCACCAGCTCGTCGATGCGGCGCCGGGCGAAGCGGCGCACCTCGCGCTCCACCTCGTCGAACAGGTGCCCCGACAGGTAGAAGCCGATCGCCGTCTTCTCCATCGACAGGCGCTCCTTGACGCCCCAAGGCATGGCTTCCACCAGTTCCGGCTCGACGTGGCTGGCCGCATGCGAGTCGCCCATGTCGAACAGCCCGCCCTGGTTGGCGTTGGCCTCCGCTGCGTTGGCGAAGTCGAAGGCGCGGTCGATGGAGGCCACGAGCGCGGCGCGGTTCATGTGCAGCGTGTCGAAGGCGCCGGCCTTGATCAGCGCCTCCACCGAGCGCTTGTTGATGCGCGAGCGGTCCACCCGGCAGCAGAAGTCGTACAGGCTGGTGAAGGGACCGCCCTCTTCCCGCGCCGCCACGATGGCCTCGATGGCGGACTGCCCGGTGCCCTTGATCGCGCCCAGGCCGTAGCGCACCTCCTTGTTGGAGATCGGCTCGAACCGGTGGGTGCCGCGGTTCACGTTGGGCGGCTCGAAGTTGATGCCGAAGTTCTTGACCGCATCCTCGAACAACACCTTGAGCTTGTCGGTGTTGTCCATTTCGATGGTCATGTTGGCGCAGTAGAACTCCGCCGTGTAGTGCACCTTCAGCCAGGCGGTGTGGTACGCCAGCAGGGAGTAGGCGGCGGCGTGCGACTTGTTGAAGCCGTAGCCCGCGAACTTCTCCATCAGGTCGAAGACCTCGTCGGCCTTGGCCTGCGGGATGCCGTGGGTCTTCTCGGCACCGGCGCGGAAGCGCTCGCGGTGCTCGGCCATCTCCTCGGCCTTCTTCTTGCCCATGGCGCGGCGGAGCAGGTCGGCGCCACCGAGCGAGTAGCCGCCCAGGATCTGCGCGGTCTGCATCACCTGCTCCTGGTAGACCATGATCCCGTAGGTCTCGCCCAGCATCTGGGCCACCGCGGGGTGCGGGTACTCCACCGGTTCCCGCCCGTGCTTGCGGGCCACGAAGCTGGGGATCAGGTCCATCGGGCCGGGCCGGTACAGCGCGTTCAGGGCGATCAGGTCTTCCAGCCGCGTCGGCCGCGCGTCGCGCAGCATGCCCTGCATGCCGCGCGATTCGAACTGGAACACGGCCTCGGTCTTGCCGTCGGAGAACAGCTTGTAGGTGGCCGCGTCGTCGAGCGCGATCTTCTCGAAGGCGAAGTCCTCCTGCCCCGGGTGGCGCCCGGCGATCAGCTTGCGCGCCTGTTCCAGGATGGTCAGGGTGGCCAGGCCCAGGAAGTCGAACTTCACCAGGCCCGCCGCCTCCACGTCGTCCTTGTCGTACTGGCTCACGGCGGAGTCGCTGCCCGGCTGCTGGTACAGCGGCGTGAAGTCGGTCAGCTTGCCGGGCGCTATCAGCACGCCGCCGGCGTGCATGCCGACGTTGCGCGTCATGCCTTCGAGCTTCTGCGCCAGGTCCAGCAGGGTCCTGACCTCGTCCTCGCGCTGGTAGCGCTCGGCCAGGATCGGCTCCTGCTTGAGCGCATCCGCGATCGTGATGTGCGTGCCCGGCTTGTTGGGAATGAGCTTGCTGATGCCGTCGCAGAAGGTGTAGCTCATGTCGAGCACGCGGCCGACGTCGCGCACCGCGGCGCGCGCGGCCATGGTGCCGAAGGTGGCGATCTGGCTCACCGCGTCGCGGCCGTACTTTTCCTTCACGTACTCGATGACGCGGTCGCGGTTGCCCTGGCAGAAGTCGATGTCGAAGTCCGGCATCGAGACCCGCTCGGGGTTGAGGAAGCGCTCGAACAGCAGGTTGTACTGCAGCGGGTCCAGGTCGGTGATCTTCAGCGCGTAGGCCACCAGCGAGCCGGCGCCGGAGCCGCGGCCGGGGCCCACCGGGCAGCCGTTCTTCTTGGCCCAGTTGATGAAGTCGCCGACGATCAGGAAGTAGCCCGGGAAGCCCATCTTCAGGATGGTCCCGATCTCGAACTCCAGCCGCTCGACGTAGCGGGCGCGCTGCTGCGCGCGCGCGTTCTCCGCGGGGAACAGCTGCAGCAGCCGCTCTTCCAGGCCTTCATGCGATGCGAAGCGGAAGTACTCCTCGATCGGCATGCCGTTGGGCGTGGGGAAGTTGGGCAAGCGCGGCTTGCCCAGCTCCAGCACCAGGTTGCAGCGGCGGGCGATCTCCAGCGTGTTGGCCACCGCCGACGGCAGGTCGGCGAACAGCGCGGCCATCTGCTGCGCCGTCTTGAAATACTGCTCGCGGGTGAACTTGCGCACGCGCCGCTGGTTGCCCAGGATCTCGCCTTCCGAGATGCAGACGCGCGCCTCGTGCGCCTCGTAGTCGTCTTCCTTGGTGAACTGCACCGGGTGCGTGGCCACCACCGGCAGCTTCAGGCGCGCGGCCAGCTGCACCGCGGCCGTCACGTGCTGCTCGTCGTCGGCGCGGCCGGCGCGCTGCAGCTCGATGTAGAAGCGGTGCGGGAAGACGCCCGCCAGCTGCAGCGCGATGTCGGCGGCGCGGCTTTCGTCGCCCTGCAGCAGGGCCTGGCCGATCGGGCCGGCCTGGGCGCCGGACAGCAGGATCAGGCCCCCGCCCAGCTCCTGCAGCCACTCCAGCTTGCACACGGCCTGCGCCCGCACCACGTTGCCGATCCAGCCGCGCGCCAGGATCTCGCACAGGTTCAGGTAGCCTTGGTGGTTCTGCACCAGCAGCACCACGCGCGTGACCAGCGAGGCGTCGGCGCCCAGGCCCTGCAGCATGAGCTCGCAGCCCACCACCGGCTTCAGGCCTTTGGCGCGCGCCTCCTTGTAGAACTTGATGGCGCCGAACAGGTTGTTCAGGTCGCTGATGGCCAGCGCCGGCTGCGCATCCGCCGCGGCGGCCTTGACGATCTCCTCGATGCGGTTGGTGCCGTCGACGACGGAGAATTCGGTGTGCAGGCGCAGGTGGACGAACATGGTTGCCTGCATTGTAGAAAACACGCGCCCCTTGACTTGCGCAACAAAGCTGCTCCGTGAACAAAGTCCTCAACGTTTCCGCCTACCATTTCGTCTCCCTGCCCGACGCGGGCGCGCTGCGCGAGCCGCTGCTCCACCGGGCCGAGGCGCTGGGCCTCAAGGGCACCATCCTGCTGGCCGGGGAAGGCATCAACCTCTTCCTGGCGGGCGCACCGCATGCGGTGCGGGAACTGCTGGCCCACCTGCGCGCCGATCCGCGCCTGGCGGGCCTGGAGGCCAAGGAAAGCTGGTCCGACACCGTCCCGTTTCGCCGGATGCTGGTCAAGCGCAAGCGCGAGATCATCCGCATGAACCACCCCGCCATCCAGCCCGCCGCCGGCCGCGCGCCCGCGGTGGACGCGCAGACGCTCAAGCGCTGGCTGGACCAGGGGCACGACGATGCGGGCCGTCCGGTGGTGATGCTGGACACGCGCAATGCCTTCGAAGTGGACCAGGGCACCTTCGAAGGCGCCGTGGACTGGCGGCTGGCGCGCTTCAGCGACTTTCCGCAAGCCTTGCAGCAGCACCTGTCCGAGCTGCGGGACCGCACCGTCGTGAGCTTCTGCACCGGCGGCATCCGGTGCGAGAAGGCCGCGCTGGTGATGCGCGAGGCCGGGCTGGCGCAGGTGTGGCAGCTCGAGGGCGGCATCCTGAAGTATTTCGAGGAGACCGGGGGCGAGCACTTCCGCGGCACCTGCTTCGTTTTCGATGAGCGGCACTCCCTGGATGGCCAGCTGGCACCCGCGCGGGCTGTGCACGGCTGAGCTGGCTCCCTAGAATGACTCGATGCATGCTCCCACCTCCGCCGCGGACCCCGGTGCCTGGCGCAGCCGACAGCGCGGCGCGCTTTATGCGATCTTCTTCGCATCGGGCTTCTGCGGGCTGATCTACGAATCGATCTGGTCCCACTACCTCAAGCTGATGTTGGGGCATGCGGCCTATGCCCAGGCCGTGGTCCTCGTGGTGTTCGTCGGCGGGTTGGCGCTGGGCGCCTGGCTCACGGGCCGCTTCTCCGAGCGCATCCGCAGTCCGATCCTGTTGTATGCGGCGATCGAGGCGGCAGTCGCCGTCGGCGCCTTCTCGTTCCAGCGCGTGTTCGAGAAGGTGTCGGCATGGGCCGCGGCCGACCTGCTGCCCGCCGCCTGCGCCGCCGCCGGGCCGTGCATGGCCAGCTGGTGGCTGGCCGCCGCCCTGATCCTGCCCGCGGCCGTGCTGCTCGGCGCCACCTTCCCGCTGATGAGCGCCGGCGTCATCCGGCTCGGCGCGCAACCGGGCCGCGGCCTGAGCCTGCTCTATTTCCTGAACAGCGCGGGCGCCGCGCTCGGCGTGCTGGCTTCCGGTTTCGTGCTGATCCCGATGCTGGGCCTGCCTGGCACGCTGCTGGTGGCCGGCGGCCTGAACGTCGCCGTGGCCGTGGCCGCGTACCTGGCGGTTCGCCCCTTTGGACGGGAACCGTCCGGCATGGCGGCCGGCGCGCTCGAAAGCGATGCATCCGCGGGCTCGCTGCGCCTGCTGCTCGGGGTGGCCGCGCTCACGGGGCTGTCTTCCTTCATCTACGAAGTGGTGTGGATCCGCATGCTGACGCTGGTCCTCGGCGCCGCCACGCACGCCTTCGAGCTGATGCTGGCGCCCTTCATCATGGGCATCGCGCTCGGTGCCTGGTTGATCCGCAACCGCATCCGGAACAGCAGCCAGGCGCTGCTGCTGCTGGCGCGCATCCAGGTCGCCATGGGCGTGCTCGCGGTGGCCACGCTTCCGTTGTATGCCGGCAGCTTCGGGGCCATGTCCTGGGCCCTGCGCGCACTGGGGCGCAGCGGCGAAAGCTACACCCTGTTCAACCTGGCGAGCCTGGGCATGGCGGCGGCGGTGATGCTGCCGGCGGCGGTGTGCGCGGGCATGACCCTGCCCCTTATCACCGCGGTGCTGCTGCGGCAAGGCCATGGCGAGCGGCAGGTCGGCCAGGTCTATGGCATCAACACCTTCGGCGCCATCGCCGGCGTGCTGCTCACGGTCCACCTGTTGATCCCGCAGCTCGGGCTCAAGTGGTCGCTGGCGCTGGGCGCGGCCATCGACATCGTGCTGGGCCTGGCCATCTGGTTCGCGCTGGCGCGGCGCGGTCCGGCGCTGCCCCGTTTCTCCTGGAACGGGCGGGCAGCGCTGGCCGGCGTCGCCGCCTTCTCGCTCGCCTGGCTGGTGGCGCTGCCGCTGGCCACCTCGCTCGAGCCGAACCGGCTGGCATCCGGCGTGTTCCGCCACGGCCAGGCGCACCTGCAGGCGGACCAGAAGGTGATCTTCCACCGCGACGGCAAGACGGCCACGGTCACGGTGATCGAGGGCGCGGAGGGCCACCGCGGGCTGCTCACCAACGGCAAGGTCGACGGCGGCACGTACCCGCGGGGCGGCCCGCTCCTCACGCCGGACGACCACACGATGGTGCTGCTCGGCGCACTCGGCCCCGCGCATCACCCCCTGGCGCGCAAGGCGGCCGTCATCGGCCTGGGCACCGGCATCACCAGTTCGGTGCTGCTGACCTCGCCGGAGCTGGTCCAGGTGGACACCATCGAGATCGAGCCGATGATGGTGGAAGGCGCCAGGCACTTCCTGCCGCGCAATGCCGCCGTCTTCGACGACCGGCGCAGCCGGATCGTCATCGACGATGCCCGCGCGCATTTTTCCCGCGCCGGCACGCGCTATGACCTGATCGTCTCCGAGCCCTCCAATCCATGGGTGAGCGGCGTGGCCGGCCTCTTCACCGTCGAGTTCTACGACCACATCTCCAGCAACCTCGCGCCGGACGGACACTTCGTGCAATGGCTGCACCTGTACGAAGCCAGCCCGGAAATGGTGGCTTCGATCGTGCGGGCCTACGCGACCGTTTTCCCGGCCTTCCGCGCGTACCTCGCCAACGACTCGGACGTGGTGCTGGTGGCCCGCAACGACGGCCGGCTGCCCGAACTGCAGCACCAGGCGCTGGACGGAATGCCGGACATGCAAAAGCATTTGATGCGCATCGGCATCGGGAGCGCCGAGACCCTGGCCGCGCACGACGCAGGCCGGTCCAGTGCGATCAGGCTGCTGGCCAACACCATGCCGTCACCGCCGAACTCCGACTACTTCCCCTACGTGGACCAGCGTGCCGCGGGGGACCGCTTCCGGCGCGACTCGGCGCGCATGTTGTTCGCACTGCGGACGGCGCCGGTGCCGATCCTGGACTTCAAGGCCGGCGCACCGGGGTACGCCGGCCAGGTGCCCAGCGCCGGCGGCCACATGCCGAAACACGTGCGCGCGCTCGCCGGCGCGGCCAACGGCCTGCGCTACCTGCGCGGGGAAAAGCTGGCGGCCGCGGACTACGGCTCGTTCTCCGAGGACGCCTTGCATTACACGGCGTTGAAGGCCTGGGTTGCCGACTGCCGCTTCCCGGCGGAGGAGGACCCCTCCTGGAGGGCCATGGTGCGGGTTGCGGCCAGCCTGAACGGCGGCGTGTCGGCAGAGACGGCCAGGGGCTGGTGGAAATCGGTGGCCGCGCGTTGCCGCACGGCGCTCTCACCCGTGCAACGGGAGTGGCTCGATCTGCTGGCCGCCACCGGAGCGCGCGATGCGGTGGCCTCGGCGCGGCACGCTGACCGGGTCCTGGCGATGGATCGCCAGCTCGGGCGCGATACGCGCGCTTATGCGACGCTCGCGTCGGTGGCGGGCCACGTGGTCAGCGGTTCGCGCGCCCAGGCTTCGAAGGTGCTGAAGGAGCAGGTTCCGCAGCTGTCGGCGGACCAGCTCGAAACCGCATGGTTCCGCTACCTTGCCTTCGCCTTGACCGTGCGCGAGACCCCGGCGCAGCCGTAGGCGGGTCACGAACGCGGTTCCGGCGGCGTCGCCGGCGTCGGCGGCAGCGGGATGAATTCCTCGTCGCCCGGCACCCGGCCCATGCGCATGGCCTGCCAGTCCTCGCTGGCGGCGAGGATGCGCTCCTTGCGGCTGGACACGAAGTTCCACCACATGTGGCGCGGCGCGTCGAGCGCGTCGCCGCCCACCACCACCAGCCGCACGTCACCCGTGGCCGCCAGCAAGGCGGGCTCGCCCGGGCGCAGCACCGCCATCTGGCGCTGCGGCAGCACGTCGCCGTCGACCGTCACGTCGCCGTCCACCGGGTACAGGGCCAGCTCGCTTTCGAGCGCGGGCAA
>JAJTCN010000002.1 GCA_021323335.1 Ramlibacter sp.
CGGCCGACTTGTGGGGAACGAACAGGCCGCATCCCAGCAGCCGCTGCGGCCCGATCCCGCGGCGCAGCACGCGCAGCGACTCGGCGCGGGTCAGGCCGGCCAACATCACGCTGCAGCCGACCATCGCGCCTTCGGGCGACTGCCAGCGGCCGCAGACGGGCTGGGCGGGGACGTCGATGGCCTCGAGTTCGCGGCGCGCCCGCCCCACGAGGGCGGCCTCGTCGGTGTCGGGCGCCGCGACGAAGTGGGCGTAGAGGGTGGCGTAGGGGAGCAGTTCCCGCAACTGCGGGCTCCATGGGCGCAGCGCGTCCTGGCCCACCCGCAGCACGGTGCCCGCCAGCGCCATGGCGGCCTGCGCCCGCTCGCGCGGCACCCGCAGCACCAGGCGCGTGCGGGGCGTGACCAGCATTTCGCCGCCGCCCCCCGCGACCAGGTTGAGCCGGTGGACCCCGGCATCCGGGGCTTCGGCCAGCCAGGGCAGGGCCGCCTGCAATGCCTCGGCGAGGTTCGCCCGGTAGGCCTTCGCCAGGGTGCCGTCCTGCAGGGCGAAGCGGACCTCGACCATGTCGGCGATTTCCACGGCCGCCTCACTTGCCATGGGGCTGCGTCGCGGCCCAGGCGAGCAGCGCCTCGCCCCATGCGTGCGCGGTGGCCGGGTCGATGTCGAAGATGGTGAAGCGCGACTGCTCGCGGATGCGGGTGCGCAGCAGGCTCATGCCGCCGCCATCGAAGTCGACCTGCTGCAGCTCGATCTCCTGCCCGCCCAGCGGGACGCGCAGCTTGCAAAGGGGTTGGAGGCGCGGCATGGAAGGGTTCTCGCTCGAACCCGGATTGAGCGCGCAGGGGCGGCGCAGCGTCCATACCCGCTGCGGGTGGCGGGGGGATACGCCATCCGGGTAGGGGGTTCCTGCCAACCGGAGGGATGGCGCGCGCGGGCCGCCGCGCCGAGTATTCGCCTCACCCCGCGCCACAGGAGACAAGCGATGGCCAAGCAGATGCACCCGACGCCGATGCTCGACGAACTCGAGACCGGGCCGTGGCCCAGTTTCGTCACGGGCCTCAAGCGCCTGGCCCAGGACAAGGATTACGTGGTCGACCTGCTCGGCACGCTGGAGACCTCGTACCGCACGAAGAAGGGCTACTGGAAAGGCGGCACCGTCGGCGTGTTCGGCTACGGCGGCGGCGTCATCCCGCGCTTCACCGAGCTGAAGGACGAGAACGAGAAGCCGGTGTATCCCGACGCGGCGGAGCTCCACACCCTGCGGGTGCAGCCGCCGCCGGGCATGCACTACACCAGCGACGTGCTGCGCAAGATGTGCGACATCTGGGAGCGCCACGGCACCGGCCTGATCGCCTTCCACGGGCAGTCCGGCGACATCATGTTCCAGGGCGCGAAGACCGACAAGGTGCAGGACGCGTTCGACGAGCTGAACGAACTGGGCTTCGACCTCGGCGGCGCCGGCCCGGCGGTGCGCACGTCCATGAGCTGCGTCGGCGCGGCGCGCTGCGAGCAGAGCTGCTACGACGAGGCGCGGGCCCACCGGCAGGTGATCAACACCTTCACCGACGACATCCACCGCCCGGCGCTGCCCTACAAGTTCAAGTTCAAGTTCTCGGGCTGCCCGAACGACTGCATGAACTCGATCCAGCGCGCCGACATGGCGGTGATCGGGACCTGGCGCGACAACATGCGCTCGGACGAAACCCTGGCGCGCAAGTGGTTCGACAAGCACGGCATGAACGAGCTGGTCAACGACGTGGTCACGCGCTGCCCCACCAAGGCGATCATGCTCAAGGAGGTCAAGGACCTCAAGGCCGGTCCGCGCATCACCAGCGTGCAGGTCAGCGACACGCACGCGCTGGAGATCGACAACGGCGACTGCGTGCGCTGCATGCACTGCATCAACGTCATGACCGGCGCCCTGTCCCACGGCACCGACACCGGCGCGACCGTCCTGGTGGGCGGCAAGCGCACGCTGAAGATCGGCGACCTGATGGGAACGGTGGTGATCCCCTTCCTGCCGCTGAAGACCGACGCCGACTACGAGGCGCTGGTCGACCTGGGCCAGCGGGTCATCGACTTCTTCGCCGAGAACGCGCTGGAGCACGAGCGCACCGGAGAAATGATCGAGCGCATCGGCCTGGTGAATTTCCTGGAAGGCGTCGGCATCGAGATCGACCCCCACATGGTTTCCACGCCCCGCACCAACCCCTACGTCCGCATGGACGGCTGGGACGACGAAGTGGCGAAGATCAACGCGAGGAAGGCGGCCTGACCATGGCACAACTGCACCGGACCCCCATCGAAAGCGGCTGCCCCGACAACAAGCCGTTCCTGCACCCCACGCTGGTGAAGAACTACGGCAACTGGAAGTACCACGACCGCCCGCGCCCCGGCGTGCTGCACCACGTGTCGCACTCGGGCGACGAGGTGTGGAGCGTGCGGGCCGGCACCCAGCGGCAGATGGACGTGTACACCATCCGCAAGCTGTGCGACATCGCCGACACCTATGCGGACGGCCACGTGCGCTTCACCATCCGCTCGAACATCGAGTTCATGGTGAGCGACCCGAACAAGGTGGCGCCCCTGGTCAGCGCGCTGACCGAAAGCGGCTTCCCGGTGGGCGGAACCGGCAACTCGGTCTCGATGATCGCCCACACGCAGGGCTGGCTGCACTGCGACATCCCCGGCACCGATGCCTCCGGCGCGGTGAAGGCGCTGATGGACGAACTGCATGCCGAGTTCATCCGCGAGGAAATGCCCAACCGGGTGCACCTGTCGACGTCCTGCTGCGAAATCAACTGCGGCGGGCAGGCCGACATCGCCATCATCGTGCAGCACACCAAGCCGCCGAAGATCAACCACGACCTGGTCGCCAACGTCTGCGAGCGGCCCGCGGTGGTGGCGCGCTGTCCCGTCGCCGCGATCCGCCCGGCGCTGGTGAACGGCAAGCCCTCGCTGGAAGTCGACGAGAAGAAGTGCATCTGCTGCGGCGCCTGCTACCCGCCGTGCCCGCCGATGCAGATCAACGATCCCGAGCACTCCAAGCTCGCGATCTGGGTGGGCGGCAAGAACTCCAACGCCCGCGGCAAGCCGACCTTCATGAAGATGGTGGCGTCGGGCCTGCCGAACAACCCGCCGCGCTGGCCGGAGGTGTCGGCCATGGTCAAGAAGATCCTCTACACCTACAAGGAGGACGCCCGTTCGTGGGAGCGCCTGTCCGACTGGGTGGAGCGCATCGGCTGGCCCCGCTTCTTCGAGAAGTGCGACCTGCCGTTCACCAAGTACCTGATCGACGACTGGCGTGGCGCGCGCGCCAACCTCAATGCGTCGGCACATATCCGTTTCTGAAACCTTGCGGGACAGACCAAGAAATTGCGCAGCGATTTTTGCTCTGTCCTCAACTGATTAGGAAAGAAATGAAGTTCTCCCTGCTCGTCAGCACCGGCCCGTACACGCACCAGGCGTCGGACACGGCATGGCAGTTCGCCCATGCCGCCATCGCCGGGGGGCACGAGGTCAAGCGCGTGTTCTTCTACCACGACGGTGTCTACAACGCGACGAAGCTCACCGAGCCGCCGCAGGACGACCGCCACATCGTGGACCGCTGGTCGAAGCTGCACGCCGAGCACCAGGTCGACCTGGTGGTGTGCGTCGCCGCGGCGCTGCGCCGCGGGATCAAGGACGAAGTGCTGGCCCCCGGTTTCCGCATCTCCGGGCTGGGCCAGCTGGTCGATGCCGGCATCAAGTCCGACCGCCTGGTCACCTTCGGAGACTGAGGATGAAGAAGTTCATGTTCGTCAATCGCAAGGCGCCCCACGGCACCATCTACGCGCTGGAAAGCCTGGAGGTGGTGCTGATCACGGCCACCTTCGACCAGGACTGCAGCCTGGTGTTCCTGGACGACGGCGTCTACCAGCTCGCCAAGGGCCAGAACACCAAGGGCATCGGCCTGAAGAATTTCTCGCCCACCTTCCGCGCGCTGGAGGACTACGACATCGAGAAGCTGTATGTCGAGCGCGAGTCGCTGCAGGCTCGCGGCCTGACCGAAGACGACCTGATGGTGCCGGTGGCCGTGCTGTCGGCGGCCGAACTGGGCGAGCTGATGGCGTCCCAGGACGTGGTCCTTTCCTTCTGAGGCGCCCATGCTGCACATCGTCAACAAGTCCCCCGAGCAGTCGCGCTCGCTCGAACGCTGCCTGCGCATGGCGCGGGATGGTCACAGCGTCCTGCTGGTCGAGGACGCGGTCTATGCCGCGACTTCGGCCGGCGCCGGCGCCTGCGGCCTGCAGCAGGCGGTCGGTCGCCTGAAGCTGTTCGTGCTGATGCCCGACCTGGAGGCACGCGGCATGGCCGGCAAGCGCATCGCCGGCGTCGAGCCGGTCGACTACGCCGGCTTCGTCGACCTCGTCGCCACCCAACCCGTCAACCAGTCCTGGCTCTAAGCCGCAATACCCTGAAGGAGCCAACCATGGCCATCGAAATCAACGGCACCTGCTACGAAACCGACGAGGAAGGCTACCTGGTCAACCTCGCGGAATGGAACGAGGACGTCGCCAACGTCATCGCCAAGACCGAGAACGTCGAAATGACGTCCGGGCACTGGGAGGTGGTGAACTTCCTGCGCGACTACTACAACGAGTACCAGATCGCCCCGGCGGTCCGCGTGCTGACCAAGGCCATCGGCAAGCAGCTCGGCCCGGACAAGGGCAACAGCAAGTACCTGTACGAGCTGTTCCCCTACGGGCCGGCCAAGCAGGCCTGCAAGATCGCCGGCCTGCCCAAGCCGACCGGCTGCGTCTGAGCGTCCAAGTTGCCGGACCGCGCCATGAACGCCGTCGCCATCGTCTACGCCGCGCTGCTGTACGCGTCGGCGGCACTGCTGGTCGTGGGCGTGGCGCTGAAGATCCGGACCTGGGCCCGCACGCCCGCGCCGCTGAAGATCCCCACCACGCCGGCCCCGCGGACGCAGGGCGGCGTGGCGCTGCGGCTGGGGCGCGAGGTGGTGTTCTTCGAGAGCCTGTTCCGCGCCAGCAAGTGGACCTGGCTCTTCGGCTGGATGTTCCACGCGGCGCTGTTCGTCGTGCTGCTGCGCCACGTGCGCTACTTCCAGCAGCCCGTGTGGGAGCCCATCGTGATGGTGCAGGCCGTGGGGGCCTATGCGGGTTTCGCGATGGTGGCGGGGCTGGCGGGCCTGTGGGCGCGCCGCTGGCTGGTGGACCGCGTGCGCTACATCTCCACGCCCTCGGACCACCTGCACCTGCTGCTGCTGCTCGCCATCGGCGCGAGCGGCCTGGCCATGCGCTTCTTCGCGCATACCGACATCGTCGCCGTCAAGGCCTTCACGCTGGGGCTGCTGCGCTTCGACCTGCAGCCCCTGCCGCTGGACGTCCCGCTGCTGGTGCACCTCGGGCTGGTGGCCGTGCTGATGGCGATCTTCCCGATCAGCAAGCTGATGCACGCGCCCGGGCTGTTCTTCAGCCCCACGCGCAACCAGGCGGACAACGCCCGCGAGCAGCGCCACGTCTCGGCCTGGGCGGCGCGCCTGGAACAACGTCCCTGAACGAGTCCGCAGCAGCATGGCCGCAGCCACCTTCGACACCCCGAAGCTCAAGCCCTATCCGGTGATCCCGCTGGTGGCGGTGGGCGCCATGGCGCACAGCAAGCCTTTCGTGGCTTCGCCGCAAATCCAGGGCGCCATCGGCTTTCCGGGCCAGCTGGAGGAGGGCTGGGAGCAGCGCGCGATCGGCAAGATGGGCGAACTCCTGGACAAGTACCGGTCGCTGCGCGTCTACATGGATGCCTGCGTGCATTGCGGCGCCTGCTCCGACAAGTGCCACTACTACCTGGGCACCGGCGACCCGAAGAACATGCCGGTGGCGCGGCAGGACCTGATGCGGGCGGTGTACCGGCGCTACTTCACGTTCGCCGGCAAGCACTTCCCCAAGCTGGTGGGCGCCACCGACCTGACGAAGGACGTGCTGGACCAGTGGTGGAGCTACTTCAACCAGTGCTCCGAGTGCCGCCGCTGCTCGGTGTTCTGCCCCTACGGCATCGACACGGCCGAAGTGACGATGGCCGCGCGCGAGATCATGGACTCGGTCGGCCTGGGCCAGAAGTACGCCAACGAGATCATCGGCAAGGTGCACCGCATCGGCAACAACCTGGGCATCCCGGAGCCGGCGCTGGCCGACACGCTGCTCGGGCTGGAAGAGGACACGAAAGAGGAAACCGGCCTCGACGTGAGGTTCCCGCTCGACGTCGAAGGCGCCGAGGTGCTGCTGGTCACGCCGTCGGCCGACTTCTTCTCCGAGCCGCACGTCGAGAGCCTGATCGGCTACGCCAAGGTGTTCCATGCGGCGGGTATCTCCTGGACCCTGAGCTCCAAGGCCAGCGAGGCGGGCAACTTCGGCCTGTTCATCGGCAACTACGAGCAGATGCGCAACATCTCGCTGCGCGTCAAGGAAGCGGCGCAGGAGCTGGGCGTGCGGCGCATCGTGGTCGGCGAGTGCGGCCATGCCTGGCGCGTGGCCTACAGCTTCTGGAACACGCTGATCGGCCCGTTCGACTGGCTCGATGCGCGCTACCCGGTGCCGCAGCACATCTGCGAGTTCACCTACGACCTCATCCAGCGCGGCGCCCTGAAGTTCGACAAGGAAAAGAACGACGACCGCATCGTCACCTTCCACGATTCGTGCAACGTGGCGCGCGCCTCGCGCATGGGCGACATGCCGGGCGGGCAGTTCGTCATCCCGCGCGAGATCATCAAGGCGGTCGCCAACAACTTCCACGACATGGCGCCCGACACCATCCACGAGTCCACCTTCTGCTGCGGCGGGGGCGGCGGGCTGCTGACCGACGACCTGCTGGAGCTGCGCGTCAAGGGCGCGCTGCCGCGGATGGAGGCGCTGAAGAACGTCGTCGACGGGCACGGCGTGAATTTCATGGCGACCATCTGCGCGATCTGCAAGGCGCAGTTCAGCAAGGTGCTGCCTTACTACGGTTTCGACATGGGCATGGTCGGCGGGGTGCACCAGCTGGTGAGCCGCGCGATCCGCCTCGGCGAGCCGCACTGACCACAGGAGACGACGCGATGTCCGCCAACCCCGAGAACGTGCCGGCCCGGCCGCTGACCTTCCGCCGCTACAAGGACGGCGACGCCAGCCCCCTGCCGTGGCAGCAGGAGATCTTCGACGCCGACCACTCGCACAAGTGCCCGACCTACGTGCAGAGCACGCCGCCGTGCCAGGGCAGCTGCCCGTCCGGCGAGGACATCCGCGGCTACCTGAACATCGTGCGCGGCATCGAGAAGCCGCCCGCGGGCATGGCGTGGCAGGAATACGCCTGGCGCCGCCTGACCGAGGCCAATCCGCTGCCGTCCGTGATGGGCCGGGTCTGCCCCGCGCCCTGCGAATCCGGCTGCAACCGCAACGAGGTCGAGGACTTCGTCGGCATCAACTCGGTGGAGCACTTCCTCGGCGAATGGGCGATCCAGAACAAGCTGGCCTTCCCGAAGCCGCAGCAGCTCACCGGCAAGAAGGTGGCGGTGGTCGGCGGCGGGCCGGCCGGCCTGTCGGTGGCGTACCAGCTGGCGCGCAAGGGCCACTCGGTGACCATCTTCGACGAGCGCGAGCACCTGGGCGGGATGATGCGCTACGGCATCCCCGGCTTCCGGACGCCGCGTGAAGTGCTGGACGCCGAGATCCAGCGCATCCTCGACCTGGGCGTGCAGGTGCGGATGCAGTGCCGCATCGGCACCGACGTCACTCTGGAGCAACTGCGGGCCGACCATGACGCCGTGTTCCTCGGCCTGGGCGCGCAGGCCGGCCGGCCGCTGGCGGTGGAGGGCGCGCAGGCGCCCAACTGCGTGACGGCGACGGCCTTCCTGAAGGCGTTCAACGACGGCCGCATGCGCCATGTCGGCAAGCGCGTTGTGGTCGTGGGCGGCGGCGATACTTCCATCGACGTCGCCACCGTCGCCCGCCGCCTGGGCCACATCGAGCACATGCACGAGGCCGACCTGCCCGAGCGGGTGATCGCCGGCCATGCAGCCCACGATGCCGCCTCGATCTCGGCCCGGCAGGGCGCCGAGGTGACGCTGACTTCCGTGTTCGCGGTCGAGAAGATGCAGGCCAACCGGCACGAGATCGAGCAGGCGGTGGCCGAAGGCATCGCCATCCGGGGCGGGCTGGTGCCGGTGGCGGTGGTGCGCGACGCCTCGGGCCGCGCCACGGCGCTGCGCGTGGCCCGCTGCGAGGCGAAGGTCGTCGGCGGACGGCTGGAGGTCAAGCCGATCGAAGGCACCGAAGAGGACATCGAGGCCGACCTGATCGTGTCGGCCATCGGCCAGGCCGTGGACTTCACCGGCCTCGAAGCCCTGAACAACGGCAAGGGCGGCATCACGGCGGACAAGAACTACCAGGTGCAGGGCCAGGAGCGCATGTTCGTCGGCGGCGACGTCGTGCGGCCGCACCTGCTGACCACCGCCATCGGCCACGGGGCCATCGCGGCCGACGGCATCGACCGCATCCTCGCGGGCGAGCCGATGGACAAGCGGCCCAAGATCGACGTCCACGGCTTCGACCTGATGCGCAAGCTGGTCGAGAAAGGCCTGCCCACCGAAACCATCCGCGCGCCGCTGCACGGCACCGACAAGAGCGCCGGCGCCATCCACAACTACGAGAACCGCTCCGACCGCTACGTCATCCCGCACACCGAGCTGTTCCTGGGCCACTTCCAGTACACGCCGCGCAACCGCCGCCAGGTGCTGACGCTGTCGAAGGAGGAGGCGCTGTCCAACTTCGAGGAGCGCATGCTGCCGCTGCTGGAGCAGCAGGCGCAGGCCGAGGCCAAGCGGTGCATGAGCTGCGGCCAGTGCTTCGAGTGCGACAACTGCGTCGTCTATTGCCCGCAGACGGCGGTGTTCAAGGTGCCCAAGGGCAAGGCGACCACCGGCCGCTATGTCGACACCGACTACGCCAAGTGCATCGGCTGCCACATCTGCAAGGACGTGTGCCCCACGGGCTACATCCAGATGGGGCTGGGGGAGTAGCGCCGTGTTGCGCCGCGTGGCATCGGTGCTGCTGCTGGCCCTGGCCTGTGCCGGGTCCCAGGCGCAGGACGCGCGCACGCCGCGGCCGGTGATCGAGCCTGCCCGGGGCGGACAGTGCGTGGCCGACCCGGCCTTCATGCGGCGCAACCACATGGACCTGCTCAAGCACCAGCGCGACGACACGGTGCGCGCCGGCGCGCGGGCCGGCAAGTTCAGCCTGCAGGCCTGCATCCAGTGCCATGCCAGCCAGCAGACCCGCAGCGTCGCGCAGGCCGAGACCAACTTCTGCGTCAGCTGCCACAGCTACGCGGCCGTGAAGATCGACTGCTTCGAATGCCATGCGGCGCAGCCGAAGGAAGGCACGGCCTTCCATCCGCTGGTGCCGGTCGGGCCCGGCGCAGCCGGCGCCATGCGGCTGGCCGCCAAGGTGCGCGAGCTCGGCCGCGAAGGAGCCGCGAAGTGAGCCGCCGCGGCTTCCTCGCGGTCGCGGCGGCGGGGCTCGGCGGCCTCCTGCTCGCCCCCGGCGTGCGACTGATCGAGATCGCGCAGGCCGCCGCGCCGCAGGCCGGGGTGAAGCCCGGGGTGCGCTGGGGCATGCTCATCGACGCGACCAAGTGCGCACCGGGCTGCGACGACTGCGTCAAGGCCTGCCGCACCGAGAACGGCCTGCCGCAGGACCCCAAGCCGACCGACGCGCAGTGGATCCGCAAGATCGAGATCAAGGAGATCCGGACCGGCCGCACGGCGTCCGCCCCGGTGATGTGCCAGCACTGCGCCGAGCCGCCCTGCGTGGACGTCTGCCCGACCGGCGCCTCGTTCAAGCGTGCCGACGGCATCGTGCTGGTGGATCGCCATTCCTGCATCGGCTGCCGCTACTGCGTGATGGCCTGTCCCTACAAGGCGCGGTCCTTCGTCCATGAGCCGGTGACGGACCAGCAGCCGGACGTGCCGCGCGGCAAGGGCTGCGTCGAGGGCTGCACGCTGTGCGTCCACCGGCTCGACCGCGGCCAGTCCGTCACGGCCTGTGCCGAAGCCTGCGCCAGGGCGGGGCACCACGCGATCGTCTTCGGCGACCTCAACGACCCCGGCAGCGAGATCTCGCAGCGGGTGCGCGAGTGGACCACCACGCAGCTGCGCGCCGACCTGAAGCTCGACCCGGGCGTGCGCTACCGGGGGATCTGAAGCATGGAAACCGCGCGCTCCACCCGCACCTTCTGGCTGCTCGCCGGTCTCGGCGGCGCGCTCACCGCCGTCGGCCTGGGCGCCGCCCACTTCATGGAGACGCACGGTCACATCGTCACCGGCATGGGCAACGAGGTGGTCTGGGGCCTGCCGCACGTGTTCGCGATCTTCATGGTCGTGGCTGCCTCCGGCGTGCTGAACATGGCCTCGGTCGGCTCCGTGTTCGGCCAGCCGGCGTACAAGACGCGCGCGCGCCTGTCGGGCCTGCTGTCGCTGGCGTTGCTGGCGGGCGGCCTGATGGTGCTGATGCTGGACCTGGGCCGGCCCGAGCGCGTGATCGTCGCCGCCACGCACTACAACTTCCGCTCCGTCTTCGCCTGGAACGTGTTCCTCTATTCGGGCATGGCGGCCATCGTCGTGGTCTACCTGTGGACGATGTTGCAGCCGGGACTGGACAAATGGTCGAAGCCGGCCGGCATCGCCGCGCTCGGCTGGCGCTTCATCCTGACCACGGGCACGGGCTCGATCTTCGGCTTCCTGGTGGCGCGCGAGGCTTACCAGTCGGCGCTGCTGGCGCCGCTGTTCATCCTGTTCTCGCTCGCCTGGGGACTGGCGCTGTTCCTGCTGGTGCAGGCGCTGCTGTCCGCGCGGGCCGGGCTGGCCGTGCCGGACGCGGTGCTCGGCCGCCTGGCGCGGCTGCTCGGCATCTTCGTCGCGGCCTGCCTCTACCTGGTCGCCGTGCAGCACATGACGCACCTGTACGAAGCCCGGCGTGGCGGCTTCGAGGCCTTCCTCCTGCTGGGGCGCAACGGCGGCGCGCCGTACGCCACCCTGTTCTGGGCCGGCTACGTGCTGCTCGGATCCGTGTTGCCGTTGCTGCTGCTGTTCCACCCCGCCCTGCGCAGCCCGCGTGGCGTGACGGCCGCCGCGGCGCTGGTCCTGATCGGCGCGTTCGCGTGGCTGTACGCCTTCATCGTCGGCGGCCAGGCCTTCCCGCTGGACATCTTCCCTGGCCACGAAGTCCGCAGCAGCTTCGGCGACGGCGCAGTGGCGCGCTATGTGCCGAGCGTGCCGGAAGCGCTGCTCGGCATCGGCGGGCTGGGCGCGGCCCTCCTGGTCACCACGATCGGCATGCGGCTGTTCGACATGCGGCCGCATGACACGCCGGCCGCACCCGCGAAGGCCTGACGCCATGGACCGCCTGCTCATCTCCGCGCCGCAGAAATCCTCGGGCAAGACGACCGTGACGCTCGGCCTGTGCGCCGCGCTGGCGGCGGCCGGCACGCGGGTGCAGCCCTTCAAGAAAGGGCCGGACTACATCGATCCCATGTGGCTGGCGCGCGCGGCGGGGCGACCCTGCTTCAATCTCGACCCGTACCTGATGGACGACGCGGCGCTGGTGCGTTGCTTCCGCCAGGGCCTGGCCGGCGCGGACCTTGCGCTGGTGGAGGGCAACCACGGCCTGCACGACGGGATCGCCCTCGACGGCACCAACAGCAACGCCGCGCTGGCGCGGCGGCTGGGCCTCCCGGTGGTGCTGGCGATCGACGCGCGCGGCATGAACCGCGGCATCGCGCCGCTGGTGCTCGGGTTCCAGGCGTTCGAGCCGATGATCCGCATCGCCGGCGTGATCCTCAACCGGGTGGGTGGCAGCCGCCACGAGGACAAGCTGCGCGCCGCCCTCGCGTACTACACCGACGTGCCGGTGCTGGGCGCGATCGCCGAGGACGCGCGCCTGGCGCTGGACGAGCGCCACCTGGGCCTGGTGGCCTGCGCCGAACTGGACGACACCGAGGCGCGCGTGCGGCGCATCGGTCGCATCGTCGGCGGGCAGCTCGACTTGCCGGCGTTGCGGGCTGTCGCCGCCAGCGCGGCCCCGGGATTCGATCCCGCCCCCGTGCTCGCGCACGCCGCAGCCGACGTGCGCATCGGCATCGCCCGCGACCGGGCCTTCAGCTTCTACTATCCGGACGACCTCGCCGCCCTGGAAGCGGCCGGCGCGCGGCTGGTGCCCTTCGACACCCTGCGCGACAGCCGCCTGCCCGACGTCGATGGGCTGTTCATCGGGGGCGGCTTTCCCGAGACCTGCATGGCGGAGCTCGAAGCCAACGCGGCGATGCGCGCCGCCCTGCGCGCTGCGATCGAGGACGGCATGCCGGCGTATGCCGAATGCGGCGGGCTGATGTACCTCGCCCGCAGCATCCAGTGGCTGGGCCGCTCGGCCCGCATGGTCGGCGCGATCCCCGGGGATGCGGTGATGCAGGCGCGGCCGGTCGGGCGGGGCTACGTGCACCTGCGCGAGACCGCGGCGCTGCCCTGGCCCGGCGGCGCGGCCGGCGCGGCGGTGCGCGGGCACGAGTTCCATCACTCCCGCCTGGACAACCTGCCGGCCGGCCTGGCCTTCGCCTGGCAGGTCGAACGCGGCCACGGCATCGACGGCCAGCGCGACGGCGTGCGCGTGCACAACCTCGTCGCGTCCTATGCCCACCTGCGCAGCGCCGCGGGCTCGGACTGGGCCGCGCGCTTCGTCGCCTTCGTGCGGGCCAGCCGGGCGCAGCGCGCGCAGTGCGCCCCGGACGCGGCGCTGGCGCTGGCGCTGGCGGATTGAGCGATGGGGGCCACCATGCAGCCGGACATGCAGCGAACCGTCCACGCCGGCGGGCGCGACATCCCCACGGACTCCGAGGGCTACCTGCGCAACCTGCAGGACTGGTCGGAGGACTTCACGCGCGCCCTCGCGCGCGAGGAGAACCTGGTGCTGACGCAGGAACACTGGGAGGTGATCCGTTTCCTGCGCGACTACTACCAGCAGCACGGCGTGCAGGCGCAGGTGCGGGTGATGATCCGCCACTTCACCGCACGCTGGGGCACGCGGCGCGGCAGCAACCACTACCTGCACGCGCTGTTCCCGATCGGCGGTCCGCAAAAGCAGGGCAACCGCCTCGCGGGCCTGCTGCGGACCAAGGGCGAACACTGAAAGGAGCATGGCCATGGCATTCCACATGACGGGCGCCGCGGCGCGCGAGATCCTGGCGGCGGCGCAGCGCAGCGGCGCGGCGGGCGCGGCCCTGCGCGTCGCCGCGAAGCCTTCGCGCGAAGGCATGTCCTACGGCATGGGCTTCGACGACCCGGCCCCGGGCGACGAGGTCGCGGTCTTCGACGGCCTCACCGTGCTCATCGGGGCGGAGAGCGGCGCCTGGCTGGCGGAAACGGTCCTCGACTTCGTCGAGCTCGACGCCGGCGGCCACGACTTCATCTTCGTGCAGCCGCAGCCGGCGTCCTCGGGCGGCTGCGCGAGCCAGCCGCGCTCCTGCGGCAGCGGCCGCTGCGGCAGTTGCGGCTGAACGTCGAGGAGGCCCCATGAACTCGTTCGTCGATCTCAAGTCCATGCTGTCCGCCAGCCGCGCGAGCTGCGGCACCGTCTACCTGGTGGGCGCCGGGCCGGGCGACCCGGACCTGCTGACCCTGCGCGCCGCCCGCCTGCTGGCGCAGGCCGATGCGGTGGTGTACGACCACCTGGTCGGCGCCGACGTGCTGGAGCTGGTCGCGCCGCACGCACAGCGCATCTACGTCGGCAAGGAGCGGGCCAAGCACACGCTGCAGCAGGAGGGCATCAACACGCTGCTGGTGCGCCTGGCGCGCGAACACGCCTGCGTGGTGCGGCTCAAGGGCGGCGACCCCTTCGTGTTCGGCCGCGGGGGCGAGGAGCTGCAGGTGCTGGCCGCCGAAGGCGTGCCTTTCGAGGTGGTTCCGGGCGTGACGGCCGGCTGCGGCGTAGCCGCCTATGCGGGGATTCCGCTCACGCACCGCGACCACGCCCAGAGCTGCCTGTTCGTCACCGGGCACCTGAAGGACGGCAGCTGCGACCTCGACTGGCCCGCCATCGCCCGGCGCCGCCAGACCGTCGTGATCTACATGGGCCTGGCCGGCCTGGCCACCATCTGCGAACGCCTCATCGCGCACGGCCTGCCGCCCGACTGGCCGGCGGCGGTGGTGGAGCAGGGCACCCTGGTCGACCAGCGCGTGGTGACGGCGACGCTGGCCACGCTGGCGGAGGCCGTGGACAACGCGGGGCTGGAGTCGCCGTGCCTCACGATCGTCGGCGAAGTCGTCCGGCTGCGCGACCAGCTCGCCTGGTTCGAGCCGCGCGCGGGCGTGACCGCCACCACCGAAACGCGCCCCTTGCCCGTTGCCGCGCTTTCGTGACCCGGTGGACGCGACGTTTCGTAGGCCGGCGGTGAGCCCGAAGGCGAACCCCGGTGTGCGCGCTCCGGAGGGACGAGAGCGGGCGAAGGATTTCATGCGTTGAAGAACCGAGGCGCGGCACCCATGACACCGGGGTTCCTGCTTCACCCCGGCCTACGGGTGATGTGGGCCTTTGTGCGCGAGCGGGAGTTTCAGCGCGCCGAGGCCGCTGCCGCCGCCCGCGCCTCCACCGCGAACACCGCCGCCTCCACCCGCGAACTCAGGTTCAGCTTCGCCAGGATGTGCCGCACATGCAGCTTGACGGTGTCGTGGCTGATGTCGAGCGCGCGGGCGATGGTCTTGTTGCTCTCGCCGCGCGCGAGGTGTTCGAGGATCTGCCGTTCCCGGTCGGTGAGCGAGGCCAGCACATCCCGCTGCTCGGGCCCCGCGCGTTCGGTACTGAGCATCTGGGCCAGCTTCAGCATCAGGGCGGGCGCCACCACGAGCTCGCCGCGCGCCGCGCGCACGATGGCCGCGATGACGTCCTCCGGTTCCATGTCCTTCAGCAGGTAGCCCCGGACGCCGAGCCGCAGCGCGGCCGCCAGGTCCTCCTGCGCGTCGCTCATGGTCAGGATCAGCGCGGGTGTCTGGATGCCGGCGGCGCGCAGTTGCCGCAACAGGCTCAGGCCGTCCGTGGTGGGCATGCGCAGGTCCAGCACCGCGAGGTCGGGCTGGTGCTGGCGCAGCAGGTCGGCCACCTTTTCCGGGTCGCCGGTGGCAACGACCTCCATGTGCGCCCGCTGCGTGAGCAGGTCCGTCAGGCCGCTGCGGCACAGGGCGTGGTCCTCCACCAGGAGGATTTTCAGGGACGGCGTGTTCACGGCGAGCCCCCCGCGGGCAGCGGCAGGAGGCATCGCACGGCGGTGCCGCCGCCCGGCCGGGCCGCCACGGACAGCACGCCCCCGAGCCGCTGGGCCCGCTCCCGCATGATTTCCAGGCCGTAATGCGAGGTCGCGTGCCCGCCCCCGGCAGGCGCCGCGGCGGGGCCGACGCCGTCGTCCTCGATGCGGATCTCGGCGCGACCCAGGCCGCCCTCCAGCGTCAGCCAGCCGTGGCGGGCGCCCGCATGGTGCTCGACGTTCGCGAGCGCCTCCTGCACGATGTGGTACAGCTCGGCCTGCGCGGTCTCCGCGAGGGCCAGCGCGGGGAGCCGGTTGTCGACGCGCAGGGGGATGCCGGTGCGCAGGGTGAAGCGGGCGGCCAGCGCCTCGAACGCCGCGCCCAGCCCGCGCGGGTCGATGCCCGTGCGGAAGTGCGTGATGATCTCGCGCAGGCTCGCGTGGGCCTCGCCCAGTGTCTCGCGGACCTCCTCGAGGAATGCCAATGCGCTCTCCTGGTTGCCGGCCTGGATAGCGTCGCGCAGCAAGGGCAGCCGCATCTTGATGAACGTCAAGTTCTGGGCAACGCCGTCGTGCACCTCGGCCGCCATGGCCTGGCGCTCCTGCGCGACGGTGGCGCGCAGGTTCTCGGCCTGCAGCCGGTGCTTCTCGAGCGCCAGGCCCAGCAGTTCGCCCACCGAGCGCAGCAGCGCGAGCACCGCCGGCGACGGCTCCGCCCGCTCGCCGAAGAACAGGTTGTAGATGCCGAGCACGCGGCCGCCGTGCTGCAGCGGCACGGTGAGCACGCGATGGCAGTCCTGGCCGAAGAAGTCCGCCCCGGTGCGCGCCGCGCAGCCGCGCAGCTCCTCCGCCCAGACCACGCGCACCTCGTCGACGCCCTGGCCGCAGAAGCCGCAATGGCGGTCCACCAGGTGCTCGGAGTCGCGCACGGCGGCCGGCAGTCCGAGGGTGCTCACCAGCTCGAAGCGTTCGCCGTCGGCCGACAGCATGCGGACCGCGCCGGCGCGTGCGTCCGCCATGCGCACCAGCGGGCCGAGGAAGCGGTCGAGCAGGGCGCGCAGGTCCTCCCCCGCCGCCAGGTCGGCGGTGATGGCCGCCAGCAGCCCCGGCGGGGCCGGCGTGGCGCAGGATGCGTGCGTTTCATCCAAGGTTCGGGTGGGCGTGTGCCAGGATTTATAAGTAGGTACTGATGCACCGTATTCAAGCGCGGATAAGGTGCGCACCGCATGGGAGCTTTCCCGGAGCCGCGCGGCGAAAGTGGCCCGGTCAGGTGTCGCCCTACCCCCCCACATGGGTAGTATCCGCCCCCCCCTTCACGGTGATGGACGGGCGCGGCGGAGCAGGGCACCGTGAATCCGGATGAGGAACCTGCGGACCAGTGCCAAGCTGTCGATCGCCTTCGCCGTCATGGCTTCGATGGTGCTCGCGTGCGGCCTGGCCGTGTGGTTCGGCATGATCGCCGACGAGGACCGGGTCCAGGCCCTGGCTGCATCGGGCGCCGTGGCCGAAGCAGTGCGCGAAATGCGGTTCACCCGCTGGATGATGCTGTCGCTCGTGCTGTTCGTGATGGCCCTGATCGGCGCGCTGGGGCTGGCGCTGCTCGCCGGGCTGCGCCGGCAACTGGGGGGTGAGGCTGCCTACGCGAAGGACGTGGTCGCGCGCATCGCGGCCGGCGACCTCGCCTCGCCCGTGCAGGTGCGCGCCGGCGCCGGCAGCAGCCTGCTGGCGGCGATGCGGCAGATGCAGGACGATTTGCGCATGACCGTCGGCGAAGTGCTCACGGGCGCCAGCGCCGTCGCGGGGGCCAGCGCGCACATCGCGCAAGGCAACCAGGACCTGTCGCAACGCACCGAGATGCAGGCCAGCACGCTGCAGGAGACCGCCAGCGTGATGGAGGAGCTCACCTCCACGGTGCAGCAGAACGCGGAAAGCGCCCGCCAGGCCAGCGAGCTGGCGGCACAGGCTTCGGCGGTCGCGCGCAAGGGGGGTGGCATGGTCGCGGACGTGGTGGGCACCATGAGCGCCATTTCCGACTCCTCGCGCCGGATCTCCGACATCACCGGCGTGATCGACGGCATCGCCTTCCAGACCAACCTCCTGGCGCTCAACGCCGCGGTGGAGGCCGCGCGGGCGGGCGGGCAGGGCCGCGGGTTCGCGGTGGTGGCGGAGGAGGTGCGCGGCCTCGCCGAGCGCAGCGCCGCGGCGGCGCGGGAGATCAAGGCCCTGGTCGACGAATCCGCGGACCGCGTCGAAGCCGGCAACCAGCTGGTGCACGCTACGGGCGGCACCATGCAGGACGTGGTGCGGTCGGTCGAGCGGGTCAGCGAGCTGATCGCGGAAATCGCCGCCGCCGGCCAGGAGCAGAGTTCCGGCATCGTGCAGGTCAACATCGCGGTGAGCCGCATGGAGGAAGCGGTGCAGCAGAACGCCTCGCTGGTGGAGGAGGCGAGTGCCGCCACGGAGTCGATGAAGGCGCAGGCCGGTGCATTGCTGCAGCTCGTGTCGCGCTTCCGCCTGCCCGCGCTGCCGCTGCGCGGGTGACCGGCGGGACTCCCCACATGGGTAGTGGGGGCTCCCCCCTTCTCGGTAATAGACGCACCCTGGCGCCGCTGCGCCTAATGCCCCCATGCTGCGCGGTGCTTCTGTCTTCCTGTGCGGCGTGCTGGCCGCCTCGGCGTCCGCGCACGCTGCCACCGGCGTGCCGCTCGCGGGGGCGCCGTGGTGGATCTGGCCGCTGGCCCTGTTCGCGTGCTGTTTCGTGCTCGGGATCGTGGCGGTCCCCGCCGGCATCGGCGGCGGCACGCTGTTCGTTCCCATCGTCGGCAGCTTCTTCCCCTTCCACCTCGATTTCGTGCGCGGCGCCGGCCTGCTGGTGGCCCTGGCCAGCGCCCTGGCCTCCGGCCCGATGCTGCTGCGCAGCGGCCTGGGCAGCCTGCGCCTGACCTTGCCGCTGGCGGTGCTGGCCTCGGCCAGCGCGATCGGCGGCGCGATGCTGGGACTGCAGATGCCGGCTTCGGTGGTCCAGACGATGCTCGGCGTCCTGGTCCTCGGCATCGTCGTGATCATGCTGATGGCGCGCAGCAGCGCCTTCCCGTTGGTCACCGCGCCGGACGTGATCTCCCGCTCGCTCGCCCTGCACGGCATCTTCATCGACCGCGCTTCCGGCCGGACGGTGCAATGGCAGGTGCACCATACGGCGGCGGGCCTCGTCGCCTTCACGGGCATCGGCGTGATGGCCGGCATGTTCGGCATCGGCGCGGGCTGGGCCAACGTGCCGGTGCTCAACCTGCTGATGGGGACGCCGCTCAAGCTGGCGGCCGGCACCTCGGGCGTGGTGCTGTCGCTGGTGGATTCCTCGGCGGCCTGGGTGTACCTGCACCGCGGTGCGGTGCTGCCGATGATCGCCGTGCCGTCCGTGCTGGGCACCATGCTGGGCGCGCGGGTCGGGGCGCAACTGCTGCACCGCATGGACGCACGGGCGGTGCGCCGGCTGGTGCTGGCCGTGCTGCTCTTCGCCGGACTGCGGTCCCTGCTCAAGGGGACGGGGGTGTGGCCATGACGGACATGCGCGGGCCGGAGGGCGTCACGCAGTCCGCGCCGCAGTTGCGTTACGCGCTGCTGCTGGAATGGGGCGCGCGGCTCGGCCTGGTGGTGCTCGCCGCGAGCTTCGCCGCCTATGTCGCCGGCTGGGTGCCGGCGCACGTGCCGCCCCAGGATCTGCCGCGGCTCTGGTCGCAGCCGGTCGCGCAGTTCCTGGCCCAGACCGGATCGCCGCGGGGCTGGGGCTGGCTGGCGCTGCTTCATCGCAGCGACATGCTGGGCCTGGCGGGCATCGCCATCCTGGCCGGCTGCTCCGCCGTCGGCCTGCTCGCGTTGCTTCCGATCTACCTGAAGAAGGGCGACGCGCCTTACGCGGTGCTCTGCCTGTTGCAGGTGGGCGTGCTGCTGGCCGCCGCCTCCGGAGCGATCGCGGAATGAGCGACGCGCTCGACTTCCTCGTCAAGGCCCGGCCCGAAGCCATGGGCCACTACTTCGCGTTCCTGAAGGACTGCGGCGGCAGGCTGGACCCGAAGACGCGCAACCTGATCTCGGTGATCACCAAGGTGCATGCGCAGACGGAGCGCGGGCTGCGCCAGTACCTGCGGCGCGCTCTGCGCGACGGCTGCAGCGGCGAAGAGGTGCTCGATGCGCTGCTCATGGCCTTCCCCGCCCTCGGGCTGGCGAAGATCGTGTGGGCCGTGGACGTGATCCTCGCCATGGACCTGCCCGAGTTCGCATTCGTCGCGGGCTCCGCCGCGTCGGCCGTGCATGCGCAGGGCTGGCACGACCTCGGCCCGGCCGGGAGCGTGCCGCCCGGCGAGACCCGGCGCGTCGAATGCGCCGGCCGCGCGGTGTTCGTGCACCACGGCGAAGGCGGCTGGCGCGTCTTCGACAGTCGCTGCCCGCACCAGTCCACCGACATCCCGCTCGCCCTCGACGGCCAGGTGCTCACCTGCCCGAAGCACGGGTGGCGTTTCGATGTCGGCACCGGCGCGTGCACGGAGCACGGCGACCGGCCGCTGCGCGAATGGGACTGCCGGCTCCATGAGGGGCGCGTGCAAGGGTACTGGTAGCTCCCTTCACGACCTGAACGACCACAACGACGGAGACCTAGATGACGAACTTCCACCGCCTGGCCCGACTCCTCCCGCTCACCGCCGCGATGGCGGCACTGCCGGCTTTCGCCACCAACGGCTACTTCCCGCACGGCTACGGCCTCAAGGCCAAGGGCATGGGGGGCGTGTCGACGGCGCTGGCGCAGGACAGCATGGGCGGCGCCACCAACCCGGCGAGCATGGTGTGGGCCGGCTCGCGCTTCGACATCGGCGCCGACGTGTTCAGTCCGCGCCGTGATGCCGAGCGTTCGGGGGCCGGCTTCCCGACGCTCAACGGGCAGGTCGACAGCGAGCGCAACTGGCACCTGGTCCCGGAGATCGGCTACAACCACCTGGTCAACACCGACCTGTCGCTCGGTGTCACGGTGTACGGCAACGGCGGCATGAACACCAGCTACCCGCAGGGCGATTTCAACTGCGGCGGCGGCGCGGCCAACATGCTGTGCGGCTCCGGCAAGCTCGGCGTCGACCTGATGCAGCTGATCGTGGCGCCCACCGTTTCCTGGAAGCTCGCGCCCCGGCACTCGGTCGGTGCTTCGCTGCTGCTGGGGTACCAGCGCTTCAAGGCCGAGGGGCTGCAGGCCTTCGACAATGCGCCCGGCTTCCCGCCCATGACCCAGTCGCCGGGCAACGTCACGAACCGCGGCTACGACAGCTCCACCGGCGTCGGCATCCGCTTCGGCTACTTCGGCCGGCTCACGGACTGGGTGTCCGTCGGCGCCGCGTACTCGCCGAAGATGAACATGAGCAGCTTCGACAAGTACTCGGGCCTGTTCGCCGGCGGCGGCGACTTCGACATTCCCGAGAACTACGGGCTGGGCGTGGCGTTCACGCCGATGCCGGGGTGGACCGTCGCGGCCGACTGGCAGCGCATCGCCTATTCCGGCGTCGCCTCGGTGGGCAACCCCAGCTCGAACATGGCGCCGCTCGGTGCGCCCGACGGCCCCGGCTTCGGCTGGCGCGACATCGACGTCTACAAGCTCGGCGCGGCATGGCAGGTGGACAGCCGCTGGACGCTGCGCGGCGGCATCAACCATGGGCAGAGCCCCATCCGCTCCGGCGACGTCACCTTCAACATCCTGGCGCCGGGCGTGATGACGACGCACTACACCGCAGGGTTCACCTACGCCATGGACAAGGACAGCGAGCTGACCGGCGCCTTCATGTATGCGCCGTCCAGGAGCGTCACCGGCTCGTCGATGTTCAACAACCTGATGGGAGCGGGCGCGGCGGGCAACGAGACGATCCGCATGCGCCAGTTCTCGGTGGGGATCGCCTGGGCCACGCGCTTCTGATGTCCGTGCTGCACGATCCCCTGGCGCCGCCGGCGGCCGGCGCCGCCACCGAGGTGAAGACCACCACCTGCTACATGTGCGCCTGCCGCTGCGGGATCCGGGTGCACCTGCGCGACGGGCAGGTGCGCTACATCGACGGCAATCCGGCGCACCCGCTGAACAAGGGGGTGATCTGCGCCAAGGGGTCCTCCGGCATCATGAAGCAGCTGTCGCCGGCGCGCCTGACGCAGCCGCTGCTGCGCAAGCGCGGCAGCGAGCGCGGAGCCGGCGAGTTCGAGCCGATCTCCTGGGAGCGCGCCTTCGCGATCCTGGAGGAACGGCTGGCCCGCATCCGCGCGACCGACCCGAAGAAGTTCGCCCTGTTCACCGGGCGCGACCAGATGCAGGCGCTCACCGGCCTGTTCGCGCGCCAGTTCGGCACGCCCAACTACGCGGCGCACGGCGGCTTCTGCTCGGTCAACATGGCCGCGGGCATGATCTATTCGGTCGGCGGCAGCTTCTGGGAATTCGGCGGCCCCGACCTCGACCACGCGAAGCTGTTCGTCATGCTGGGCACGGCGGAGGACCACCACAGCAATCCGCTGAAGGCCTCGATCTCGAAGTTCAAGCGTGCCGGCGGCCGCTTCATCTCGGTCAATCCGGTGCGCACTGGCTACTCCGCCATCGCGGACGAATGGATCCCGATCCGGCCCGGCACCGACGGCGCGCTGCTGATGGCGCTGCTGCACGAACTGGTGCGCACCGGCCAGGTGGACCACGCCTTCCTGCGCCGCTACACCAACGCGCCGCAGCTCGTGGTGCTCGACGAGGGCGAGCGCGAAGGCCTGTTCGCCTTCGATCCGGACGCCGGCCCGCCCGGCGACGGCCGCCATCCGCACAACAAGCTGGTGTGGGACCGGGTGTCGGGCCGGGCCGTGGCTGCCTACCCCGAAGGCAATGCGGATGGGGTGGATGCGGCGCTCGAAGGCCACTACACGCTGGCCGACGGCACGCGCGTCGCGCCGTCCTTCCAGCTGCTCACGGACCGCGTGCGCGATTGCACGCCCGAGTGGGCGTCGGCCATCACCGGCATCCCCGCCGAACGCATCCGCAAGCTGGCGGCCGAGATGGGCGACACCGCCTTCCGGCAGGCCTTCGAGCTGCCGATTCCCTGGACCGATGCGTGGGGAAAGCACCACCAGACGACGCAGGCGCGACCGGTCGCCTTCCATGCGATGCGCGGTCTGGCGGCGCATTCCAACGGCTTCCAGACCGTGCGGGCGCTGGCGGTGCTGATGACGCTGCTGGGCACGATCGACGCGCCGGGCGGCTTTCGGCACAAGGCGCCGTATCCGCGGCACATCGTGCCGAACTACCGGGCCTTCAACGACCCCGAACAGGTCAAGCCGAACACACCGCTCAACGCGGCGCCGCTCGGCTTCCCCGCCAGCCCCGAGGAACTCGCAGTGCTGCCCGACGGCAGCCCGCTGCGCATCGACCACGCGTTCTCGTGGGAGCACCCGCTCGCCGCCCACGGGATGATGCACAACGTGATCGCCAACGCGGCGCGGGGCGACCCCTACCGCATCGACACGCTGCTGCTGTTCATGGCCAACATGGCGTGGAATTCCAGCATGGACCCGCTGGTCGCGCGCGAGATGCTCACCCGCAAGGATGCCGCGGGCGAGTACATGATCCCCTTCATCGCGGTCTGCGACACCTTCCAGAGCGAGACCGTGGCGTTCGCCGACCTGGTGCTGCCCGACACGACCTACCTGGAACGGTACGACGTGATGAGCATGCTGGACCGGCCGATCTCGGAGTACGACGGACCGGTGGACTCGGTCCGCGTGCCGGTGGTGGCGCCGCCGCCGGGCTGCAAGCCGTTCCAGGAGGTGCTGGTGGAGCTCGCCTCGCGGCTGAAGCTGCCGGCCTTCACCACGCCCGAGGGCGGCCGCAAGTTCGGCGGCTACCAGGACTTCGTCGTCAACTTCCAGCCGCAGCCCGGCGTGGGCTTCCTCATGGGATGGCGCGGCGAGGACGGCAGCCAGCACCTGCGCGGCGCGCCCAACCCGAAGCAATGGGAGATGTACGCGCGGAACAACTGCGTGTTCCAGTACCACATGCCGCAGGACATGCACTACATGCGCAACTGGAACCGCGCGTACCTGGACTTCGCCAAGGAGAAGGGCTGGCGGCAGAAGGACGACCCGATCCAGCTCGCCATCTATTCCGATTGCCTGCAAAGCTTCCGGCTGGCCGCGCAGGGCAAGACGGGCGGCCGCCAACCGCCCGACCACCTGCGACAGCGCATCGAGACCTACTTCGACCCGCTGCCGTTCTGGTACCCGCCGCTGGAAGACGCGGCCACCGACCGCGAGGCGTACCCGCTGAACGCGGTCACGCAGCGGCCGATGGCGATGTACCACTCCTGGGATTCGCAGAACGCGTGGCTGCGGCAGATCCACAGCCACAACTACCTGCACGTGCACCCGGCCACGGCGCGCGCCGCGGGCGTGGCCGACGGCGGCTGGGCGTGGGCGGAAAGCCAGTGGGGGCGCGTGCGCTGCATGCTGCGCTACAGCGAAGCGGTGGAGCCGGGCACGGTGTGGACCTGGAACGCCATCGGCAAGGCCCGCGGCGCCTGGCGCCTCGCGGCCGAAGCGGACGAATCGCGCAAGGGCTTCCTGTTGAACCACGTGATCTCCAGCGAACTGCCCGACCCGCGCGGTCGCGACCTGCGCATGAGCAATTCGGATCCGGTGACGGGGCAGGCCGGTTGGTACGACGTGCGCGTGCGCATCCGTCCCGCGGAAGCGGAGGGGCCGCGGGAAAGCTTCCCGCAGATGCCCGAGATGCCGGCCGTGCCGGGCACGCGCGAGCGCCGCCGGGTGCTGGCCTACTTCGCGGGAAGGAAACGGCAATGAGCGCGCGGGACGCCGACGAGGCGCTGGCCGCCGCCACGGCACTGCCGGAGCCCACCTTGGCCCGGCAGCTGGCGCTGGTGATCGACCTGGACGTGTGCGTGGGCTGCCATGCCTGCGTCACGTCCTGCAAGCAGTGGAACACCTCCGGCTCCGCCGGGCCGCTCGCCGACCTGTCCGCGTACGGCGCGGCCCCGACGGGGACCTTCTTCAACCGCGTGCAGACCTACGAGGCCGGCAACTTCCCGGCCACCGACACCGTCCACTTCCCCAAGAGCTGCCTGCACTGCCAGGACCCGCCCTGCGTGCCGGTGTGCCCGACGGGGGCGAGCTACAAGCGCAAGTCGGACGGCATCGTGCTGGTGGACTTCGACAAGTGCATCGGCTGCAAGTACTGCTCCTGGGCCTGCCCCTACGGCGCGCGCGAGTTCGACGAGGAGCGCAAGGTGATGACCAAGTGCACGCTGTGCGTGGACCGCATCTACGACGCGGCCTTGCCGGAGTCCGACCGCAAGCCGGCGTGCGTGATGGCGTGCCCGACGGGCGCCCGCCTGTTCGGCGACGTCGCCGACCCGCAGTCCGCCGTGTCGCGGGCGATCGCGCAGCGTGGCGGCTACGAGCTGATGCCCGAGTGGGAGACGCAGCCCGCCAACCGCTACCTGCCGCGGCGCTCGCAGTCGGCCGAGCGCGACGGGGAGGGCGCTGAATGAATCCCGCGTGGTCCGTCGTGTTCTTCACGGTGCTCGCCGGCTTCGGGCAGGGGCTGGCGGTGGCGCTGGCGACTGCCGTGCTCGCCGGCGTCATCGCCCCCGCGAACCCGTTCCTGCTGTGGGGCCTGGCCTGCGCGATCCTGCTGCTGTCGGCCGGCCTCGCGTCGTCCTTCCTGCACCTGGGGCACCCGCTGCGGGCCTGGCGCGCGGCCGCGATGTGGCGCACGTCCTGGCTGTCGCGCGAAGTGATCGTGCTGCCGGTGTTCCTGGCGGTGCTGGCGCTGTGGTGGCTGGCGGTCTGGCGCGGTGCGCCGCCCGCGCTGCTGGCGTGGGGCCTGCCCCTGGCCGCCGTCGCGGGGGCCGGCCTGCTGTGGTGGTGCACCGCGATGATCTACGCCTGCATCCGCTTCATCCAGGAGTGGGCGCACCCGCTCACCGTGTGGAACTACGTGCTGATCGGCCTGTCGTCGGGACTGATGCTGGCGACCGCGCTGGCCACCGCGCGGCAGGAGACCGCGCTCGCCGCGGCCCTGGGACCGGCGGCGCTGGCCGTCACGCTCGCCGCGATCGTCGCGCGCCTCGCCAGCTTCCACCGCAATGCGCGGTTGAAGCCGAAATCGACGCTGCAGTCGGCCACCGGCATCCGGGCGCGCCGGCTGGTGCAGATGACCATGGGCATGTCGGCGGGCAGCTTCAACACCCGCGAGTTCTTCCACGGCGTCGCGGTTGCCGCCGTGCGGCGCATCCGGCTCGGCGCGCTGGGGCTCGGCTTCGTGCTGCCCATGCTCCTGCTGGCCTGGGGGCTCGCGACCAGCGCGCCGTCGCTGGTGGTGGCGGCGGTGCTGGTGCAGTCGGTGGGGCTGCTGGCGGAGCGCTGGACCTTCTTCGCGCAGGCGAGCCACCCGCAGAACCTGTATTACCAGCGGGTCGCCTGACCCTGCCTGCGCTCAGGTGGAGGCGACCAGTTGCAGGTGGGCGGTGAAGTGCTTCGCCAGGTAAGCCTCGCCCTGTTCGAGCATGAAGTAGCGGAAAGCCTCCGCCGCCGGCGAGAGCACCTTGGACAGGGTGTGAACCACGTTCCAGGCGCGCAGCACCGGCGCGCCCTCCACATCCAGCAGCACCAGCAGCCCTTTCTCCAGTTCCAGCTGCAGCGTGTGAAGCGACAGGAAGCTCACGCCCATCCCGGCGATCACCGCCTGCTTGATGGTTTCGTTGCTCGACATCTCCATGACGACGCGGGGTTGCACCCGCGAGTCCTCGAGGAATTTCTCCAGGGCGGCGCGCGTGCCCGACCCCTCCTCGCGCAGGATGAAATCCTGCTGCCTCAGCGATTCGACATCGACCGGCACGCCACGGGCGGCGAGCGGGTGCGAGGGCGCGGCGATGAAGACGTGCGGATGCGCCGCGAACGGCTCGGCGCGCGTGGCGAGCTCGCGCGGCGGGCGCCCCATCACGGCGATGTCCACTTCGTTGGCCTGCAGCATCCGCACCAGCTTCTCGCGGTTGCCCTCGGCCAGCCGGATCTCCACGTGCTCGTGCTCGCGCCGGAACTCCGCCAGCATGCGCGGCAGGAAGTACTTGGCGGTGCTGACCATGCCGATCGTCAGCATGCCGACCTCGGCCCGCTTGAGCCGGGCCGCCGCGTCCTCGGCGTCCTTGAGGACGGCCAGCAGCTTGCGCGCGTAGACCAGCATGTATTCGCCCGGCGTGGTCAGCGAGACCTGCCGCCCGTTGCGCTCGAACAGGGCCAGCCCGATCTGCGCCTCCAGGTCCTTCACCTGCATCGTCACCGCCGGCGGCGTGAGATGCAGCGCGTGCGCGGCCTTGGCAAAGCTGAGCTGGCGCGCGACTTCGGTGAACACGCGCAACTGGCGGAAGGTGGCGTTCTTCATTAAGTGATTACTGAATCGAAATTCAAGAAAGATTGAATTTACCTTATTTAAGTGGCTACTTATAGTCATTTCTCGACGACGACGCCAACCAAGGAGCCACACGATGGGCGACACCCAGATCACCGACGCGAAGAAGCGCTACTCCGCAGGAGTGTTGAAGTACCGGCAGATGGGGTACTGGATGCCCGACTACGTGCCCAAGGACACGGACACGCTCTGCCTGTTCCGGATCACCCCGCAGGAGGGCGTGGATCCCGAGGAGGCCGCCGCCGCCGTGGCCGGCGAATCCTCCACCGCCACCTGGACGGTGGTGTGGACCGACCGGCTCACCGCCTGCGACAGCTACCGCGCCAAGGCCTACAAGGTCGAGCCGGTGCCCAACACCCCGGGCCAGTACTTCGCCTGGGTGGCGTACGACCTGATCCTGTTCGAGGAAGGCTCCATCGCCAACATGACGGCCAGCCTGATCGGCAACGTGTTCTCGTTCAAGCCCCTGAAGGCGGCGCGGCTTGAGGACATCCGCATCCCGGTCGCCTACGTCAAGACATTCAAGGGCCCGCCGACCGGCCTGGTGGTGGAACGCGAGCGCCTCGACAAGTTCGGCCGCCCCTTGCTGGGCGCTACCACCAAGCCGAAGCTGGGGCTGTCCGCGCGCAACTACGGCCGCGTGATCTACGAAGGCCTCAAGGGCGGCCTGGACTTCATGAAGGACGACGAGAACATCAACTCGCAGCCCTTCATGCACTGGCGCGACCGCTTCCTGTACGTGATGGATGCGGTGAACAAGGCGCAGGCCGTCACCGGAGAGGTGAAGGGCTCCTACCTCAACGTCACCGCCGGCACCATGGAGGCGATGTACGAGCGCGCCGAGTTCGCCAAGGAACTCGGCTCCATCGTGGTGATGGTCGACCTGGTGATCGGCTGGACGGCGATCCAGTCGATGGCCGAGTGGTGCCGCCGGAACGACATGGTGATGCACATGCACCGCGCCGGCCACGGCACCTACACCCGGCAGAAGAACCACGGCGTGAGCTTCCGCGTGATCGCCAAGTGGCTGCGCCTGGCCGGCTGCGACCACCTGCACACCGGCACCGCGGTGGGCAAGCTGGAAGGCGACCCGCTCACCGTGCAGGGCTACTACAACGTCTGCCGCGACAGCTTCACGAAGACGGACCTGCCGCGCGGGCTGTACTTCGACATGGACTGGGCCGACACCAAGAAGGTGATGCCGGTGGCCTCCGGCGGCATCCACGCCGGCCAGATGCACCAGCTGATCGACCTGTTCGGCGACGACGTCATCCTGCAGTTCGGCGGCGGCACCATCGGCCATCCGCAGGGCATCCAGGCCGGCGCGGTGGCGAACCGGGTCGCGCTGGAGTGCATGGTCAAGGCCCGCAACGAGGGCAGGGACATCCTGCAGGAAGGGCCCGACATCCTGAAGCGCGCCGCCCAGTGGTGCGGGCCGCTGCGGGCCGCCCTCGACACCTGGGGCGACATCACCTTCAACTACCAGTCGACCGACAGCAGCGACTACGTGCCGACGCCGGCGATGGCCTGACAGGAGAAGACCGCCATGATGACCAACCCCACCGGCCGCATCACCCAGGGCCAGTTCAGCTTCCTCCCCGAACTCACGGACGAGGAGATCACGCTGCAGATCCAGTACGGCCTCGACAAGGGCTACGCCTGGAGCGTCGAGTACACCGACGACCCGCACCCGCGCAACACCTACTGGGAGATGTTCGGCATGCCGATGTTCGACCTGCGCGATGCGGCGGGCGTGCTGGCCGAGGTGAAGGACTGCCGCAAGGCCTTCCCCAGCCAGTACATCCGCCTGATGGCCTTCGATTCCACCCGCGGGATCGAGTCGATCGTCATGAGCTTCATCGTCAACCGGCCGAAGCTGGAGCCCGGCTTCGCGCTGGAGCGGCAGGAGGGCAACGGCCGCACGATGCGCTACACCACGCGCGGCTATGCGGCGGGCCAGCCCGAGATGGAACGCTACTGAAGGCCGGCATGAACCATCCCCTCCACCTGTTCGCGGGCGCCGCACCGACGGCCGTGGCCGAGGAGGCGCCGGCGAAGCCGCCCGCGCGCTCCGTCGCCGAAGTCCTGGCCGACTCGCAGGTGGAGGAAGTGCTGCGCGAACTCGACACCGACCTGGTCGGCCTCGCACCGGTGAAGGCCCGCATCCGCGACATCGCAGCGCTGCTGGTGGTCGACAAGCTGCGCGCCAACCTGGGGCTCACGGCGCAGGCGCCGAGCCTGCACATGTCCTTCACCGGCAATCCCGGCACCGGCAAGACCACGGTGGCGATGCGCATGGCGCAGATCCTGCACCGCCTGGGCTACGTGCGCAAAGGCCACCTGGTGGCGGTGACGCGCGACGACCTGGTGGGCCAGTACATCGGCCACACGGCGCCCAAGACCAAGGAAGTGCTGAAGAAGGCCATGGGCGGCGTGCTCTTCATCGACGAGGCGTACTACCTGTACCGGCCGGAGAACGAGCGCGACTACGGCCAGGAAGCCATCGAGATCCTGCTGCAGGTGATGGAGAACCAGCGCGACGACCTGGTGGTGATCCTGGCCGGCTACGCCGACCGCATGGAGACCTTCTTCCGCAGCAACCCCGGCCTGAGCTCGCGCATCGCGCACCACCTGGACTTCCCGGACTACCAGCCCGCCGAACTGATGGCGATCGCGGACAAGATGCTGCGGGCGCAGAACTACCGGCTGGGCGAGGGCGCCGGCGAGGCGCTGGAGCGCTACATCGCGCTGCGCATCCGCCAGCCGCACTTCGCCAACGCGCGCAGCGTGCGCAATGCACTGGACCGCGCGCGCCTGCGCCAGGCCAGCCGCCTGTTCGCCGACCGCGAGCGCGTGCTGACGGCCGCCGACCTGACCACCCTGGACGCCGGCGACATCCTTGCCAGCCGGCTGTTCGCCACCGCATGAGACCCCGCATGAAACAAGCACTTCGCGCCCTGGTGTTCGACGTCGACGGCACGCTCGCCGACACCGAGCGCTTCCACCTGCAGGCCTTCAACGAGGCCTTCGCCAGCGAGGGCCTGGACTGGCGCTGGGACCCGGCCACCTACACCCGGCTGCTGGAAATCTCCGGCGGCAAGGAGCGCATGCTGGCGTACTGGCAGGAGGTGCGCGGCGCAACCGTCGACATCGAGGGCAACGCCATGCGCGACCTGCTGGACCGCGTGCATCGCGCCAAGACCGCCATCTACGAAGCCATGGTCAACGACGGCCTGGTGCAGCTGCGCCCGGGTGTGCTGCAGTTGCTGCAGGAAGCGGAGCGCGGCGGCCTGGCGTTGGCGATCGCCACCACCACGTCGCCCGTGAACGTGGCCGCCCTGCTGCGGCGGGCCTTCGGTCCGCACTGGCGGCTGCACTTCCCGGTGGTGTGCGACGCCTCCACGGCGCCGCGCAAGAAGCCGCATCCGCAGGTGTACCTGCAGGCGCTGCAGAGCCTGAAGCTGCCGGCGGAAGCGTGCATCGCCTTCGAGGATTCGGCCAACGGGCTGCGCTCGGCGCTGGCCGCCGGCCTCGGCGTGGTGATCACGCCGACCCGCTTCACCGCGCACCAGGACTTCAGCGGCGCGCTGCGCGTGCTGTACGACCTGTCGGGCGTGCGCCTCGACGACGTCCTGGCCTGGCACGACGAGCGCCTGCAGCGCGCGGCCTGAACCGTATCCATCCACCGGGAGCCCCCATGCCGCTGTCCAACCGCCCGACGCTGACGCAGTACCTGATCGACCAGCGCCGCCGCTTCCCGCAGGCCACCGGCGACTTCAACGCGCTGGTCCTCGACGTGGCGCTCGCCTGCAAGGCGATCGCCAAGGCGGTGGCGGCGGGCGCGCTCGGCGGCGCGCTGGGCAGCCATGCGGGGGAGCAGGGCGGCGCCGTCAACGTGCAGGGCGAGCGCCAGATGAACCTGGACGTGCTGAGCAACGAGGTCTTCCTGCGCATGAACGAGTGGGGCGGGCATCTCGCCGGCATGGCGTCGGAGGAGATGGAGCGGCCCTATCCCATTCCCGGCCAGTACCCGCGCGGCAAGTACCTGCTGCTGTTCGACCCGCTCGACGGCTCCAGCAACATCGACGTCAACGTCTCGGTGGGCAGCATCTTCTCGGTGCTGCGTGCGCCCGAGGAGGCCGTCGCCGGCGACCTGCGCGAAGCGCATTTCCTGCAGCCCGGCCGCGAGCAGCTGGCGGCCGGCTACGCCCTGTACGGGCCCAGCACCATGCTGATCCTCACGGTCGGCAACGGCGTCGCCGGCTTCACGCTCGACCCGGTGCTCGGCGAGTTCATGCTGACGCATCCCGACCTGCGCGTGCCGGAAGACGCCCACGAGTTCGCCATCAACACCTCCAACCAGCGCTTCTGGGAGCCGCCGGTGCAGCGCTACGTGCACGAGTGCCAGGCCGGCCGCGAAGGCCCGCGCGGCAAGGACTTCAACATGCGCTGGATCGCCTCGATGGTGGCCGAGGCGCACCGCATCCTGATGCGCGGCGGCGTCTTCCTCTACCCGCGCGACAACAAGGAGCCGAAGCGTGCCGGCCGCCTGCGCCTGATGTACGAGGCCAACCCGATCGGCTTCGTCATGGAACAGGCCGGGGGCCGCGCCAGCACCGGCCGCCGCAACGTGCTGGACGTGCAGCCCGAGGCGCTGCACCAGCGGGTCGGCCTGGTGTTCGGCTCGCGCAACGAGGTGGAGCGCATCGAGCGCTACCACGCCGAGCCGGGCGAGCTCGACATCGTCACGCCGCTGTTCCACGAGCGCACGCTGTTCCGCGCCGCCTGAGCCGCCCCATTTCCACCAGCATCCGGAGCCACCATGTCCGAGCGACATCCCATCATCGCCATCACCGGCTCGTCCGGCGCCGGCACCACCTCGGTGACGCGCACCTTCGAGAACATCTTCCGGCGCGAGGGCGTCAACGCCGCCATCATCGAGGGCGACAGCTTCCACCGCTACGACCGCCAGGAGATGAAGCAGCGGCAGGCCCAGGCCGAGAAGGACGGCAACCGCAACTTCAGCCACTTCGGCCCCGAGAACAACCTGTTCGGCGAGCTGGCGCAGCTGTTCCGCAGCTACGGCGAGACCGGCCAGGGCATGCGCCGCAAGTACCTGCACGACGCCGAAGAGGCGGCGCCCTACAAGCAGCAGCCGGGCACGTTCACGCCGTGGGAGCCGCTGGCCGAGCAAACCGACCTGCTGTTCTACGAAGGCCTGCACGGCGCGGTGGTGACGCCGGAGGCGAACGTCGCCAAGTATCCCGACCTGCTGATCGGCGTGGTGCCGGTGATCAACCTCGAGTGGATCCAGAAGCTGTGGCGCGACAAGTCCAAGCGCGGCTACTCCACCGAGGCGGTGACGGACACGATCCTGCGGCGCATGCCCGACTACGTGAACTACATCTGCCCGCAGTTCACGCACACCCACGTCAACTTCCAGCGGGTGCCCTGCGTGGACACCTCCAACCCCTTCATCGCGCGCGAGATCCCGGCGCCCGACGAGAGCATGGTGGTGATCCGCTTCGCCCAGCCCAAGGGCATCGACTTCCCCTACCTGCTCAACATGATCAACGGCTCCTTCATGTCGCGGGCCAACACCGTCGTGGTCCCGGGCGGCAAGATGGAGCTGGCGATGCAGCTGATCTTCACGCCCTTCGTGTGGCGGATGATGGAGCGCCGCAAGCGTGCGCTCGGAACCGTGTGAAGGAGCGCAGCGTGACGCACCGTCCCCCCGAAATGCGCAAGCGCATGGCCGACGCCGTGCGCATCCTCGCCATCGACGCGGTCGACCGCGCCAACTCCGGCCACCCAGGCGCGCCGATGGGCATGGCCGACATGGCGCAGGTGCTGTGGGACGAGCACCTGTCGCACAACCCCGCCAACCCGCGCTGGCCCGACCGCGACCGCTTCGTGCTGTCCAACGGGCACGCGTCGATGCTGCTCTATGCACTGCTGCACCTCACCGGCTACGACTTGCCGCTGGACGAGCTGAAGAAGTTCCGGCAGTTGCACAGCATGACCCCGGGGCATCCGGAAGTCGGCCTCACGCCGGGCGTCGAGACCACCACCGGCCCGCTGGGGCAGGGGCTGGCCAATGCCGTCGGCATGGCGCTGGCGGAAAAGCAGCTGGCCGCGGAGTTCAACCGCGAAGGCTTTCCCGTCGTCGACCACTTCACCTACGTGTTCCTCGGCGACGGCTGCCTGATGGAAGGCATCAGCCATGAGGCCTGTTCGCTGGCCGGCACGCTGCGCCTGTCGAAGCTGGTGGCGCTGTACGACGACAACGGCATCTCGATCGACGGCCACGTCGAGGACTGGTTCGGCGACGACACGCCGAAGCGCTTCGAGGCCTACGGCTGGCACGTCATTGCGGACGTGGACGGACACGATGCGGCGCAGGTCGACGCCGCGCTGCGCCTGGCGCGCAGCCAGGCGGCGCGGCCGGACGGCAAGCCCACCCTGGTCTGCTGCCGCACGGTGATCGGGCAGGGCTCGCCGCAGAAGGCCGGCACGCACGACGTGCACGGTTCGCCGCTCGGCGCGCAGGAGAACCAGGCCACCCGCGACGCGCTCGGCTGGCGCCATGCGCCCTTCGACCTGCCCGGCGACGTCGTCGAAGCCTGGAATGCGCGCGCGCGCGGGGCCGAGGCGGAGCGGCGCTGGCGCGCGCGCTTCGAGGCCTACCGCACGGCGTACCCGGCGGAAGCCGCGGAGTTCGAGCGCCGCATCGCGGGTGAGCTGCCGCGCCCCTATGCCTCGTGCAGCGAAGACCTGCTGGAGCAGGCCGCCGCGCGGCTGGACGCCGTGGCCACGCGCAAGGCCAGCCAGCAGGCGCTGGACGGCCTGGCGCCGCTGCTGCCGGAGCTGTTCGGCGGCTCCGCCGACCTGACGGCCTCCAACCTGACCAACTTCAAGGGCTGCGTGCGGGCCCGCCGCGACACCTGGGGCAACCACCTGTCCTATGGCGTGCGCGAGTTCGGGATGGCGGCGATCATGAACGGCATCGCGCTGCATGGCGGCCTGCTGCCCTATGGCGGCACCTTCCTCACCTTCAGCGACTACAGCCGCAACGCGATCCGCATGGCGGCGCTGATGAAGCTGCGCGTGGTGCACGTGTTCACGCACGACTCGATCGGCCTCGGCGAGGACGGCCCCACGCACCAGAGCATCGAGCACGTTCCGTCGCTGCGCATCATCCCGCAGCTGGACACCTGGCGGCCGTGCGACTCCCTGGAAACGGCCGTGGCCTGGAACTGCGCGGTGGAGCGGCGGGACGGCCCCTCGGCCCTGTGCCTGTCGCGGCAGAACCTGCCGCGCCTGGCAGGCGGCGCCGCCCGCGCCGACGCCATCCGCCGCGGCGGCTACGTGCTGTCCGACATCGAGGACGCGCAGGCGGTGATCGTCGCCACCGGCTCGGAAGTCTCGCTGGCCATGGCGGCGCAGGCGGAGCTGGCGCTCGAGGGCATCGCCGCCCGGGTCGTCTCCATGCCCTGCACCAACCGCTTCGACCGCGAGCCGCAGGCCTGGCAGGACGCGGTGCTGCCGCCGGACCTGCCGGCGGTGGCGGTGGAGGCCGCGCACCCCGACTTCTGGCGCAAGTACGTGGGTCGCGGCGGCGCGGTGGTCGGCATCGCCGGCTTCGGCGAATCCGCGCCCGCGAAGGATCTCTACGCGCACTTCGGCCTGACGCCGGAACGCATCGCCGGCGAAGTCCGGCGGCTGGTGCGTGCGGCCCAGGGCCGCCTCGTGAGGACCGCCGAGGCGGCGTTGACCCCGTGAGCGGCGGCATCGACCTGGTCCTGTTCGACCTCGACGGCACCCTGGTGGAGACGGCGCCGGAGATCTGCGACGCGGTGAACGACACCCTGCAGTCGCTCGGCCTGGCCGCCGCGCGGCTGGAACAGGTGGAGGCCTGGATCGGGCACGGCACGGAGCGCCTGCTGCAGCAGGCCCTGGCGCACGCATGCGGCCGCGATGCCGCCTCCATCCCCGGCAGCAGCCTGTGGCGGGCCGCCCGCCCGCGCTTCGCCTGGGACTACGAGCGGCGCTGCGGCACCACCAGCCGCCTCTATCCGCGCGCCCGCGAGGCCTTGGACGCGCTGGGCGAGCGCGGCGTGCGCCGGGCGCTGGTCACCAACAAGGAGCAGCGCTTCACCCTGCCGGTGCTGCGTCGCCACGGGCTGCGGGCATCGTTCGAGCACGTGGTCTGCGGCGACACCCTGCCGACGAAGAAGCCCGATCCCGCCGGGGTGCTGGACTGCCTGCACCGCTTCGGCGTGGGCGCGGACCGGGCCATCTTCGTGGGCGATTCGTCGATCGACGTGGCGACGGCGCGCCTGGCCGGCGTGCGGTCCTGGGCCCTGACCCACGGCTACAACATGGGCCAGCCGATCTCTGCCGCCCGCCCCGACCGCGTCATCGACGGCCTCGATGCGATCCTGGCCATCCGGAGGGGGACATGAACGTGCTGCGCTTCACCGACGTCGCCGCGACCGGCTTTCCGCTGGGCAAGCGGGTCTTCATCCGCGCGGACCTGAACGTCCCGCTGGCGGAGGACGGCAGCATCGCCGACGACACGCGCATCCGCGCCAGCCTCGGCGGCATCCGCCTGGCGCTGGACGCCGGCGCCGCCGTGCTGGTGACGAGCCACCTGGGGCGGCCCGCCGAGGGCGCCCTGCGGCCGCGGGATTCGCTGGCGCCGGTGGCCGCGCGCCTGGGCGAGCTGCTGGGTCGCGAGGTGCCGCTGGCGCGCGACTGGACGCGGGGGGTCCGCGTGGCGCCGGGCGAACTCGTCCTGCTCGAGAACTGCCGGGGCAATGCCGGCGAGACGGCGAACGACGATCAGCTGGCGCGCCGCATGGCGGCGCTGTGCGACGTGTACGTGCACGATGCATTCGGCACGGCCCACCGCGCCGAGGCCAGCACCCACGGCATCGCGCGCCACGCCCCGATCGCCTGCGCCGGCCCGCTGCTGGCCGCCGAGATGGAGGCGCTGGGACGGGCGCTGGCCGCGCCGCAACGGCCGCTGGCGGCCGTGGTCGGCGGCTCGAAGGTTTCCTCCAAGCTGGCCATCCTGCGCTCGCTGGCGGGCAAGGTGGACCGCCTGGTCGTGGGCGGCGGCATCGCCAACACCTTCATGCTGGCCGCGGGCCTGCCGATCGGCCGGAGCCTGGCCGAGCCCTCGCTGGTGCCCGAAGCGCTGGCCGTGATGCGCGCCATGCGCGAGCGCGGCGCCGAGGTGCCCTTGCCGACCGACGTGGTGACGGCCAAGGCACTGGTGCCGGGCGGGATCGGCGTGGTCAAGCGCGTCGCCGACATCGCGCCGGACGACCTCATCCTCGACATCGGGCCGGAAACGGCGCGCTACCTTGCCGACGAACTGCAGCGGGCCGGCACGATCGTCTGGAACGGACCGGTCGGCGTGTTCGAGCACGACGCCTTCGCGGCCGGCACGCGGGCCATCGCCGAAGCCATCGCCCGTTCCCCTGCCTTCAGCGTCGCCGGCGGCGGCGACACCCTGGCCGCCATCGCGAAGTACGGCGTGGAGCAGGGCATGGACTACATCTCGACCGGTGGCGGCGCCTTCCTCGAGGTGCTCGAGGGCAGGACCCTGCCGGCCTTCGCGGTGCTGCGCGAGCGCGCTGCCCATTGATCCCACCAGGAGCTTCCCCATGGCATTGATCTCCCTGCGGCAGATGCTGGACCACGCGGCCGACCACGGCTATGGCGTGCCGGCCTTCAACGTCAACAACCTGGAGCAGATCCAGGCCATCATGGAGGCGGCGCAGGAGACCGACAGCCCGGTCATCCTGCAGGCCTCCGCCGGCGCACGCAAGTACGCGGGCGAGCCCTACCTGCGGCACATGGTGCTGGCCGCGATCGAGTCGCATCCCGACCTGCCGGTCGTGCTGCACCAGGACCACGGCACCGGCCCGGCGGTGTGCCAGCAGTCGATCCGTTCGGGGTTCTCCAGCGTGATGATGGACGGCTCGCTGCGCGAGGACGGCAAGACGCCCGCCGGCTACGACTACAACGTGGAGGTCACGCGCCGCGTCTGCGAGATGGCCCATATGGTGGGTGTTTCCGTCGAGGGCGAACTGGGTTGCCTGGGCTCGCTGGAAACCGGGGAGGCCGGCGAGGAGGACGGCATTGGCGCGGCCGGCAAGCTGTCGCACGACCTGCTGCTGACCGACCCGGTGCAGGCGAAGGACTTCGTCGCCCGCACCGGCGTCGATGCGCTGGCCATCGCGATCGGCACCAGCCACGGCGCCTACAAGTTCACCCGCAAGCCCACCGGCGACATCCTCGCCATCGACCGCATCGCGCAGATCCACGCGCAGGTTCCCGACACGCACCTGGTGATGCACGGCAGCTCCAGCGTGCCGCAGGAATGGCTGGAGATCATCCGCGCGCACGGCGGCGAGATCAGGGAGACCTACGGCGTGCCGGTGGAGGAAATCCGGCGCGGCATCGCCCACGGCGTGCGCAAGGTGAACATCGACACCGACATCCGGCTGGCGATGACGGGCGCCATGCGGCAGGTCTTCGCCACCCAGCCCGGCGAGTTCGACCCGCGCAAGGCGCTGGCCGCGGCCCGCACGGCGGCGCGAGGCATCTGCAAGGAACGCTTCGAGGCCTTCGGCTGCGCCGGCCAGGCGTCCCGCATCCGGCCGGTGGCGCTCGAGCGGATGGTCGCGCGCTACCGCTAGCGCTAGCGGCCGGCCAGCAGGGGCGTGGACAGCGCCTGCCGCACGCGATCGAGCCGCGCGGCGGCGTCGTCCGCCACTTGCTTGACTTGCGGGTCCCCGGTCAGCTGCACCATGACCTGAGGATCGAGGAAGCCGACGCTGATGCCGCCCGCCGTCTCCTGCACGGTGACGTTGCAGGGCAGCAGCAGGCCGATCTGCGGGTCCGCCTGCAGCGCCTTGTGCGCCAGCGGCGGGTTGCAGGCCCCGAGGATGCGGTAGGCAGGCATGTCCACGCCCAGCTTCTCCTTCATGGCCTTCTGGATGTCGATGTCGCTCAGGACGCCGAAGCCCTCCACCTTCAGGGCGGCGAGCACCTTGTCCACCGCCTCGTTGAAGGGGCCGGCGATTTCCACGTGATGTCCGTACATGTCATTCTCCCGCGCGGCGGGCGCCGCGTTTCTGCTTGCTGATGATCCTGCCCGCGTCCTGCGGATAGGCGTGGTAGAGGAACGCGACGAGTTGCCGCAGTTCCGGGTCCGGCGCGCTGTAGTAGATGTGCTTGCCCACCCTGCGCGTGGTGACCGCGCCCTCGCTGCGCAGAACGCCGAGCTGCTGCGACAGCGTGGGCTGGTGGATGTCGAGCTCGGCCTCCAGTTCGCCGACGCACCGCTCGCCTTGCGAGAGCTTCCACAGCAGCAGCATGCGGTCCGGATTGGCGAGCATCTTCAGCGCGCACGCGATCCGGTCCGCCTGGCTGCGCAGGCGCTCCGCGTCGGTCGTGACGGCGGGTGGCATCCTCATCGGTCGTGCTTGCCGGACTTCAGGCGCGTGATCCCCAGCGCCTTGAGAACGTACTTCTCGTAGATCGGCTCGGACGAGCCGGCCTTCATCTTGTGCATGAAGTACTTCTCGAAGGCGACCTTCGCCAGGTGCACCCACTTGCCCTTGCTGAACCAGTTCACGTTGCGCGGCGCCATCTGCGGCACGGCCACGAACGCGATGCCGGTGTCGCCCAGGTCGGCCAGGCAGATCGCGCTCCAGCTGCCCTTCGCGGTGGCCGTTTCGCCGCGCAGGTCGGCGGCGATGTTGTGGACGATGGCGGTGACCATGGTTTCGATCATGTAGCCGGTCTTGGGCGCCCCGGTGGCCACCGGCGTGACTTCCACCGGGGGAATCGCGATGCAGACGCCGGCCGAGAAGATGTTGCGGTACTTCTTGCTGCGCTGGTGCTCGTCGACGAGGACGAACCCGCGGGGATTGCACAGCCCCTCCACCTGCGCCACCGGCTCGACGCCCTTGAAGGCGGGCAGCATCATGCTGTAGCTGAAGGGCAGTTCGTGCTCCTTCTTCGGCTGTCCGGCCTCGTCCATCTCGGTGACGAACATCTTGCCGGCCTCCACGCGCGTCACCCGGGCGTTGGTGATCCACTTGACGTCGTGGTTGCGCAGTTCGCTCTCCATCATGCCCTTGGAGTCGCCGACGCCGCCCAGGCCGAGGTGCCCGATGTAGGGCTCGGGCGTGACGAAGGTGATCGGCACCTTGTGGCGAATCTGGCGCTTCTGCAGGTCCCGGCTGAAGATGAGGGCGAACTCGTAGGCCGGCCCGAAGCAGGAGGCGCCGGGCATGGCGCCGATGACAGCGGGACCCGGGTTCTCGATGAAGCGCTGGTAGTCGCTCCAGGCATGCTCCGCGTGGTCGACGGTGCAGATGGACTGGGTGTGGCCCCCGTTCGGCCCCGAGCCCGGCACCTCCTCGAAGGCGAGGCGCGGGCCGGTGGTGATGACGAGGTAGTCGTAGGCCACCCGTTCGCCATCCATCAGCTCCAGCGCGTTGCCCTCGGCATCGATGCGCTTGACCGGCTGGGCGATGAAGCCGATGCCCTTGCGTTCCAGGGCCGGGCGGATGGGGAAGGTGATCTGCTCGCGCTGCCGCCAGCCCACCGCCAGCCAGGGGTTGGAAGGGACGAACTGGAAGTAGTCCACCGCGTTCACGACGGTGATGCGGTGCTCCTTGGCGAGGGTGGCGCGCAACTCGTAGGCGGCGGGCATGCCGCCGACGCCGGCGCCGAGGACAACGATGTGGGCCATGGAAGTCTCCTTCAGGGGGTGGAATCAGCGAGGGGAGGGGCCGGCCGCGCTGGCGGCGAGCTCCCGGTTGGCGCCCTCCAGCGCGGCTTCGTCCAGCGCGCCGGCCAGCGCGGCGAGGCGAAGCCGCTGCGTGAGCAGCGTGACGCGCGACTGCAGCAGCGCGAGTTCGATGGCGGCGGCGTCGTTCTGCGCGTTCAGCAGGTCCAGCGTCGTGCGGTCGCCGGCCTGCAAGCCCACCTCGGTCGCGTCGAGCCGGGCCCGGCTGGCCAGCAGCCCCGCTTCGAGCGCGGCGGTCCGGTCCTGGCCGACGGAAATATCCAGCCAGGCGGCGCGGGCCTGCTGCATGGCCTGCTGCCGCGCCCGGTCGAGCTCCGCCTGCGCCTTGCGCAGCAGGGCGGCGCTGCCGGCCTGGCGGGCCGTGCGCCAGCCGCCGGTATAGAGCGGCACCGTCAGCTGCACGCCGACGGCGCGCTGCGTGGACGTATTGCTGGCCTGGCCGAAGTCGCCGCTGCCGGAGAGGCGGTCGCGGCCCAGCTGGGCGACGAGGTCCACCGACGGCGAAACCGCCGATGCGGTCTTGGCCGCTTCCTGCTCCGCCTTGCGCACCTCGAGCTCGGCCAGGCGCACTTGCGGATTGTCCCGCGCGGCGCGCTGCAGCCAGTCGTCCATGGGCGCCAGCGGCGCGCCGGCGAGCCCGGACCGCGGCGTCGCCAGGACGGAACCCGGCGGCAGGCCCGTGAGGTCGGCCAGCTGGGCCTGCCGGATCTCGTGCTCGCTGGCGGCCGCGAGGCGCTGGGCGCGGAGCGCAGCCGCCCGGGCGGTGGCCTCGTGCACGTCGGTGACCGGCCGGTCGCCGATGCGGAAGCGGTCCTGCGCCTCGATGCGCGCGCGCTCGACCGCCGTTTCCTGCCGCTCGAGCAGGCGCAGCTGCTCCTTCGCGACGGCGGCTTCGAAGTAGCGCTGCGTGCTGCGCAGCATCAGCTCCTGCTCCGCCGCGCTGAACGCGGCGTCGCCGGCGTCTCCCGCCAGTTCGAGCTGCCGGCCCTCCGCGAGCCGCCCGCGGTTGTAGAGAGGCTGGCGCAGGACCACGCCGTAGCGCAGGCTGGTTCCCCGGGTGACCGAGGTGTCGAAGTTCACGCCGGTGGACGAGCCGAAGCCGGGGGCCGAAAAGCTCGCGCCGCGCGTGGCGCTCTCCTGCGTCGCGATCCCGGCGCCGGCTTCCAGGTTCACCGTGGGCCGCCACAGGGCCCGCGCTTCGGCACGCCGCGTGTCGCCGGCCTCGCGGGCCGCGCGCGCCGCGGCGAATTCCGGGTCGTGCGCGGCGGCGGCGCGCCAGGCCTCCACCAGGTCGAGGGACCACGCCGGCGCCGTCGCGGCGGCCAGCAGCGCGATGGAGAGTGCGCGCGCCCGCTTCATCAGCAGCTCTGGCAGTCCTCGCGCACGCCGAGCTTCTTCAGCACGCTGTCGAGCGGGCAGAAGCCGGTGAGCGAACTCTGGAACAGGTTGAAGCCGACGAACGCGGTCACGGCCAGGAACCACTGGCTGACGAACGCCGGGCTGCCGGGCACGCCGAGGGCGAGCGAAACGAGGATGAAGGTGCCTGCGAAAAGGCGGACGATCTGGTTGGCGGTCATGCGGGGGCTCCTTGGGTTGTTGAAAGGGAAGGGACGGGGGCTGCCTTGCCGCGGGCGGCAATGAAGTACAGCAGCGGGATCACGACCAGCGTGAGCATCGTGCTCACGAAGATGCCGAAGATCAGCGAGATGGCCAGCCCGTTGAAGATCGGGTCGTCCAGGATGAAGAAGGCGCCGAGCATCGCCGCCAGCCCGGTCAGCAGGATCGGCTGGGCCCGCGTCGCGGCGGAGCGGATCACGGCCTCCTTGAGCGGCATGCCCTCGGCCACCTGCAGGCGGATGAAGTCCACCAGCAGGATGGAGTTGCGCACGATGATCCCGGCCAGCGCGATCATCCCGATCATGCTGGTCGCGGTGAACTGCGCGCCCAGCAGCGCGTGGCCGGGCATCACGCCGACCAGCGTCAGCGGAATGGGGGCCATGATGATCAGCGGCGCCAGGTAGGAGCCGAACTGCGCCACCACCAACAGGTAGATCAGGATCAGGCCGACCGCATAGGCCGCGCCCATGTCGCGGAAGGTCTCGTAGGTCACCTGCCACTCGCCGTCCCATTTGAGCGCGTACTCGCGATAGGTGTCGGCGGGCTGGCGGATGAAGTACTCGCCCAGCGCGCCGCCGTTGGGCGGGCGGATCGCCCGGATCTCGTCGCGCATGCCGAACACCGCGTACAGCGGGCTGTCCACTTCACCGGCGGCGTCGGCCACCACGAAGTTCACCGGCAGCAGGTCCTTGTGGTACACGGGCTGCTCGCGCAAGGTGTCGCTGACCGTGACCAGCTCGCGGATGGGAACCAGCTGGCCGCCGGCGCCGCGCACGGCCAGTTGCAGCAGCGTGTCGAGCTCGCCCTGCCGGTCCGCCGGCAGCTGCAGCATGGTGGCCGCGGGATACTTGCTCTCGTCGTGCAGGTAGGCCGCGGACTCCCCGGCCAGGCCGGCGCGCAGGGTGCTCACGATGGCCTGCTGCGGCACGCCGAGCAGGGCGGCCTTGCGCCGGTCCACCAGCAGCAGCTTGCGCGGCGCCGCCGCGATGCTGCTGTCGTCCACGTCCACCACGCCCGGGGTCCGCTCGAACACCGCGCGCACGGCCTTGGCGACCTGGCGGCGGCCCTCTGCGTCGGGGCCGTAGACCTCGGCCACGATCGGCGACAGCACCGGCGGGCCGGGCGGAACCTCGACCACCTTCACGTTGGCGCCGTGCCGCTTGCCGATCTCCTGCAGGCCGGGCCGCAGGCGGGTGGCGATGGCGTGGCTCTGTTCGTCGCGCGCCTGCTTGTCGACCAGGTTGACCTGCAGGTCGCCCACTTCGCCGCCGGCGCGCAGGTAGTACTGCCGCACCAGGCCGTTGAAGTTGATCGGCGCGGCGGTGCCGGCGTAGGCCTGGTAGTGGGTGACCTCCGGCTGCGTGGCCAGGGAGGCGCCCAGCTCGCGCAGGACGGCGGCCGTCCGTTCCACCGGCGTGCCGGCCGGCATGTCGACGATCACCTGGAACTCCGACTTGTTGTCGAAGGGCAGCATCTTCAGCACCACCAGCCCCAGGGCCGGCAACGCCAGCGACACGGCGATCAGTACGGCGACGGCCGCACCCAGCAGCTTGCGGTTGCGCGCGCCGGAGCGCTCGTCCAGCAGCGGCCCGAAGACGCGCGCGGCGAGCGCGTCGAGCTTGCGATTCAGGAGGCCGGGGCCTGCATGCGCATGCTGGGGACCGTGCTTCATCCACAGGCGCGCCAGCCACGGGGTGACGACGAAGGCGATGGCCAGCGACAGCAGCATGCCCATGCTGGCATTGATCGGGATCGGGCTCATGTACGGGCCCATCAGGCCGCTGACGAAGGCCATCGGCAGCAGCGCCGCGATCACGGTGAAGGTGGCCAGGATCGTGGGGCCGCCGACTTCGTCCACCGCGCCGGGGATCAGCTGCGCCAGGGTCTTGTCCGGATGCAGGGCCTGGTGGCGGTGGATGTTCTCCACCACCACGATGGCATCGTCCACCAGGATGCCGATGGAGAAGATCAGCGCGAACAGCGAAACCCGGTTGAGCGTGAAGCCCCACGCCCACGAGGCGAACAGGGTCGCGGTGAGGGTCAGGATCACGGCGCTGCCCACGATGGCGGCCTCGCGCCGCCCGAGCGCGAAGAACACCAGCGCGACCACCGACGCCGTGGCGAACAGCAGCTTCTGGATCAGCTTCTGCGCCTTGTCGTTCGCGCTCGCGCCGTAGTTGCGGGTTTCGGCCACTTCCACGCCGTGCGGGATGACGGTGTTGCGCAGGTCGGCGACCCGGCCCATGACGGCCTCGGCCACGTCGATGGCGTTCTCGCCGGGCTTCTTGGTGATCGTCAGGGTCACGGCGGGGTATTCGCCGCCGTCCTGGCCGGCCACCCCGTGCCAGACGTAGCGCAGCGCGGGCAGGGCGCCGTCGCGCACGTTGGCGACATCCTGCAGGAAGACGGGGCGGGCGTTGCGCACGCCCACCACCAGCTCGCCGACGTCGCGCGCGTCGCGCAGGAACGGGCCCGCCTCCAGCGCCACCGACCGGTTGCCGCCGAGCAGGTCGCCCACGGGGGCGCCGAGGTTGGCGGACTGCAAGGCCTGGCGCAGTTCCGCCACGGTCACGCCGGCGCCGGCCATGCGCGCGGGATCGAGCTCCACCACCACGCCGCGGCCCGGGCCGCCGATGGTCGCGACTTCGCGCGTTCCGGGAACGCGCTTCAGGTCGGCTTCCAGGCTGTGCGCCACGCGCTCGAGATCGAAGGCGCCCAGCGCGGCGTCGCGCGCGAACAGCGTCAGGCTGACGATCGGCACGTCGTCGATGCCTTTCGGCTTGATCAGCGGCTCGCCGACGCCCAGCCCGCGCGGCAGCCAGTCGGCATTGGCATTGACCGTGTCGTACAGCCGCACCAGCGCCTCCGTCCGCGGCACGCCCACCTGGAACTGCACCGTGATCACGGCCAGCCCGGGACGGGACACCGACATCACGTGTTCGATGCCGGCGATCTGCGACAGCACCTGCTCGGCGGGCGCCGCCACCATCTGCTCCACGTCGCGCACGGCGGCGCCGGGAAACGGGATCAGCACGTTGGCCATCGTCACGTTGATCTGCGGCTCCTCCTCGCGCGGCGTGACCAGCACCGCGAACAGGCCCAGCAGGACGGCGACCAGCGCCAGCAACGGGGTGATCTGCGCCGACTGGAAGGCGGCGGCGATGCGGCCGGAGATGCCGAAGCGCGGCTCGTTCATTGCGCGGCTCCCTGCCGGATGCGGGCCGCGGCCTGCGGGTCGAGCGCGATGCGCTCGCCGACGTTCACGCCGCTGAGCACTTCGACCCGGTCGCCCTCCGCGCGGCCCAGGCGGACCTGGCGCAGCAGCGGCTGGCCGGCGGCGCCCACCACGTAGACGCCCGTGAGTTCGGCACGCCGCAACACCGCGGCGGCCGGCACGAACAGGCGGCCCTGGGCGGCGCCGGCCAGCGGCAACCAGGCGCGGGCGAACATGCCCGGGGTCACGCCGGCAGCTCCGGCGGGCAGCTCGAGCCGCAGCTCCTGCGAGTGCGTCGCGGGGTCCACGGTCGGCAGCAACTGAACCTTGACGGGTTGGATGCGCCCGGCCGCGCCCGGCACTTCGACCTCGGGCAGCGCGTCCTTGGGGAGCCGCGCCACGACCGTCTGCGGGACCGAGGCGGTGACGCGCAGGGTGGACGGGTCGTAGAGGGTGAGCAGGGCGCGGCCCGGCATGGCCATGTCGCCGAGCACGACGGCAACGTCGGCCACCACGCCCGCATAGGGCGCCCGGACGATGTGGAAATCCGACTGCGTCCGCGCGGCGCCGGCGCCGGCCACCTGGGCCGCCGATTCGGCCTGCGTCGCCTTGTACTGGGCTTCCGCCCGGTCCAGGGCGGCGCGGCTGATGTAGTTCTTCTCGAACAGCTGCTTCTGCCGCTCGTATTCGCGGGTGGCGGCTTCCTGGCCGGCTCGCGCTGCGCGCACCTGGGCGGCGCCCGCGGCGACCGCCTGTTCGGCCGCGCGCGCATCGAGCCGCAGCAGCACCTGGCCCGCCTGCACGCGATCGCCCGCCTTCGCGTTCAGGGCAACCACGGCGCCGGGGACCTGCGCGGCGATGACCGTCTGGCGCACCGCCTCCACGACGCCGTCGTAGGCCGCCTGCTCCGTCCCGCCGCCGGCCGTCACCACGGCGGTCGCCAGGGCCGGACGCCCGGCCGCCCCATTGGGCGCGGCGGGCGCACCTGCCGCGGCACAGGCGGCCGCGGCGAGCAGCAGGGCTGCTGCGGCAACGCGCGGGCGGCGCGGGAAGGTTCTCATCTCGATCCCCTGGAAGCTGTTCCGTTGGTGGTATTATTTAGCTAAGTAGTTAAGAAAGCAAGTAGTCAAGTAATTATTTTCCGCAGCCCCGATGGAGGCCCAGGCAATGAGGCATGATTCCGGTCCACGCGAGGACCCCTGTACATCCATGGAAGGACTTCCCCCCGAAGCGCTGGAGCAAGTCGCCGCCTACTTCCAGGCGTTGTCGGAACCCACGCGCCTGCAGATCCTCAACCTGCTGCGCGCCGGCGAGCGCAACGTCGGCGAGATCGCGCAGCAGACCGGCTTCACCTCGGCCAACATCTCTCGCCACCTCTCGTTCCTGATGCAGCGCGGCCTGCTGGAGCGGGAAAGCCGGGGGACGGCGGTGTACTACCGCATCGCGGACCCTTCGGTGTTCGCGCTGTGCGACCTGGTGTGCGGCAACATCGGGCGCCAGCAGGAGAGGGCGGCACGGGGCAGCCTGGCCTTCGCGGCCGGCGCGCCGGCGGCACGGGCGCGCCGCAAGTCTTCCCGCTGAAAGGCGGGGCGGTACCGGGCAGTCCTGGCGTGCCATCGGCCGAGGATGCGCGCGCCTGCCCGCCGGCGTTTGCGCTGGATCAACAAGAAGCGAGGGCCGCGGGCGTGCCTCGCAACTGGAAACCAAACAACCGGACGCAGAAGACGCGAAAGTTACGCAGAAGACGCAGAAGAGGCAGGGGGCAATTTCCAGAATGAATTCCGGGAGTCCTTTTGCGACTTTTGCGTAACTTCTGCGCCTTCTGCGTCCGGCTGTCCGATCCCGGCTTCAGGCGCCCGAATCCCGCTGGATCAGCTCGATCTTGTAGCCGTCGGGATCGGTCACGAAGGCGATCACCGTGTTGCCGCCCTTCACCGGGCCCGGCTCGCGGGTGATGTTGCCGCCGGCGGCGCGGATCCGGTCGCACGCGGCGTAGACATCCGGCACGCCGATCGCCATGTGGCCGAAGGCCGTGCCCAGCTCGTACTTGTCCACTCCGTGGTTGTAGGTCAGCTCCAGCTCCGCATGCTCGGGGTTGGTGCCGTAGCCGACGAAGGCCAGCGAATACTTCTGCTCCGGCCGTTCGGTGGTGCGCAGCAGGTTCATGCCGAGCACCTTGGTGTAGAAATCGACGGCGCGCTGCAGGTCGCCGACACGCAGCATGGTGTGGAGGATTCGCATGGACCGCATTATGGCGAGGCCGCGCCAGCTCTGCCATGCGGGGCAATCGTCGGATTCGGCCTACGGCGCGGGGCGCTCCGCTCGGCCATAGTTCACCCTCCATGATTCGCAAGCTCTACGCCGCTGCGGGGCTGGCGCTGTCCTGCCTCGTGCTGGCGGCGCCGGCGGCCGCCCAGGACGGCCCCGCCTTCGACCTGGTCGTCCGCGCGCCCGACCCCCTGCGCGAACTCCTCGAACGCAACCTCGAACTGCGGCGCTACCGGGAGGTGAGCGACCTCGACGATGCCGAGGTCGCGCGCCTGGTCGTGGTCGCCGAGAAGGACGCGCGCGAGCTGCTCGCCACGCAGGGCTACTTCAAGCCCGAGGTGCGCATCGTCCGCGAGGCCGGGGCCCGCACCACCCTCGTCATCACCGTCGAGCCGGGGCCGCGCACCACCGTCGGCGAGTTCCGCATCGACTTCGAAGGCGACATCGCGCGCAGCACGGAGCCCGAAGCGGTCGCGCAACGCGAAGCCATCCGCGAGGGCTGGGACCTTCCGGCAGGCCGTGCCTTCACGCAGGCCGGCTGGGACCGCGCCAAGTCGGACGCCACCAAGCAGCTGCTGGCGCGCCGCTATCCGGCCGGCCGCATCAGCTACAGCCTGGCCGACATCGACGCCGCCACCGGCACCGCGCGGCTCGGGCTGCGGCTGGACTCGGGCGCGTTGTTCCGCCTCGGCCCGCTGCGCGTGACCGGCATGGAGCGCTACGACCCCGTGCTGGTGCCGCGGCTGGCGCGGCTGCCGGTCGGCATGGTGTACGACCAGGAGAAGATCGTGCAGGCGCAGCTGCGGCTGGCGGGCAGCGGCTACTTCGACTCGGCCTTCATCTATGTCGATCCGCAATCGGACCCCGACAACGCCGACGTGCAGGTGACGGTGCGCGAGGCGCCGCTGCAGAAAGTGGTGCTGGGGGTGGGCTTCACCACCGACGGCGGGCCGCGCGCGTCGGTGGAGCACACGCACAACCGGCTGCCCGGCATCGGCTGGCGGGCAGTGACCAAGCTGCAGGCCGAGCGGAAGAATCCCTTCGCGCAGACGGAGTGGATCGCCATCCCCGGGGAAGACGGCTGGCGCTGGGCGGTGCTGGCGCGCGGCGAGCGGCTGGACGACGACCGCATCGTCACGCACAGCCAGCGGCTGCGCGCCGGCCGCTTCCAGAACGAGGACCGGATCGACCGCAACGTGTACGTGCAGTACGAGCGCGCCTCCGTGCAGAACCCGCGCGACGTCGCGTTGACCCCGCAGGAAACGGGGGACGGCTCGGCCGTCAGCGTCAACTACGTGTGGACCGGCCGCTACTTCGACAACCTGCAGTTGCCCACCAGCGGCTACGGCGTGGGGTTCGAGTTCGGCGCCGGCGTCACCCTGGGCAGCGTGAACGAGCCGTTCCAGCGCACGGTGCTGCGCGGCCTGGTGTACCGGCCGCTGGGCAGCGGCACGCTCAAGTTGCGCGCGGAGGCCGGCGCTGTGTTCGCCAAGGCCAACGCGCCGATACCGGCCACCCAGCTGTTCCGCACCGGCGGCGACACCACGGTGCGCGGCTACAAGTTCCTGGACATCGGCGTGCCGCTCGACGACGGTCTGGTGGGTCCGGGCCGCTATCTCGGCGTGGCCAGCGTGGAATGGCAGAAGCCGATCGTGCGGCGAGGCCAGCCTACGCAGTTCGACCATGTCGTGTTCATCGATTCCGGTGCGGTCGCGGACAAGGTCGGCGACCTGCGCCCGAAGTTCGGCGTCGGCACCGGCGTGCGCTGGCGCAGCCCGCTGGGGCCGGTGGAGGCTTCCATCGCCTACGGCGTGCAGCCGCGCGAGTTCCGGCTGCACTTCACCGCCGGGTTCGTGTTCTGATGTTCTCGCCCGCTCGCGCCGCCCGCTGGGGTGCCCGTATCCTCGTCGGTTTCGTCCTGCTGCTGGCGCTGGCCGCGGCCGCAGTGTGGTGGTGGGCCGGCCAGGAGGGCTCGCTGGAATGGGTGCTGCAGCGCGTCGCCCGCGACCAGCCGCTGAAGATCGAAGGCGTGAACGGTTCCCTGCGCGGCGGCTCGCAGGTCCGGCGCATCGCCTGGGAGCAGGACGGACTGCTGCTGGAGGCCGAAGGCGTCCGGCTGGACTGGCAGCCGCTTGCGCTGCTCAATCGCACGCTGCAGCTGGAGCGGGTGCAACTGGCGCTGGTGCGGGTGACCGACACGCGCCCCGCTTCGCCCGAGCCGCTGCAGCCGCCCGCGAACCTGTCGCTGCCATGGCGCGTGTTCGTCGATGCGCTGGAGGTCGAGCGCATCGAATACCGCGGCCGCACCGACGTCGACGCGACCCGGCTGTCGGCGCAGTACGGCTTCGACGGCGGCCGCCACCAGGTGGCGCTGCGCACGCTGCAGTTCGCCGGTGGCGACTACCGGGGCGAGGCCACGCTGCTGGCGTTGCCGCCGCTGACGCTGGATGCGAAGCTGGCGGGCCGCTTCCAGGCGCCGGTGCCGGGCAGCGATGCGAAGGTGCCGCTGGACTTCCAGCTGCAGGCCAGCGGCCCCGCGAGGTCCATCGCCGCGCGGGCGCAGTTGCAGGTGGCGAAGGCGGGCGGCAGCGGGCTGCCCCAGGCCACCGCGACGGCCCGCATCACGCCGTTCGACAAGATGCCGGTGCCCGAAGCCGCGGCGGACTTCCGCCGGCTGGACCTGGCGCTGTTCTGGCCCGAGGCTCCGCGCACCCAGTTGTCGGGCAACGCGCGGATCGTCCCGGCCGGCGCGCAGAGGTGGCGCCTCGAGGCCGACGTCGCCAATGCGGCCGCCGGCCCTTGGGATGCGCAGCGGCTGCCGGTCACGGCCGCGCGGGGCGAGGGCGAGTGGCGCGACGGCACGGCGCTGGTCAAGTCCCTGCAGGCGCAGGTCGGCGGGGGGACGGTCAGCGGCAGTGGCCGCTGGGAAGGGGATGGCTGGCAATTCGAGGGCCGCATCGCCGGTGTCGATCCGGCGCAGGTGCATCGCAGCCTGGCGCCCTTGCCGTTGAGCGGGCCGGTCAAGCTGGCCGGCGCAGGCCGCGAGGTGGAGTTCGACGTCAACGTGGAGGCGGGCGCGCTGCGCAAGTCCGCCCGGCCCGATGCGCTGGCGGCGGCCGCCGGCGCGCTGGAACTGCGCGATGCGCTGGCACGCGGCAAGTGGTCGGGTGACACGCTGTCGCTGGCGCAACTGCGCGTGCGGACCAGCGACGCGGTGGCGGAAGGACAGCTGGAACTGCAGCTCGCGCAGCGTTCCGGCAGCGGCAAGCTGCAGTTGCGCGCGCCGGGGCTGAACGCGCAGGCGCAGGGCAGCGTGTCGCCGGCGCGTGGCCAGGGCACGGCCAACCTCACCGCGCCCGACCTGGCGCTGGCGCAGCGCTGGCTGGCGCGCTGGCCGGGCCTCGGTCCCCTGCTGAAGGACACCGCGTTGCGCGGGCAGGCGCAGGCGCAGCTCGCCTGGCAGGGCGGCTGGCAGGACCCTTCCGTGGATGCGCGTGCCACGCTGCGCAACCTCGCCTGGCAAGCGCTCGCTCCGGCCCAGGACGCGCGCGCGCTGCCCTGGTCGGTGCGCGAGGCGCGGCTGCAGGTGCAGGGCCGCCTGCGCGATGCGGTGCTGGAGCTGCGGGGGCAGGCCGAACGCGGCCAGCGCAAGCTCGATCTCAGCGTGGCCGGCCGCGTCGGCGGCACGCTGTCGCCCTCGGCCTGGCGCGGCCGGTTCACGTCGCTGGCCGTGCAGATGCAGGATCCGTCGATCACGCCGGGTCCCTGGCAGGTGCAGCTGCAGCGTCCGGTGGACTGGCGGTTCGCCGGCGGCAATTTCGAGCTGTCGGCGGGCGAGGCGGCCTTGCGCGCGCCGGCCATGCGCAGCGGCACGCCGGCCACCACGGCCACCCTCACCTGGGCGCCGGTGCGTCGCGAGCAGGGCCGCATCACCACGTCCGGCAAGCTCGCCGGCCTGCCGCTGGCCTGGGTGGAGCTGGTGGGCGGCCCGCAGCTGGCCGGTTCCGCGCTGTCCGGCGACATGGTGTTCGACGCCCAATGGGACGCGCAGCTGGGCGACACGCTGCGCATCGATGCTTCGCTCGCCCGCGTGCGCGGCGACGTCACCGTGCTGGCCGAAAGCATCGACGGCGCGGCGGCGCGCGTGACCGCCGGCGTGCGCGACGCGCGCGTGACGGTGAGCACGCAGGGCGAACAGCTCGTGTTCGCCCTGCTGTGGGACAGCGAGCGCGCCGGCCGCGCCGAAGGCCAGGTGCGCACCCGGCTCGTGCGCACGCCCGGCGGCGGCTGGGAGTGGCCGGAACAGGCGCCCCTGGCCGGCCGGGTGCGCGCGCAGTTGCCCCGCATCGGCGTCTGGTCGCTGCTGGCGCCGCCGGGCTGGCGCCTGCGCGGCTCGCTCGACGCGGACATCACCGTGGCCGGCACGCGCGCGCAGCCGGAGCTGTCCGGGCCGGTGAAGGCGGACGACCTGGCACTGCGCTCGGTGGTGGACGGCATCGAGCTGCGCAATGGCCGGTTGCGCGCCCAGCTCGCGGGCCGCAAGCTGCTGGTGCAGGAATTCCTGCTGTACGGCAGCGGGGATGGCGGCGCCGGTGGCACCGGCGGGACGCTGGTCGCTTATGGCGAGGGCACCCTGACGCCGCAGGGGCCGATGTTCGAGGCGCACGCCCAGCTGTCGCAATTGCGGGCCAGCATCCGCAGCGACCGGCAGCTCACGGTGTCCGGGGCGGTGGCCGCCCGCATGGACCGCAGCGGCACCACCGTCACCGGCGAGCTGAAGGTGGACCGCGCGCGCATCCAGGTGCCGGACGAATCGCCGCCGCGCCTGGGCGACGACGTGGTGGTGCGCAACGCGCCGGGCGTGGCGCCCACCGAAGCGCAACGCAAGCTGCGCCCGGCCGCCAGCCAGGGTGGCGGCACCGTCACGCTGCGCATGGGCTTCGACCTCGGCCCCGACTTTCGCGTCTCCGGCCGCGGCCTCGACACGCGGCTGACCGGCAAGGTGCAGGTGGTGGGCGTCTCCGGCGGCATGCCGCAGATCACCGGGCTGATCGCCACCGCGGGCGGCACCTACGAGGCGTACGGGCAGAGGATGAAGATCGAGCGCGGCGAACTGCGCTTCACCGGCCCCGCCGACAATCCCGCGCTGGACATCCTGGCCATCCGCCCGAACATGACGCAGAAGGTCGGCGTGCTGGTGACCGGCCGCGCGCAGTTCCCGCACGTGGAGCTGTATTCCGATGCGGGCCTGTCGGAAGCGGAGACGCTGTCGTACATCGTGCTCGGGCGGTCCTCCACCGGCGGCGGCGCCGAGACGGCGCTGCTGCAGCGCGCCGCCACGGCCCTGCTGGCGGGCCGGGCCGGGACCGGCACGGGCTTCATCGGGAAGCTGGGCCTGGACGACCTGACCGTCGCCCAGGACAGCACCAGCGGCACGCTGGTGCGGCTGGGCAAGCGCTTCGGCGACAACTTCTATGCCGCGTACGAGCGCAGCCTGTCCGGCGCCATGGGCACGCTGTTCATCTTCTACGACATCTCGCGGCGCGTCACGCTGCGCGCCGAAGCGGGCGAGCGCACCGGCCTGGACCTGATCTTCACCTTCGCGTTCGACGGCCCGGGCCGCAAGCGCTGATCACTTCATCTCGAAGACCAGGCAGGTGGTGGTGGCGTGCGCGTACAGCGTGCCGTCCGGGCCGACCAGCCGGGCCTCGGCGGTGGCCAGCTGGCGGCCGCAATGCAGCACCTTGCCTTCCGCGCGCACGCGCCGCACCTTGGGGCCGATCGCCCTGACCAGGTTCACCCCGAGTTCGGCGGTGGTGTAGGCGCGGCCCGGCGGCATCATCGTATGGACGGCGCAGCCCAGCGCCGAATCGAGCAGCGTGGCGTACCAGCCGCCGTGCACCGTGCCCATCGGGTTCAGGTGATCGGGTCCCGGCGTGCCCTGGAACACCGCGCGGCCCGCTTCCACCTCCATCAGCTGGAAGGCCAGCGTGCGCGCGATGGGCGGGTAGGGCAGTTCGCCGCGCAGCATGGCGAGCATCACGTCCAGCCCGCTGCGGCCGGCCACCTGCTCCGGACGGGCCACGCCGCAGCCCACCCCGGCCTCGACGCGTTGCACCACCTCGCGCTCCTGCGCCAGCCACTCTTCCAGCCTGTCCTGCGTCATCCCGCCTCCGCGAAAAAGGTTGCACCTGCAACAGTTGCAGCTACAATAATCGCCATGGACACCGCTGTCAAGCCGCAGGGCTGCACCAACCTCAAGCTGCGGCAGTTGATGCGGCGGGTGGCGCAGCTCTACGACGCCGAGGTCGGCAAGACCGGGCTGCGCGGCACCCAGTATTCGCTGCTGTCGTATGCGGTGAAGCTCGGGCCGGTGCGTCCCGTCGACCTGGCGCGCGCGATGAAGGTGGACGCCTCCACGCTCACCCGCAACCTGCGCCCGCTGATCGCCGCCGGCCTGCTGGTGCAGGAGGCGGGACCGGACGCCCGCAGCCGGCACGTGCGGGCGACGGAAGCCGGCCGCGAGAAACGGGTGGAGGCGCAGCGCCGCTGGCGTGTCGCCCAGGAAGCCCTCAACCAGCGGCTGGGCGTGCAGCGCGTCGTCGCCCTGCACGCGCTGCTCGACGAATGCCAGGAACTGCTGGCCGACCTGCCGGAAGGAGCCTTCGATGAATGACACGACGAAGCGGCGCACGGCGCTGTGGCTGGTGCTGCTGGCCGCGGCCGGCACCTTCGCGCTGACCATGGGCGTGCGCCAGACCATGGGCCTGTTCCTGTCGCCGCTGAACACTTCCACCGGGCTCGGCGTCGCCAGCATCAGCCTGGCCTTCGCCTTCGGCCAGCTCTGGTGGGGGCTGACGCAGCCCTTCGCGGGCGCGATGGCCGACCGCATCGGCGCCGGCCGGGTGCTGCTGGCGGGCGCCGTCCTGGTGGCGATCGGGACCTTCATCACGCCCTTCATGACGACCACCTGGGGCCTGGTGCTCGCCATCGGCATCTTGGCGGCCGGTGGCGCGGGCATGGCGGGGCCGGCGGTGCTGATGTCGGCCACCATGCGCATGATCGATCCGGCGCGGCGCGGCCTCGCGACCGGCATCGTCAACGCCGGCGGCTCGTTCGGGCAGTTCGCGCTGGCGCCGGTCGCCGCCGCGCTGATCGTGTCGACGGGCTGGGCCACGGCGATGCAGGTGATGGCGGTGTTGGTGCTCCTGTGCCTGCCGGCGGCCTGGGTGCTGCGCGGCAACTCGGTGCATGCGGCGCCGGCCGGCCAGAAGCCGGTGGGCACGGGCGAGGCGGTGCGTGGGGCGTTGCGCCACCAGGGTTTCCTGCTGCTGGCCGCGGGCTTCTTCGTCTGCGGCTTCCACGTCGCCTTCCTGGCCACGCACCTGCCCGGCGTGGTGGCCGCCTGCGGCCTGTCGGAGCAATGGGGCGGCTGGGCGCTGGCGATGCTGGGGCTGTTCAACATCGTCGGCAGCATCGGCATCGGCTGGGCCGTCGGCCGCTGGCGCATGAAGTCGCTGCTGTCGCTGATCTACGCCGCGCGCGGCATCGGGGTGCTGCTGTTCCTGCTGGCGCCGAAGACCGGCCCGGTGGTGCTGGTGTTCGCGGCCTTCATGGGCCTGACCTTCCTGTCCACCGTGCCGCCGACGGCCGGGCTGGTGGCGAAATTCTTCGGCACCGCCAACATGGCGACGCTGTTCGGCATGGTCATGCTCACGCACCAGGTGGGCGGCTTCCTCGGCGCCTGGCTGGGTGGCAAGGTGTTCCAGGCCACCGGCTCGTACGACTGGGTCTGGTACATCGACATCGTGCTGGCCGCGGCGGCGGCGCTGGTGCACCTGCCGATCCGGGAAGAGCGGCCCCGCGGCGTGGCAAGGGCCGCGACGGCCTGACGCCATTGCCGTCGCCAGGCTCAGCGTTGGCGTCCGCCTACAAACGGCAGAGCAAAAACCGCCGCCTGCCTGTGCCATTCTTCCCGGCCGGCTTCGGTTGGCGTACTACCGCACGCCGCGTGGGGTCATCGCATAGTCGAGGCCTGGATATCGAAGCAAGCCACTACGCATGGAAGCCAAGCCCGCACGACTGACCGTCCTGATGGACGCCGAAAAGAAGAAAGCATTCGAAGCGCTCTGCGCCGCCCAGGACGTCACCGCCTCGCAGGTGGTGCGCCAGCTGATTCGCGAATACCTCGCGCGGCACGGGATCGACAAGTTCGCCAGGGAGCGGCGAAGCGCCACCGGCCAGTAGCGGCGGCCTGGGAGCCTGCTCCTAGACCGGGACCGTGTAGTTCAACGCCATCCGCCCGCCGTCCACCACCACGATTTCGCCGGTCACGTAGCTGGCCGCGTCGCTGGCCAGCCAGGCCACCGCGTCCGCCACCTCCGACGGCTCGCCCAGCCGCCTCATCGGCGTGCGGCTCATGATGCGCGCCTTCGCCTCCTCGCTGGTGAGCACGGCCTTCGCGGCCAGTTCGGTGGCGATCGTGCCGGGGGCGACCGCATTGACGCGCACGCCCCGGTCGGCCAGCGACAGCGCCATCACGCGCGTGAGCTGGTTGATGCCGCCCTTGCTGACGTTGTAGCTGGCGATGCTGGGGATGGCGAGCACGGCGTTGACCGAGCTCATGTTGACGATGCTGCCGCTGCCCGCCCTGGCCATCTCGCGGGCGACCGCCTGGCCGACCAGGAAGGAGCCCTTGAGGTTGACGCGCAGCACCGCGTCGAAGTCCGCTTCGGTGATGTCCAGGAAATCGCAGGCCTTGAAGATGCCCGCGTTGTTGACCAGCACGTCGATGCGGCCGTGGGTGAGCATCGCCTTGGCCACCAGCGTGTCCACCTGCGCCTTGTCGCCGACGTCGCAGTGCACGAACAGGCCGCCGAGCTCCTGGGCGAGCGCCTGGCCCCGGGTGTCCTCGACGTCGGCCAGCACGACTTTCGCGCCTTCGCGCGCGAAGCGGCGGGCACAGGCCTCGCCGATGCCCTGCGAGGCGCCGGTGACGACGCAGACGCGGCCGCCGAGGCCGAAGGAGACGTTGGAGGAAGAGGGCGCGCTGTTCATGCGCGCATGGTACCCGCCCATGCGTCGGCGAAGGCCCGCGCGCTGGCCCCCACCGCGGCGGCATCCATGCCCGGCTTGTACAGCGCGGAGCCGATGCCGAAACCGTTGGCGCCGGCTTCCCGGTAGGTCGCCATGGTGCCGGGGCCGATGCCGCCGACCGGCAGCAACTGCACGTGCGCGGGCAGCACGGCGCGCATCGCCTTCACCGCCGCGGGCGGGATCGACTCCGCGGGAAAGAGCTTCAGTGCCGTGGCGCCGGCGTCGAGCGCGCCGAAGGCTTCGCTGGGCGTCATCACGCCCGGCAGGCTCAGCAGGCCCAGCGCGACGGTGGCGCACACCACGCTGGCATCGAAGTGCGGCGACACGATGATGCGGCCGCCATGGTCCTGCACCTGGTGCACTTCCTCCTCGGTGCGCACCGTGCCCGCGCCGACCAGCGCCTGCGGGAAGCGGCGCGCCAGGAGCTCGATGCTTTTCAGGGGCTCCGGCGAGTTCAGCGGAACCTCCATCAGGCGCCAGCCGGCATCCCAGAGCGCCTGGCCGACCGCTTCGACTTCGGACGGGCCGATGCCGCGCAGGATGGCCACCAGCGGCAGCTGCCGCGTCGCCTGCTGCCAGGCCGTGAGGGTGTCGTCGTTGCTCATGGGCGCTCCAGTGTGCGGGCCAGTGCGCGCAGGCCGCGCCACGTCGCCTCGGCTCCGAGGCAGCGGGTTGCGCAGCCGGCCGCGCCCAGGGCCAGCGCATAGCGGGTGGTGAGCGCGGGACTGCCGACCAGGACGGCGCGTTGCCGTGTGCCGGCCGCTGCGCGCAGTTCCTCCCCGATCACGAGGCCCGAGAGATAGCTTGGCTGCACGGCAGCGGGCAGACGCTCGAACAGGGACAGCGTACGCGCGCTGAAGGCGGAGCGCAACAGGCTGCCGGCGTCGCGCGCGTAGCGCACGCCGCGCAGGAACGCGGCCTCGTCGAGCGGGCCGTCATCGGCCGGCAAGGTGCGCGACAGGATCGAGTGCTGGCGCAGCAAGGCGTAGAACTCGCCGGAAATGAAGGTGGCGAAGGAGCGCACGCGGCCGTCCTGCACTTCGACCCACTTGCTGTGCGTGCCGGGCAGAACGAAGAGGCCGTCGCGAACGCCCAGCAGGTCCATCGCGCCGAAGACCTGCACTTCCTCCCCGCGCATCACGTCCGGCACGCCGTCGTGCTCGTACGAGAGGCCGGGGACCAGCGCGATGCGGCCGGGTTCGATCCACGCGAGGCTGTGCGCCACCTCCTCGAAGCCGGCCGGGCAGGCGCAGTAGGGCGCCTCGCGCCATCCCTGCTTGCTGCCGGCCATGCCGCTGACGAGGCACAGCGTGTCCGGCTGCGCGAGCCAGTCGCCGCAGGTTTCCTGCAGCACGGCCGGGAAACCGCCGGACGGCACGGTGAGGATCCCGCGCTGCGATGCGCGCTCCTCGAGCACCGCGCCGTCAGCCGCGATGCGCGCGGCACGCAGGGAGGAGGTGCCCCAGTCGATGGCGATGAGGTCAAGCATGCGTCAAACGGAAGACAAGGACGCAAAGGACGCGAAGGTTACGCAAAGGACGCAAAAAAAACCAAGGAAAGGTTTTTGGATGTCCTTTTGCGTCCTTTGCGAAATCTTTGCGTCCTTTGCGTCCGGCTGTTTGGTTATGACCTAGTGGTTATCCCGCGGCACGAAGGAGCCGCGCCTGCCCACCAGGAAGTCCAGGTCCACGCCCTCGTCCGCCTGCAGCACGTGGTCGACGTACAGCTTCCAGTAGCCGGAGTCCATCGGCGGCTTCGGCGCTTTCCACGCCGCCAGGCGGCTCGCCATTTCCGCATCGCTGATGTCCAGGTGCAGGCGGCGCTTCGGCACGTCCAGCTCGATCATGTCGCCGTTGCGCACGATCGCCAGCGGGCCGCCGGCCGCAGCCTCCGGCGCGGTGTGCAGCACCACCGTGCCGTACGCCGTGCCGCTCATGCGCGCGTCGCTGATGCGGACCATGTCGGTGATGCCCTTGCGCAGCACCTTGGGCGGCAGCGGCATGTTGCCCACCTCCGCCATGCCGGGATAGCCCTTGGGCCCGCAGTTCTTCAGCACCAGCACGCAGGTCTCGTCGACGTCCAGGTTCTCGTCGTCGATGCGCTTGTGGAAGTCCTCGATGTCCTCGAACACCACCGCGCGGCCGCGGTGCACCATCAGCGCCGGCGTCGCCGCGCTCGGCTTGATGACGGCGCCGCGCGGCGACAGGTTGCCGCGCAGCACGGCGATGCCGGCCTTGTCCTTGAAGGGCGCGTCCAGCGGCAGGATCACTTCCTTGTTGTAGTTCTCCGCGTCGGCGATGTTGTCGCGCACGGTCTGCCCGCTGGCGGTGACCGCGTCGAGGTGCAGGTGCGAGGAGATCTCCTTCATCACCACCGGCAGGCCGCCGGCGTAGCAGAAGTCCTCCATCAGGTGCTTGCCGGAAGGCTGCAGGTTCACCAGGCAGGGCATCTCGCTGCCCAGCTTGTCGAAGTCCTCGATCGACAGCTCCACGCCGATGCGGCGGGCGATGGCGATCAGGTGGATCACCGCGTTGGTCGAGCCGCCGATGGCGGCCAGGGTCTTGATCGCGTTCTCGAAAGCCTGGCGCGTCAGGATGCTGGAGAGCTTCTGGTCGGTGTGCACCATCTCCACCACGCGGCGGCCGGCCATGCGGGCCAGCACGTTGCGGCGGCCGTCCACGGCGGGGTAGGCCGCGTTGCCCGGCAGGCCGACGCCGAGCGCCTCGACCATGCTGGCCATGGTGGAGGCCGTTCCCATGGTCATGCAGTGGCCGTGGCTGCGGTGCATGCAGCTTTCGGCCTCGAAGAAGTCCTGCAGCTTCAGCGTGCCGGCGCGCACCTGCTCGCTCATGCTCCAGACGCCGGTGCCCGAGCCCAGCTCCTGGCCGCGCCACTTGCCGGACAGCATCGGGCCGCCGGAGACGCCGATGGTGGGCAGGTCGACGCTGGACGCACCCATCAGCAGCGAGGGCGTGGTCTTGTCGCAGCCCATGAGCAGCACCACGCCATCGATGGGGTTGCCGCGGATCGATTCCTCCACGTCCATGCTCGCCAGGTTGCGGTACAGCATGGCGGTGGGGCGCAGCAGCGTTTCGCCGAGCGACATCACGGGAAATTCCAGCGGGAAGCCGCCGGCCTCGTAGACGCCGATCTTCACCTGCTCGGCCAGCGTGCGGAAGTGCGAGTTGCAGGGCGTCAGTTCGCTGAAGGTGTTGCAGATGCCGATGACCGGGCGGCCGTCGAACTGGTCGTGCGGCACGCCCTTGCCCTTGACCCAGCTGCGGTACGCGAAGCCGTCGCGGTCCTGGCGGCCGAACCACTGCTGGGAGCGGAGTTCGGAGGCGGGTTTCTTTTTTGGGGAGTTCATAAGGGTTGGTCCTGATCGGTCAATCATCTTATGGTCATACGATTGCGCCCGCTTCCGTGCAAACCATGATCAAGAACGTTTCGGGCACCACCCTCGACCTGCTCGGCGCCGCCATCGTCGGCGGCCGCTATGCCGTCGGCGCGAGCATGCCACCGGAACCGCTGCTTGGCGAGGAGCTCGGCGTCAGCCGGACCGTGGTGCGTGAGGCGGTGAAGTCGCTGGTGGCCAAGGGCCTGGTCACCACCGGCCCCAAGGTCGGCACCCGGGTGCTGGCGCCCGAGTACTGGAACTGGTTCGACCCGGACGTGATCGTCTGGCAGACGCAGGCCGGGCTCACGCGCGAGTTCCTGCGCGACCTGCAGGAGCTGCGCCGGGTGATCGAGCCCGCCGCCGTGCGCATCGCCGCCGAGCGCGCCACGCCCGCGGACATCGCGGAGATCGAGGCCGCCTTCGCCGGCATGAAGAAGGCGGTGGAGCAGGGCGGGGACTACGTGGCCTCCGACCTGCGCTTCCACCAGGGGCTGCTGCGCGCCTGCCACAACCGAATGATGGTGCAGATGAGCAAGGCGCTGTCCGCCCTGCTGCGCACCAGCTTCGAGGTCTCCACCAGCCGCAAGGACGGGCCGAGGAACTCGCTGCCGCTGCACCGGGCCGTGGTCGACGCGGTGATCGCCCACGATGCCGACGCCGCGGAGCGCGCCATCCTCGTGCTGATCGACGGGGCGCGCGAGGACATCGAAACCGTGCTGGCGTCGCGGCGCAGGCTGCCGAAGCTCGACATGCCGGCGCCGCTGCTGCGCGCGGCCTGAGGATGCGATGCGGAAAGCCGTCGACCTCTTCTTCAAGCTGCTGGAACTGCTGGTGGTGCTCGCCCTGGTGGTGATGGTCATCATGGTGTTCGGCAACGTCGTGCTGCGCTATGCCTTCAACTCCGGCATCCTGGTGTCGGAGGAGCTCTCGCGCTACTTCTTCATCTGGCTCACCTACATCGGCGCGATGATCGCCATGCGCGAGCGCGGCCACCTGGGCGTGGACACGCTGGTGCGGCGGCTGCCGCGCGCGGGCAAGGTGATCTGCCTGTTCCTCAGCGAAGCCATGATGCTCGGCGTCAACGTGCTGTTCTTCATCGGCACCTGGAGGATGCACGAGCTGCAGGTGACCAACGTCTCGCCGGTGGTGGGCATCTCCATGATCTGGGTCTACGGCATCGGCTACGTGGTCGCCGTGGTGATGGCGCTGTTCAACATCGGCGTGCTGTACCGCCTGTTCACCGGCCGGCTGTCCGACGAGGAACTCGTGCAGGTGGTGGAGTCCGAGGACCTGCCGCACGGGGTGCCCCCCGCCGAGCCGCAGCCCCGGGGAGCGCCGCGATGACCGTCTTCATCTTCGTGGGCAGCCTGCTCGGCGCGATGGCGCTGGGCATGCCGATCGCCTACGCGCTGCTGGTCTGCGGCCTCTCGCTGATGGCCTTCATGGCGGCGACGGGCATGCTGCCGGCCTTCGACTCGCAGATCCTGGCCCAGCGCTTCGTCGACGGCGCCGACAACTTCCCGCTGCTGGCGGTGCCCTTCTTCCTGCTGGCCGGCGAGTTCATGAACGCCGGCGGCCTCTCGCGCCGCATCGTCCACCTGGCCATGGCCTGGGTCGGCCACTTCCGCGGCGGCATGGGCTACGTGGCGGTGCTGGCCGCGGTCATCATGGCGTCGATCTCGGGTTCGGCGGTCGCCGACACCGCCGCGCTGTCCGCGCTGCTGATCCCCATGATGCGGCAAGCGGGTTACCAGGTGAACCGCTCCGCCGGGCTGATAGCCGCCGGCGGCATCATCGCGCCGGTGATCCCGCCGTCGATCGGCATGATCATCTTCGGCGTGGCCGGCAACGTGTCGATCACCAAGCTGTTCCTGGCCGGCATCTTCCCCGGCATCCTGATGGGCCTGGCCATCGGCATCACCTGGTGGATCGTGGCCAAGAAGGAGAACGTGCAGGCCGCGCCGCGCATGCCCATGGGCGAGCGGCTGCGCGTGACCGGCCAGGGCACCTTCGCGCTGCTGCTGCCGGTGGTCATCCTCGGCGGCATGAAGTTCGGCGTGTTCACGCCGACGGAGGCCGCGGTCGTGGCGGCCGTCTACAGCTTCGTGGTGGGCATGTTCATCTACCGCGAACTGAAGCTGAAGGACCTCTACGGCCTCGTCCTGTCCGCGGGCAAGACGACCGCCGTGGTCATGTTCCTGGTCGCCGCGGCGATGGTCAGCGCCTGGCTGATCACCGTGGCGAACATCCCCGACGAGGTCGCCAAGCTGCTGTCGCCCTTCGCGCACAACAAGACGCTGCTGATGCTGGTGATGATGGTGATCATCGTCGTGATCGGCACCGCGCTGGACTTCACGCCCACCGTGCTGATCCTCACCCCGGTGCTGATGCCCATCGTGCTGAAGGCCGGCATCGATCCCGTGTACTTCGGCGTCATGTTCATCATGAACAACGCCATCGGACTGATCACGCCGCCCGTGGGCACCGTGCTGAACGTGGTCTGCGGCGTGGCCCGCATCACCATGGACGAGGCCTTCAAGGGCGTCATGCCGTTCTTCATCGCCCAGCTCATCGTGCTGTTCGGCCTGGTCCTGTTCCCCGAGCTGGTCCTCGTGCCACTGCAGTGGCTGATGCGCTAGGCCCCGTTTTCGCCCGTGTTCACCCCTTACCCCTAGGAGACAAACCATGTTGAAGCGACGCACCCTCGTCACCCTCGTCGCCGGCGCCATGCTGGCGGCAGCCCCTGCCTTCGCGCAGTTCCAGGAGCGCACCATCAAGTTCACCAACGGCGTGAACGAGGACCACCCGGTCGGCGTGGGCGTGAAGAAGATGCAGGAAGTGCTGGCGGCCAAGACCGGCGGCAAGATGAAGATCAACGCCTTCTGGGGCGGCGCGGCGGGCAACGACCTGCAGGCCACCCAGGCGCTGCGCGCCGGCACCCAGGAGATGGTGTGCACCTCCTCGTCGCCCCTGGTGGGCATCGTCAAGGAACTGGGCGTCTTCGACCTGCCCTTCCTGTTCGCCAACGAGAAGGAAGCCGACGCCGTGCTGGACGGCCCGGCCGGCGTCTACTTCAACAAGAAGCTGGAAGAGGCGGGCCTCGTCAACCTGGCCTACTGGGAAAACGGCTTCCGCAACCTGACCAACAGCCGCAAGCCGGTGGCGAAGGTCGAGGACTTCGACGGCATCAAGCTGCGCGTGATGCAGAACAACATCTTCCTGGACACCTTCCGCGCGCTCGGCACGAACGCCGTGCCGATGGCCTTCCCGGAAGTGTTCACCGCGCTGGAGACCAAGACCATCGACGGCCAGGAGAACCCCTTCGTCACCATCGAGACTTCCAAGTTCAACGAGGTGCAGAAGTACCTGTCGGTCACCCGCCACGCGTACACGCCGTTCCTGGTGCTCTATTCGAAGAAGCTGTGGGACCAGCTGAGCCCGCAGGAGCAGGCGGTGCTGCGCGAGGCCGCCGTGGAAGGCCAGAAGGTGCAGCGCGTCGCCAACCGGCAGCTCAACGAGAAGTCGCTGGCCAGCCTGCGCACCAAGGGCATGCAGGTCAACGAGATCACCCCGGCGGAGCAGCGCCGCATGTTCGACAAGGTCAAGCCGGTGTACGACAAGAACGTGCCCACGATCGGCGCGGAGCCGGTGAACGTGGTGCTGGATGCGCTGAAGAAGGCCCGCGGCGGCTGATGACCGCCTAGGCCACTCCCTTACGGGCTGCCCGACCGTGGGCCCTACAATTTCCCTCGTCACCGCGCGCCTCGAAGCGCGCGGGTTCTCGTTGGGAAAAGGTAGTACGCGTGAAGCAGCTCGCAGAAGTTTTGCTGCCGCCGGACGCGCCGCGTCCGCGGCGCTGGCTCGGGTCCACCCCCCTGCTGGACCTGGAAGATCCGCGGCTGCGCCTGCGGGTGCACGCCCTGACCCAGCTGTGCACGTCCGAGCGCGACAAGGCGCTCGCCCTGTATCGCTTCGTCAAGCGCATGCCGGTCTGCCGGCCTTTCAAGGCGCGCCTGCAGACCGCGCGCCAGGTGCTGGACGTGGGCCGTGGCGATGCCCTGGACAAGGCGACGCTGCTGGTCGCCATGCTCAGGGCGGCCGGGATTCCCGCCCGCATCCGCTGCATCACGCTGGACGGCCGCATCCTGCGCGGCCTGACCTCCGCCCTGCGCGAGGCCAACCGCCCGCTGGTGGAGCTGTGGCTCGACGGCGAGTGGCAGCAGACCGACACCTACATCTACGACGCGGACACGATGGCGGCCGCCCGCCAGCGGCTGAAGGACCTCGGCTGGGAGTGGGGCTACGGCATCCACGTCGAGGGCCGCATGCTGTGGCAGGCGGAGGGCAGCGCCTTCGTGGGCGGCCAGCCCGACGCGTCCAATCCGATGTTCGTCCAGGACTTCGGCTGCTTCGACGACCCGCTGCACTACATCTCCTCGCCGGCCTACCGCCGCCGCTACAACCCGCTGCGCCGGCTGATGCACTGGAACGTGCTGGCGCCCTTCATCGAACGCGCCTGGCGCATGCTGCGCGAGCAGCCGGCGCCGCCGCGCGACCCCTCCAGCAAGACCTCCTGAGGCCGGCCCCCGTGCCGGCGCCACCGGCATGAAGATCCGACAGCTCGAAACCATCCGCCTCGGCGAATTCCCCAACATCCTCTGGGTGCGCGTGCACACCGACGAGGGGCTGGTGGGGCTCGGCGAAACCTTCATGGGCGCCGAAGCCGTGGAGGCCTACCTGCACGAGTGGGCGGCGCCGCGCCTGGTCGGCCAGGACCCGCTGGCGATCGAGGCGCGGGCGCGGGACCTCACCGGCTACCTCGGCTGGCGGGGGTCGGGTGTGGAGACGCGCGGCAATTCCGCCGTCGACATCGCCCTGTGGGACCTCTTCGGGCAGGCCGCCGGCATGCCGATCCACACCGCGCTGGGCGGGGCCAGCCGCGACGCCATCCGCATCTACAACACCTGCGCCGGCTACCAGTACATCCGCAGCAACCGGAACCAGGCTTCGTCGAACTGGGGGCTGGGCAACGCGCAGGGGCCCTACGAGGACCTGCAGGGCTTCCTGCACCACGCCGACGAAGTGGCGGCATCGCTGCTGGAAGAGGGCATCACGGCGATGAAGATTTGGCCCTTCGACGTGGCGGCGGAGCGCAGCCATGGCCAGTACATCAGCGCGGAAGACCTGGACGCCGCCCTGGAGCCCTTCCGCAAGATCCGCGCGGCGGCGGGCAAGCGCATGGACATCATGGTGGAGTTCCACAGCCTGTGGCGGCTGCCGATGGCCCGGCGCATCTCGCGCGCGCTGCAGGAGTTCGACACCTTCTGGCACGAGGACCCGATCCGCATCGATTCGCTCGACCTGCTGAAGGCGTATGCCGAGGATTGCAAGGCGATGGTGTGCGCCAGCGAGACGCTCAGCTACAAGTGGGGCTTCAAGGACTACCTGCAGACCGGCGTGGCCGGCGTCGCGATGCTGGATTTGAGCTGGTGCGGCGGCCTCACCGAGGCGCGCAAGATCGCCGCGATGGCGGACGCCTGGCA
>JAJTCN010000071.1 GCA_021323335.1 Ramlibacter sp.
CTGCGGCAGTCCGGCACCTTCGCCGAACACGAGAAGGTGGTCGACACCGTGATGGACAACAACGCCATCGAACGCGAGCGCGGCATCACCATCCTGGCCAAGAACTGCGCGGTCAGCTGGAAGGGCACGCACATCAACATCGTCGACACGCCCGGCCACGCGGACTTCGGCGGCGAAGTCGAGCGCGCCCTGTCCATGGTCGACGGCGTGGTGCTGCTGATCGACGCCCAGGAAGGCCCGATGCCGCAGACCCGCTTCGTCACCCGCAAGGCGCTGGCCCTCGGCCTGCGTCCCATCCTGGTGGTGAACAAGGTCGACAAGCCCGGCGCCAACCCGGACAAGGTGGTCAACGCCGCGTTCGACCTGTTCGACAAGCTCGGCGCCACCGACGACCAGCTGGATTTCCCGGTGGTCTACGCCTCCGGCATCAACGGCTGGTCGTCGCTGGAAGAGGGCGCCCCGGGCGAGCAGTGGGGCAAGGACATGTCGGCGCTGTTCGACACCATCCTGTCGCACGTCCCCGAGCACAAGGGCGACCCGGCCGCGCCGCTGCAGCTGCAGATCTCCGCGCTGGACTACTCCAGCTTCGTCGGCCGCATCGGCGTGGGCCGCGTCAACGCCGGAACCCTGCGCCCGATGCAGGAAGTGCTGGTCATGGAAGGCCCGGACGGCAAGTCCTTCAAGGGCAAGATCAACCAGGTGCTGACCTTCGAAGGCATTTCCCGCGTGCAGGTCAAGGAAGCCGGCCCCGGCGACATCGTGCTGATCAACGGCATCGAGGACATCGGCATCGGCGTGACGATCACCGACCCGGCCAACCCCGACCCGCTGCCGATGCTGAAGATCGACGAGCCGACGCTCACCATGAACTTCTGCGTCAACACCAGCCCCCTGGCCGGCCGCGAAGGCAAGTACGTCACCAGCCGCCAGATCTGGGACCGCCTGCAGAAGGAACTGCAGTCCAACGTCGCCCTGCGCGTGAAGGAAACGGACCAGGAAGGCGTGTTCGAGGTGATGGGCCGGGGCGAACTGCACCTGACCATCCTGGTGGAGAACATGCGCCGCGAGGGCTACGAGCTGGCGGTGTCCAAGCCCCGCGTGGTATTCCGCACCATCGACGGCGTGAGGCACGAGCCGATCGAGCTGGTGACGGCCGACATCGAGGACCAGCACCAGGGCGGCGTGATGCAGGCGCTGGGCGAGCGCAAGGGCGAGCTGGTCAACATGGAGCCGGACGGCCGCGGCCGCGTGCGCCTGGAATACCGCATCCCGGCGCGGGGCCTGATCGGCTTCTCCAACGAGTTCATGAACCTGACGCGCGGCTCCGGCCTGATCTCGAACATCTTCGACGGCTACGAGCCGTACAAGGGCGAGATCGCCAGCCGCAAGAACGGCGTACTGATCTCCATGGACGACGGCGAGATCTTCACCTATGCGCTGGGCAAGCTGGAGGACCGCGGCCGCATGTTCGTCAAGCCGAACGACCCGGTGTACGAGGGCATGATCGTCGGCATCCACAATCGCGACAACGACCTGGTGGTGAACGCGACGCGCACCAAGCAGCTGACCAACTTCCGGGTTTCCGGCAAGGAAGACGCGATCAAGATGACGCCCCCGATCGACCTGACGCTGGAGTACGGCGTCGAGTTCATCGAGGACGACGAGCTGGTCGAGATCACGCCCAAGTCGGTGCGCCTTCGCAAGCGCTACCTGAAGGAGCACGAGCGCAAGCGCGCCGTGCGCGAAGCGGCCTGAGAAGGCGCTTAAGATGGGAGGCGGGCCGAGGGCCCGCCTTTTTTTGTCCAGAACAACAATGAAACTCACGCATACCCAAGCCGTGTTCCTGATGGTGGCCGTGACCCTCATGTGGTCCATCGCCGGCGTCGTGACGCGGCATCTCGAGCAGGCGCAAAGCTTCGAGGTGACGTTCTGGCGCAGCTTCTTCACCGTGCTGTCGCTGCTGGTGATCCTGCCCTTCTTCCAGGGCCGCGCCGTCTTCGCGAAGATCCGCCGCGCCGGGGGGGCGCTGTGGCTGTCCGGGATCTGCTGGAGCGTGATGTTCACCGCCTTCATGGTGGCCTTGACGATGACCAGCGTGGCCAACGTGCTGATCACGCTGGCGATCGGCCCCTTCCTGACCGCGCTGATGGCGCGCGTCTTCATCGGCCACCGGATCCCCCTGCGGACCTGGGTCGCCATCTTCGTCGCCGGCGCCGGCATCGCCTACATGTACGGCGCCCAGATGGAGGGCGGCCAGATCGCGGGCACGCTGGTGGCGCTTTGCGTGCCCATCGCGGGCGGCATCAACTGGACGATCACGCAACGCTCCAACGCCCATGGCGAACAGGTCGACCTGGTGCCCGCGGTGCTCGTCGGCGCGGCGATTTCCTCGCTCGCCACCCTTCCGCTGGCGATGCCTTTCCAGGCATCGGCCCACGACATCGGCCTGCTGGCGCTGCTCGGACTGGTGCAGCTCGCCATTCCGTGCGCCCTGGCCGTGGTGTGCGCGCGCGTCCTGAAGGCGCCGGAGATCTCGCTGCTGGCCCTGCTGGAGGTGATCTTCGGCATCGTGCTTGCCTGGGTGGGCGCCAACGAGGTACCGGGCCCGACGGTGCTGGCAGGCGGCGCGCTGGTGATCGGCGCACTCGTCGCCAACGAGGTCCTGGGGTGGAGGCAAAGGGTATGAGCGATGTCATCGCCGAAGTGCGTGGAAGCGCGGGCCTTCTGACCCTGAACCGGCCCAAGGCGCTCAATGCGCTGTCGCTGGAAATGATCCGCGACCTGACCGCGGCATTGCTGGCCTGGCGCGACGATCCGCGCGTGGAGCGCGTCGCCGTGCGCGGCATGGGCAGGGAAGGGCCGTTCGGCGCTTTCTGCGCGGGCGGCGACATCCGCTTCTTCCACCAGGCCGTGCTGGCGGGCGATCCGCGCCTGGAAGACTTCTTCACCGAGGAATACACCCTCAACCACCTGGTCCACGGCTACCCGAAGCCGTACATCGTGTTCCTCGACGGCATCGTGATGGGCGGCGGCATGGGCATTTCGGCGCATGGGGGCGACACCAGCCTGCGCATCGCCACCGAGCGCACGAAGATGGCCATGCCGGAAACCAACATCGGGTTGTTCCCGGACGTCGGCGGCGGCTGGTTCCTGGCGCGCTGCCCCGGGCGCATCGGCGAGTACCTGGCCCTCACCGGCCAGTTGTTCGGCGGCGGCGACGCGCTGGTGGCGCACCTCGCGGACGCCGTCCTGCCCGCGGCGGAGCTGCCGGCGCTGTGGGAGCAGATCGGCTCGCGCGAGGGCTTCGCGGCCTTGCGCGACCGCGTGCAGGCAGCCGTCGCGCCGGCGCAGGGTGAGCTCGCCGCGCGGCGCGCCGACATCGACCGCTTCTTCGGTCTGCCGACCGTCGCCGCGATCGTCGCGGCGCTCGAGGCCGACGCTTCCCCGTGGGCAGCGGAAACGGCGGCCATGCTGCGCAAGCGCTCCCCGCTGATGCTGCACGTCACGCTGGAACACGTGCGCCGGGCGCGGCACATGACGCTGGCCAACGACTTGCGCATGGAGCGCGACATGGTGCGGCACTGCTTCCACCTGCGGCCCGGCGCGGCCAGCGAGACCTTCGAAGGCATCCGCGCCCTGACCATCGACAAGGACCACGCGCCGCGCTGGCAGCCGGAGCGCATCGAGGACGTGACGCCGGAGATGGTGCAGGCCTTCTTCGCCAGCCCTTGGCCGGCGCATGCGCATCCCCTGCGCGGGTTGGGGTGACCCGCGGCCAGCTGGGGTTCCTGCGTCACCGCCAGCCTACGGGAACCGCGCCGACGCGTAGGCTGGCGGTGAGCCCGCAGGCGAACCCCAGCGCGTTCAGAGCTGCTTGTACACCGCCTCCGCCAGCACCAGCAGCCCCTGCCGCGGCAGCTTGCCGGAAAGCGCATAGCCATAACCCTGGTCGACCCAGTAGAAGCTCTGCACGCCGGCGTCGCTGGTGAAGCGGAAGGCCGTCTCGCTCAGGCCCTTGCCGGCGGCGCCGTCGATGGCGCCCACGTAGAGGGTGACGCGCTCGCCGTTGGCGTTCTGGTACATGAACTGCGCGCGCGGACCGCCGCCGCCCGAGAGCAGGCGACCGCCGACGAGTTCGTAGCCCGCGCTGGCCAGGTTGGGCAGCTTCAGCGGCCGGTTGAGGCGCTTGGACAGCCACTGCACCAGGTGATCCTGCTGCTTCGCGTCCACCTCCACCGGATGGCGCACCTCCGGGGAAAAGACCGCGTGGGCCACCACGGCCTGCCGGGCGAAAGCGCTGGCGGACGGCGACGAGGCCACACCGGCGACGGTGGCCTGCCACTGCATGTTGGCGCCCCATCCGAGCGCGAAGGACAGCACCACCGCGGCGGCCAGGCCACCCCAGCGCTGCCAGCGGGCCAGTCGGCTGCTGCGATGGTGCAGCCGCTCGCCGGCATGGAGCAGGTGCTCGGGAATGGCTTCGTCGAGCAATTCGGCATGCAGGCCGCGCAGGGCGTCGCGCTGCTCGATCCAATCGCGCACGCGCCGCGCGGCCTCCGCGTCGACGGCCAGCCGCGCCTCGACCGCCGCGCGGCGGTCGGCATCGAGCCGGCCGTCCACGTAGGCGTGGAAGTCGGCGTCGTCGGGCAGTCCAGGGCTTTCGTCTTTCATCTTCGGTCCGTCACTTCAGCCGGCGCAACGCCGGGGCCGCGCCCGCGGCGGGGCGGCCATCCATCAGCTCGCGCAGCCGCGTGCGCGCACGGGACAGGCGGGACATCACTGTGCCGATCGGCACGCCGGTGATGCGGGCGACGTCCTCGTAGCGCAGGTCCTGCAGCGTCACCAGCAGCAGCACCTCGCGCTGGTCCGCCGGCAGACGCAGCAGGCAGCGCTGCAGGTCGAGCACCTGTTCGGCCCCGCCGCCGGACACGGCGAAGTCCTGCGTCGCTTCCTCCACGTCCATGTCGACGCGGCGCCCCTGCTGCCGCACGGCGCGACGGGCGCCGTCCACGAACAGGTTGTGCATCAGCGTGAACAGCCAGGCGCGCAGGTCGCTGCCCGCGGCCCACAGTTGCCAGCGCTCGCAGGCGCGCTCCAGCGTGTCCTGCACCAGGTCGTCGGCATTCCACGCATCGCCGGTCAGCGAGCGGGCGTAGCGCCGCAGGGCCGGGATGTGTCCGACGAGGCTCTGGGGGGCGGCAGGCATGCGGCGGCGGCTATTCCAGCTCGATGGGCCGCGACACGGGAGCGTCGGGCCAGCTCTGGCGGATCAGCAGGTCCAGGCGCATTACCCGGCGCAGGCCCTCGAGCTCGCCGTGGCGCACGACCAGCGCCTCCAGCAAGGGCTTGCGCAGCAGGCACAGCATCGGCAGGTCCGCGGTCGCGATGGCGCGGCCGAGCGGGCCGGCATAGGCCGCCGGCACTTCGTCGAGCAACTGCTGCATGGCTTCGCGCACGGGCTCTTCGTCGGTGCCGACCGCGGGCATGGGGACGGGCCCCACCGGCGCGAACAGGCGGCCGTTCACGAGCGGCTGCCATCGCATCCGCAGCGTCTGGGCCGCCCGCTGCCAGTCCATGTCAGGGGCGCGCGAGACGCCAGACGTTGTTGACGCCGTCGCCGGTGCGGTCACCCGGCTTCGCGTCGCGCACCCAGTAGTACACGGGCTTGCCGCGGTAGGCCCACTGGCGCGATCCGTCGTCGCGGACCACCACCGACCAGTCGCCCATGCCGGAGTCGCCGGGGCCGGCCATCAGCGGCGGCCAGTTGGCCGCGCACTGCCCGTTGCAGGACGACTTGCCCGAGGCCATCGTGTCGCGGTCGAAGGTGTACAGCGTCATCCCGTTCGGGCCGACGAACACGCCGTCGGACACGCGGGCGGGTCCGCCATAGATGGAGGCGCAGGCAGAAAGAAGGACGGCGCTGGCGAGGGAGGCAAGCAGGGGGAGGCGCATGGCAGTTTCTCCAGGTGGTGGACGAAGCGGTTCCTGCTCATGAACGTTCCGGGAGGCCGCCTTATTCCCCCGGAGCGCTGATTTTCACTTGTGGCGCTCTTTCATGGCGCGTTCCACCTCCCGCTTGCCCTCGCGGTCCTTGATGGTGTCGCGCTTGTCGTGCTCGGCCTTGCCCTTGGCCAGCGCGATCTCGCACTTGATCTTCCCCTCCTTCCAGTACAGCTGCAAGGGGACCAGGGTGTGGCCCTTCTGCTCCACCTTGCCGATCAGGCGGCGGATCTGGTCCTTGTGCAGCAGCAGCTTCTTGGTGCGGGCCGTCTCGGGGTTCACATGGGTGGAGGCGGTCGTCAGCGGGTTGATCTGGCAGCCGATCAGCCAGAGCTCGCCGTCGCGGATGACCACGTAGCCGTCGGTAAGCTGCGCCTTGCCCTCGCGGGCGGCCTTCACTTCCCAGCCTTGCAGCACGACGCCGGCCTCGAACTTCTCCTCGAAGAAGTAGTTGTAGGCGGCCTTCTTGTTGTCGGCGATGCGGGAAGGTGTTTCTTTTTTTGTCGCCATGGACTGACAGGTTGGGGCGGCGGCTGCTCTCTACAATCCCGCGCGGGTCTGCAATTCTCCATGAAAACCGTCCACAAGTCCGTCCTCATCTGGTACAGCGCCGAAGAGATGTTCGCGCTGGTCACGGACGTGGCGAAATACTGCGAGTTCCTGCCCTGGTGCGACCGCGCCAGCGTCCTCGCGCTGGAGCCGGACGGCATGAAGGCCGAAGTCGGCATCGCGTTCGGCGGCATCCACCAGACCTTCACCACCCGCAACACGCACGTTCCCGGACGCGAAGTGCGCATGAAGCTGGTGGACGGCCCGTTCTCCAACCTCGATGGCTGGTGGAAGTTCACGCCGCTCGGGACCCCGGGGCAGCGTGCCTGCAAGGTCACCCTGGAACTGCAGTACGGCTTCAAGAGCGCGGCGCTCGCCGCCGTGGTGGGCCCCGTGTTCGACAAGATCGCGGGCAACCTGGTCGACGCCTTCGTCAAGCGCGCCGAGCAGGTCTATGGCTGACGCATGCGAGTGACCGTCGCCTGGTCGCCGGGACCGCGCGAAGTCCGCGAATGGGCGTTGCAGCTGCCTGAAGGCAGCACCGTGCGCGACGCGGTGCTGGCCAGCGGCTGGCCCCGGGAGGATGCGTCCCATGGCGTGGAGCGCGCCGACCTCGGCGTCTGGGGCCGCCGCTGCACGGGAGACCAGGTGCTGCGCGAAGGGGACCGGGTGGAGGTGTACCGGGGCCTGCTGGTGGACCCGAAGGTGGCCCGCCGCGAGCGCTTTCGCAAGCAGGGCGCGCGCGCCACCGGGCTGTTCGCCAAGCGGCGGCCGGGCGGCAAGGCGGGTTATTAGGGGAACTGGATCCCCGCCTGCGCGGGGATGACTTGCCATGTCGCGCGCAGCGCGACGAGGCAAGTCAGCGGCAGTCGCGGGCGATGACTTCCTGGAGCCGCTTGACTTCCACCGCGCGCTGGTTGTCGTCGAGGATCTCGCGCTCGCCCTTGGCGTTGGTCTGCGCGATGCGGTAGCCGGCGTCGAAGCCGGCCTTGGCCGTCTTGGCGCGCGAGCAGTTGTCGGCCTGGATGGCGGCGACCTTGGCTTCTTCGGCCTTGCGCTTCTCGGCTTCCGCGGATGCGGCCAGCTTGCGCTTTTCCTCCAGCGCCTTGTCCTTGCCGCCTTGCGGTTGCACCTGCACGCCGGCAGGAGCGGTTGCCGTGGTGGTGGTAGCGGCGGGAGCCGTGTCGACGGACTTGCCGCGCGCCCCGGGCTGCTTGAGGATGCGGTCGGCGGCGATGTCCGACGGCGGCGGGCGGTCGCTGTAGACCTTCTTGCCTTCCTTGTCCACCCACAGCCATTGGCCGGAGGCAAGCAGCGGCGCGCAGAAGACCAGGGCGACCAGGGCGGGACGGAAGGCTTTCATCGGGTCAGTGTAGCTCGGCCGCCCGGCCGTGGCGCTGGGCAAATCCCTCAGGCGCCACACCCGACCCCACGCGTCTCGTGCGAAATTGCACGCGGGTACAATCCTTTTTTTGGAGCCCCCGTCATGCGCCTGCTCGGAAATGCGCTCACCTTCGACGACGTGTTGCTGGTGCCTGCGTTCTCCCAGGTCCTTCCCAAGGACACCTCCCTCGCCACCCAGGTCTCCCGCAACATCAGGTTGAACCTGCCCCTGGTCTCCGCGGCCATGGACACGGTGACGGAGGCGCGACTGGCGATCGCCATCGCGCAGGAGGGCGGCATGGGCATCGTCCACAAGAACCTCACGGCGCAGCAGCAGGCCGCCGAAGTGGCGCGCGTGAAGCGCTACGAGTCCGGCGTGCTGCGCGACCCGGTGGTCATCACGCCCCAGCACACGGTGCGGCAGGTGATGGCGATGCAGGAGCAGCTGGGGATCTCCGGCTTCCCGGTGCTCGACGGTGGCAAGGTGGTGGGCATCGTGACCGGCCGCGACCTGCGCTTCGAGACCCGCTACGAAGTGCCCGTGAGCCAGATCATGACGCCGCGGGACAAGCTGATCACCATCCGCGAAGGCACCAGCCTGGCCGATGCCAAGGCGCTGCTGAACAAGCACCGGCTCGAGCGCCTGCTGGTGATCAACGAAGCCTTCGAGCTCAAGGGCCTGATCACTGTCAAGGACATCACCAAGCAGACCAGCTTCCCGAACGCGGCGCGCGACGCCAGCGGGCGCCTGCGGGTGGGCGCGGCGGTCGGCGTGGGCGAGGGCACCGAGGAACGCGTGGAGGCGCTGGTGAAGGCGGGGGTGGACGCCATCGTCGTCGACACCGCGCACGGGCACAGCAAGGGCGTGATCGAGCGCGTGCGCTGGGTCAAGCAGAACTATCCGCAGGTGGACGTGATCGGCGGGAACATCGCCACCGGTTCGGCCGCGCGGGCGCTGGTCGAGGCCGGCGCGGACGCGGTCAAGGTGGGCATCGGCCCCGGCTCGATCTGCACCACGCGCATCGTCGCCGGCGTCGGCGTGCCGCAGATCACGGCCATCGACAACGTGGCCACGGCGCTGGCCGGCAGCGGCGTGCCGCTGATTGCCGACGGCGGCGTGCGCTACTCGGGCGACATCGCCAAGGCCATCGCGGCGGGGGCGAGCACCGTGATGATGGGCGGCGTGTTCGCCGGCACCGAGGAGGCGCCGGGCGAGATCGTCCTGTACCAGGGCCGCAGCTACAAGAGCTACCGCGGCATGGGCTCCATCGGCGCCATGCAGCAGGGCAGCGCCGACCGCTACTTCCAGGAGGCGACCAGCACCAACCCGAATACGGACAAGCTGGTGCCCGAAGGCATCGAGGGCCGGGTGCCGTACAAGGGTTCGCTGGTGTCCATCGTCTACCAGATGGCCGGCGGCGTCCGCGCGGCCATGGGCTACTGCGGTTGCGCGAGCATCGACGAGATGCGCTCGAAAGCGGAATTCGTGCAGATCACCACCGCGGGCATCCGCGAGAGCCACGTGCACGACGTTCAGATCACCAAGGAAGCGCCGAACTATCGCGCGGATTGACACCACGTCCGAGCCAGGAAAGGGCCAGAATTTTCTGGCCCTTTTTCATTTCTCGGCTAAAATCAGGCCAGATTCACCAGCAGTCGAGCCAGAATGCAGACCGTCCCCATCCACCAGGCGAAGAGCCAGCTCTCCGAGTTGATCCGTGCCGTGGAGAACGGCGAGGAGGTCGTGCTCACCCGGCACGGCAAGCGCGTCATCCGCCTGATCAAGGAGCCCGAGACCGAGCAGCCCAGCATCGAGGCGCGCCGGCAGGCCATCCAGCAGGAGCTGGAAGCCTTGCGCAGCAAGGTGGGCCGCGGCCAACCGGGGTTCCAGGAGCTGTGGGAGGAGCACAAGCGCGAGCGCGACGCGCGCGGCGAGGGCTGGACCGACGAACCCAAGGTGCCCCGTGCTGGTCGTTGACGCCTCCGCCTTCGCCAGCTGGGCCTTCCCGGACGAAGCCGGCGACAAGGTGTCGCAGGCGCTGATCCGGGTCATCACCGAGGAAGAGAGCGCCACCAGCGCCGCGATCTTTCCGCTGGAGGCGCTGCATGCCGCCGGCCGGGCGCTGGCCCGGGGCCGCTTCACGCCCAGCGTGCACCAGCATGTGCTGCGGCTGCTCAGCCGGCTGCCGGTGGCGCTGGCGCCCATGCGCGTTTCGCCGCTGGAGTTCTGGCACTGGTCGCAGTCGCTCGACCTCACGCCCTATGACGCCGCGTACCTGAAGGTCGCGGTCGACCTGAAAGCCCCTCTCGTCACGATGGACCGCGCCTTGCAGCGCGCCTGCCTCAAGCTCGAACATCCCCTGCACGCAATTGATCGCACGGCGCGTGCGCGAAGCGCACGTGTTCTCCGAAGTGCATCCCTGCGACGTGACGGACGAATGGATCCGCGCGTATGCGGCCGACGGCCGCCTGAAAGGCGTGATCCTCTCGGGCAGCCACGCCAGCGTCTACGAGGAGACCACCGACAAGGCGCCGCAGGCGGTGTTCGAGCTCGGCGTGCCGGTGCTGGGCATCTGCTACGGCATGCAGACCATGGCACACCAGCTCGGTGGCAAGGTCGAGGGCGGCCACAAGCGCGAGTTCGGCTTCGCCGCCGTGCGCGCGCGCGGCCACACCGAGCTGCTGCGTGACATCGCCGACTACACCACGCCCGAAGGCCACGGCATGCTGAACGTGTGGATGTCGCACGGCGACAAGGTGGTGGAGATGCCGCCCGGCTTCAAGCTGATGGCGTCCACCGAGAGTTGCCCCATCGCGGGCATGGCCGACGAGGCGCGCCGCTTCTACGCGATCCAGTTCCACGCCGAGGTCACGCACACCGTGCAGGGCAGGGCGATCCTGGAGCGCTTCGTGCTGGGCATCTGCAAGGCGCAGCCGGACTGGGTGATGCGCGACCACATCGCCGAGGCGGTGGAGGCGATCCGCCGGCAGGTGGGCGACGAGGAGGTGATCCTGGGCCTGTCCGGCGGCGTCGACTCGTCGGTCGCCGCGGCGCTGATCCATCGCGCCATCGGCGACCAGCTGACCTGCGTGTTCGTGGACCACGGCCTGCTGCGCCTGAACGAAGGCGACATGGTGATGGAAATGTTCGCGGGCAAGCTGCACGCCAAGGTCGTGCGCGTCGACGCGGCCGACCTGTTCCTGGGCAAGCTCGCGGGCGTGAGCGACCCGGAGGCCAAGCGCAAGATCATCGGCGGCCTGTTCGTCGACGTCTTCAAGTCCGAGGCCGACATCATCAAGAAGACGCATGCGCGCCACGTCGCCTGGCTGGCGCAGGGCACGATCTACCCGGACGTCATCGAATCCGGCGGCGGCAAGAGCAAGAAGGCCGTCACCATCAAGAGCCACCACAACGTGGGCGGACTGCCCGAGCAGCTGGGGCTGAAGCTGCTGGAACCCTTGCGCGACCTGTTCAAGGACGAAGTGCGCGAGCTGGGCGTGGCGCTGGGCCTGCCGCCGGAGATGGTGTACCGCCACCCGTTCCCCGGCCCCGGCCTGGGCGTGCGGATCCTCGGCGAGGTGAAGAAGGAGTACGCCGACCTGCTGCGGCGCGCCGACGACATCTTCATCCAGGAACTGCGCAACTTCCGCGACGAGGCGACCGGCAAGACCTGGTACGAGCTCACCAGCCAGGCCTTCACGGTCTTCCTGCCGGTCAAGAGCGTCGGCGTCATGGGCGACGGCCGCACCTACGACTACGTGGTGGCCTTGCGGGCGGTGCAGACCAGCGACTTCATGACGGCGGACTGGGCGGAGCTGCCCTATGCGCTGCTCAAGAAGGTGTCCAGCCGCATCATCAACGAGGTCCGCGGCATCAACCGCGTCACCTACGACGTCAGCAGCAAGCCGCCCGCCACCATCGAATGGGAGTGACTTCGCAGGGGTGAAAGGGCAGGGCACAATGCGGCCATGTACCAGCCCCCGCACTTCCGCTCCGACGACCCGGTGGTGGCCGCGGACCTGATGCGGGCGCATCCGCTGGCCAGCCTGGTCTCCACCGACGACACCGGCTTTCCCTTCGCCAGCCACCTGCCGCTGCACCTGGAAGAGCGCGACGGCCGCTTCGTGCTCTGGGGCCACTGCGCCAAGCCCAATCCGCACTGGCGCTACCTGCAGGCGCGGCCCGAAGCGCTGGCCATCTTCATGGGGCCGCATGCGTACCTGTCGCCCTCCGTGTACCCCGACCTGCAGCGCGTCCCCACCTGGAACTACCTGACCGTGCACTGCCGCGTGCGGGCGCGGCTGGTCGAAGACGCGCTCGCCAAGGACCGGCTGCTGAAAAAGCTGATCGGCGACCACGAGCCGGCCTACGCGGAGCAGTGGCGCGGGCTGGGCGAGGAATTCGCGCACAAGATGCTGGCCGGCATCGTCGGCTTCGAGCTGGAAGTCATCGAGTGGGCCTGCAAGCTGAAGCTGGGCCAGCACCGCCCGGAATCGCACGCACGCATGCGCGAGCAGTACGCTGCGGGCACCCCGGACGAGAGGGCGCTGGTCACCTGGATGGAGCGACTGGGGATGGAGGGAAACTGATGCGAGCGATCTTTTCGATCCTGGGCCTGCTGATGGTGGTGGCGGTCATCGCCTTCCTGGCCAAGGGCCAGCTCAAGTCCGGTGTCGCGCCCGCGGTGCCGGGCGCCGAAGCCGGTGCCACCGCACCCGCGGCCACGCCGCAGCAGCAGGTCAAGCAGTTCGAGCAGGCGGTGCAGGGCGCCGTGCAGCAGGCGCGGCCCATGCCCGACAACGACAAGTGAGCGCCGCGCGCTCGCGCGACGAGCGCTTCATGCGCGAAGCGCTCGCGCAGGCCCGGCTCGCCCTGGAAGCGGGCGAGGTGCCGGTGGGCGCCGTGGTGGTGCACGGCAACGAGATCGTCGGGCGCGGCCACAACGCCCCGGTCACCCAGCACGACCCCACCGCGCACGCCGAGATCCGGGCCCTGCGGCAGGCGGCGCAGGCCCTGGGCAACTACCGCCTCGATGGCTGCGAGCTGTTCGTCACGCTGGAGCCCTGCACCATGTGCACCGGCGCGATGCTGCACGCACGTCTGGCGCGCGTCGTCTATGCCGCGGCCGACCCGAAGACCGGCGCCGCCGGCTCCGTGGTCGACCTCTTCGTCCAGCGGCGGCTGAACCACCAGACGGCCGTGGAGGGCGGCGTGCTGGCCGCCGAATGCGGGGCGCTGCTCACCGAATTCTTCCGCGCCCGCCGCGTGGAGGCGCGCGGCAACGCGCAGCCCCTGCGCGAAGACGCGCTGCGCACGCCGGAGGAGCGCTTTCGCGACTTGCCGGGCTATCCCTGGGCGCCGCACCATGTCGCCGACCTGCCGTCGCTGGCCGGCCTGCGCATGCACTACCTGGACGAAGGCCCGCCCGGCGCGCTCCGCACCTGGCTCTGCCTGCACGGCAACCCGGCGTGGAGCTACCTGTACCGGCGCATGATCCCGGTGTTCCTGGAAGCCGGCGACCGCGTGGTGGCGCCCGACCTGCCGGGCTTCGGCAAGAGCGACAAGCCCAAGCGCGACGAGGCGCACACCTTCGAGTGGCATCGCCAGGTGCTGCTGGAGCTGGTGGAGCGGCTCGACCTGCAGCACGTCGTCCTCGTGATGCAGGACTGGGGCGGCCTGCTCGGATTGACGCTGCCGATGGAAGCACCCGAGCGGTACGACGGCCTGCTGGTGATGAACACGATGCTCGGGACCGGCGATGCGCCGCTCAGCCCGGGCTTCATCGCGTGGCGGGAGATGTGCGCCAGGAATCCCGGCTTCGACGTCGGGCGGCTGTTCGCGCGCGGCAACCCGCACCTGCGACCCGAGGAGTGCGCCGCCTACGACGCGCCGTTTCCCGACACCGGCCATCGCGCGGCCTTGCGCGCATTCCCGCCCATGGTGCCGTCGCGGCCCGAGGCCGATGGCGCGGCCGTGTCGCGCGCGGCGCGCGATTTCCTGCAGGAGCGCTGGGCGGGCCGCACGATGATGGCGGTCGGCGCCCAGGACCCCGTGCTGGGCGTGGCCGTGATGCAGGCGCTGGGCGAGCAGATCCGGGGCTGCGGCGAGCCTATGGTGCTACCGCAGGCCGGCCACTTCGTGCAGGAGCATGGCGAGCAGATCGCGCGCGCGGCGGTGGGATACTTCCGTCCGTGACCAAGCGCATCTACATCTTCTCCCCCTCCAGTGCAGTTCGTAACAAAGCCGCCGTGCGACGCGGGGTCGCGCGCCTCAAGGCCATGGGCCACGAGGTGGAGCTCGACCCGGCGGTGTTCGCCACGCACATGCGGTTCGCCGGCGATGACGAGACGCGCGTGGCCGCCATCGGCCGCGCGGCCGCCAGCGGCGCCGACGTCGCGATCATCACGCGCGGCGGCTACGGCCTGACGCGGCTGCTGCCGGCGCTGCCGTACAAGCAGATCGCCAGGGCCATCGACGGCGGCACGCAGTTCGTCGGCCTGAGCGACTTCACCGCTTTCCAGAACGCAGTGCTTGCCGAGACCGGCCGGGTGACGTGGGCCGGGCCCGCGATCGGGGAAGACTTCGGCGTGGAGCCCGAACCCGACGAGATCATGCAGGCCTGCTTCGACGACCTCGTCACGGAGCAGGGCGAGGGCACCGGCTGGCAGCTGCCCGCTTCCGAACGCACGGCCGAACCACTGCAGGAGAAGGGCGTGCTCTGGGGCGGCAACCTCGCCATCATCGCGGCGCTGGCGGGCACGCCGTGGATGCCGAAGGTGAAGGGCGGGATCCTCTTCCTCGAGGACGTGCACGAGCATCCCTATCGCATCGAGCGCATGCTGACGCAGCTGCTATATGCCGGCGTGCTGCAGCGGCAGAAGGCCATCCTGCTCGGGCATTTCACCAACTGGGTGCCGGTGCCGCACGACAAGGGCTTCAAGCTGAAGACGGTGGTGGACTGGCTCCGGACGCAGGTGAAGGCGCCGGTGCTGACCGGACTGCCTTTCGGGCACGTACCGACCAAGGTCTGCCTGCCGGTCGGGGCGAAGGTCACCCTGGCGGCCGAGGGCCGCGATGCGTTCGTGCTCTGGGGACACCGCCACTGAGGGCGGGCGCGCTCACCCGCGCAACGGGCTCGGCCGGGAATTGAGGCTGCCTGGCAGCAGCCCCTGGAACATGTTGGTGACCTGCTGCACCTTGCCTCGCGCGGAGGCTTCGCCTTGCGTGGCCGCCAGGGCCGCCATGACGTCGCCGCGCAGGTACCACAGGGCCTGGACATCGTTGGCGTAGCGCACGCGCCGCGTCACGTTGGCGAACCGGCGCGTGCCGTCCTCACCCAGCAGCGCCAGCATGGCCTCGCGGATGTCCTCCGTGCCTTCGTCCAGCACGGAATCGGTCGGCGCGACCGGGTTGCCGAGAAGCCCGTAGATGCTGCTTCGGAGACTGCCTTTGAACCAACGCATATTCAGACGCCTGCCTGCGAGGGCATGCTTTTCGGTAGTACGACGGGCTCCAAAGTATTCGCAATACGGGGGATTGACAAGTATCCAAGGGTGACGCAATTCACGAAAAGGTGAGCGGATGAGTCAGAAGTCCCGTGAATTGAATCTTCCGCTGCCTGACAGCGTGCCCCCAGGGCTCAGGCAGCGCCCTCCGGATCGCGCACCGTGAGCACCGGCACCGGCGCCTGCCGGATCACCTGCTCCGCGCCGCTGCCAAGCAGCACGCGGCCCATGCCGCGCCGGCCGTGGGTGCCGACCACGACCAGGTCCGCCTCCCATTCGCGTGCTTCGGCGGCGACCACGTCGCCCAGGCGGGCGCCGCGGGACTCCACCAGCTTCGTGTCGGCCGGCACGCCGGCGGAACCGGCCATGGCCAGCGCTTCCTGCAGGGTCCGGGCGCCATAGTCCCGCGCGATGCCGAGCAGGTCGCCGCCGACCTCGAAGCCGCTGAGATAGGCCAGTTCGTCCAGCGCATGCAGCAGCCGCACGCGGCCGGAGCCTTCGCGGGCCAGCTGGAGCGCGGCGACCAGCGCCTTGGTGGAGGCTTCGCTGCCGTCGACGGGAACGAGGATGCGCTTGTACATGGTGAGCTCCTTGGAGATGAACGCCCATCGTCCACCGCGCGGCCGGCGGCGTACTTGAGGAGGATCAAGCGCGGGCGCGGCGGGCCACGGGCTAGGACGATTCCTAGCGCGCCTCGTCATTTTGCCGGGCGTCTTTGGGACTTCTCCGAGCCTGCGATTCAGTCGGCGCCGATGGTTGCCCGAGGCCGGAAAACCGATAGTTGCGGCATGCACTCACGCACCGGCACCGCCACCGTCACCGTCTTCCTCGCGGACGACTCCGACGCCATCCGCCAGCGGGTGAACGGGCTCCTGCAGGACGCCGAATTCACCGTCGTCGGTGAAGGCACGACGCCGCAGGGCTGCATCACCGGCATCCTGGCCGCCCATCCGGACGTGGTGGTGCTCGACCACCAGCTCGACGGCGGCACCGGGCTGCAGGTGCTGCAGGCCGTGCGCCTGGCGGACCCGCACGTCGCCTTCGTCGTCTTCAGCAACAACTCCGCGCCGGCTTACCGCAAGCGCTACCTGGGAGAGGGGGCCACCCGCTTCCTGGACAAGAGCACCGAATTCGACCAGCTCGCGGGCGCCGTTGCCGCCGCCTCGGGCGGCCAGGCCGTCCACTGAACACAGCGAACACCAAGAGGAAGAGGAAACCCCATGCACACCGCCGCACTTCAACCCGCCCCCCTGCGCTTCATGACGACCGCGACCCTGGCGCGCACGGCGTCGACCGCACCGCTCAAGACCCAGTGCTCCACCTGCCACCTGAAGGACCTGTGCCTGCCGTGCGGCCTGACCGGCAGCGACGTCCAGCGGCTCGATGGCCTGATGTTCGCCCGGCGTCGCGTCAAGGAAGGGGACGCGCTGTACCACGAAGGCGACAAGTTCCAGTTCATCTACGCCGTGCGCAGCGGCACTTTCAAGTCGCACCTGGCCCTGAAGGACGGCCGCGAGCAGGTGACCGGATTCCAGATGGCGGGCGAGCTGCTCGGGCTGGACGGGTTGGCCTCCGGCAAGCATGCCAGCAGCGCCGTGGCGCTGGAAGATGCGGAGATCTGCGCGATCCCCTACGCCCACCTCAGCGAGCTGGCCGCCGGCAGCGCCGACCTGCAGCACGTGATCTCCCGCCTGATGAGCCGCGAGATCGTCCGCGAGCACAGCCTGATGATGCTGCTGGGCAGCATGAACGCCGAAGAACGGCTGGCCGCCTTCCTGCTGAACATCTCGCAGCGCATGAAGGCCCGGGGCTATTCGCCCACCGAATTCCACCTCCGGATGTCGCGTGCCGAGATCGGCAGCTACCTGGGGATGAAGCTGGAGACCGTCAGCCGCACGTTCTCCGCGTTCCAGGCCCAGCGCCTGCTCGAAGTGGACAAGAAGCACGTGCGCATCAGCAACCTGGACGGCCTGACGCGCGCGTTCGAGACTCGCGTGCAGTAAGCCCTGCGAGCGGCGCTTTGCGCCGTATAGTCCTGCAGGAGGGTCCCCATGTTCACGGATCGCACCGAAGCCGCCGGCCTGCTCGCCGAAGCCCTCTCGCACTACCGGGGCCAGAACCCGCTCGTGCTGGCCATCCCGCGCGGCGCCGTCGGCATGGCGGCGCTCATCGCACGGCGGCTGCAAGGCGAGCTGGACCTGGTGCTGGTGCGCAAGCTGCACGCCCCAGGCGCGCCCGAGTTCGCGATCGGCGCCGTGGATGAGTCCGGCTGGCTCTACCTTTCCTCCCATGCCTCATCCGTGGGGGCGACGCCCGATTACGTCGAGGAACAGAAAGCCCTGCAAATGCAGGAACTGGCCCGCCGCCGCCAGCTCTATACACCGGGACGGCTGCGCAAGGACGCGCAGGGCAGGGTCGTGATCGTCGTGGACGACGGCCTGGCCACCGGCGCCACCATGATCGCGGCGCTGCACTCGGTCCGCCAGCGCCACCCGGCCCGGCTTGTCTGCGCCGTGCCGGTGGGCGCCCCGGAAAGCGTGCGGCTGGTGCAGGAACATGCGGACGAAGTGGTCTGCCTGGACGCGCCCCGCCGCTTCTCCGCGGTCGGCCAGTTCTACGGGTCGTTTCCGCAACTGGAAGACGACGAAGTCATTGCATTGCTGCGGTCGGCCGAGAGTCCGGCCGCAGGGGAAAACCGGACAGCATGAAGTACTGGATGCGTTGCGTGGCCGCCGGCTTGCTGGCGATGTCGTTCGCGGGACTGGCCCAGGCCGCCACGGCCCTGGGGCCGGCCGCGCTGCGCGCAAGGCATGCCAGCCTGGCGCAGCAGCTGGCCAACAATCCGTTCGGCGGCCCCGTGGTGCTGCAGTCGAACGAGGCTTCGCGGCGCATCGAAGGCGACGTGTACGCCGTCCTGGAACATCCTTTCGAGTCGGTGCAGGCGGCACTGTCCGATCCCGGGCGCTGGTGCGAGATCCTCATCCTGCACCTGAACACCAAGCATTGCCAGCGCGCCGACGGCCCGAACGGCCCGCGGGTCGAAGTCCGCGTGGGCAAGAAGCAGCCGCAGGCGCTGTCGTCCGCCTCGCTGCTGGCCTTCGGCTGGAAGCCGCCGGTGGCCCGGCCCGACTACCTCGCGGTGCAGATGGATGCGCCCGACGGCCCCTACGACACCCGGGACTACCAGCTGATGGCGGAAGCCGTGCCGCTGGGTGACGGCCGGACCTTCCTGCACATGGGCTACGCGCTCAGCCACGGGGCCGCCAGCGAGTTCGCCATGAAGCTGTACCTGGGCACCGTCGCCCACGACAAGGTGGGCTTCACCCGGACGCGCGCGGGAGACGACGGGTTCGTCGGCGGCATGCGCGGCGTGGTCGAGCGCAACACCATGCGCTATTACCTGGCCATCGATGCCTACCTGGACTCTCTGGCGCATCCCGGCGACCAGCAGGTCGAGAAGCGGCTGCGGGCCTGGTTCGACGCGACGGAGAGGTTTCCGCGCCAGCTGCGCGAGGTGGAGCGCGACGACTACCTGCGGATGAAGCGCGCCGAGCTGCGGCGGCTGTAAAGGCGTCGCGCCGGCGGCCGCTCAGCGACGCGGCGAACCCAGGTGTTCGCGCAGGACCTGGCAGTCCGTGCACAACGGGGTGGCGGGCAGGGCGGCCAGGCGGCGTTCGTCGATCGGCTCGCCGCAATCGAGGCACAGCCCATAGGTGCCTTCGCGCAATCGCCGCAAGGCCGAATCCACCTGCTCCAGTTCCAGCACGGCGTGCGACGTCGCCGCCTCGTCGATCACCGCCTGCGTTTCCTCGGCGGCCGCATCCTTGAAGTCCGTGACCTCGGCCTGGGCGTCGTCGTCCATCCGCGCGGACCGTTGCAGCAGCGCGCGGAGCTCGTCGCCGCGGCTGGCCAGCCGGGCAGCGAGGTCTCGGTGGGACGGGGAAAGCTGGGTGCCAATGGTCATGGAAGTCTCCGGAATGGGTCCATTCTGTTCGTCCGGACGGGCATCGCGTTGATCTGGCGCAAGCACGGAGCAGGTGAGAAACCATATTTCCATCATGCTGGAATCAATGTATGATCGACGGCATGCTTGAACCCGATGTCGTCAAGGCGCTGGCCGCACTCGCCCAACCGGTGCGCCTGCAGGTCTTCCGGGCCCTGGTCGTCGCGGGGCCGCTGGGCATGACGCCCTCCACCATGGCCGAAGGGCTGGGGATCCCGGCCAGCACGCTGTCCTTCCACCTGAAGGAACTCGCCCATGCCGGCCTGGTGACGCAGGAGCGCGCCAGCCGCAACCTCATCTACCGGGCCTCGTTCGAGCGGATGAACGAGGTGCTCGGCTACCTCACCAGGAATTGTTGCCAGGGCGCGGCGTGCGAGGTCGACGCCGCGGCCGACCCCTGCGACTGCTGACACCACGCCAAGGAGAAACCCATGAAGCGCTTTCACGTCCACACCCACGTCAACGACCTGCAGGCCAGCATCGCCTTCTATTCGAAGCTGTTCGCGGCGCCGCCCACGCGCGTGGAGAGCGACTATGCGAAATGGATGCTGGAAGACCCCCGCGTCAATTTCGCGATCTCCACCCGCGGCAGCAAACCCGGCATCGACCACCTGGGCCTGCAGACGGACACCGAGGAAGAACTGGCCGAATTGAAGGCCCGCGCCGAGGCCGCCGACATGAGCCTGCTCGACCAGGGCGCCACGACCTGCTGCTACGCCCGCAGCGACAAGCACTGGATCACCGACCCGCAGGGCATCGCCTGGGAGCATTTCCATACCCTGGGTGACATTCCGGTGTTCAGCGAAGCGGCGCCCACCGTGGCGGCGTCCGCGCAGGCGCCTGCCTGCTGCCCGCCGCGCGGCAAGCCGGTCGGCATCCCCGTGTCCGGCTCCTCCTGCTGCTAGCCTGGTGCGCGCGCATGACGACCAACATCCTCATCCTCTGCACCCACAACTCCGCCCGCAGCGTGCTGTCCGAAGGGATGCTCAATCATTGGGCACGCAAGCTTGGCAAGGACGTGCGGGCCTACAGCGCGGGCAGCGCGCCCAGCGGCCGGATCAACCCCCATGCCATCGAAGCGCTCGGGCAGGCGGGCGTGGACACCGCCGGCTATCGCAGCAAGAGCTGGGACGAGTTCGCCGGGCCGGGGGCGCCGGAAATGCGCGTGGTGATCACGGTGTGCGACAGCGCGGCGGCCGAGCAGTGTCCGTACTGGCCCGGCGGTCCCGTGAAGGTGCACTGGGGCTATCCGGATCCGTCCCTCGCCCCCGAGGCCGAGAAGGCGCGGGCCTTCGAGCTGACCCGCCAGGCGATCGGCTACCGCATGCTGCAGTTGCTGCAACTGCCCTTGCAGTCCATGGGCGATGCGGACCTGCGCCGCGCGCTCGACGCGATCCGCGCCAGCTGATTTCCAGGAGTTCCGAATGGGGTTGTTCGAGCGGTACCTGACCCTCTGGGTCGGGCTTGGCATCGTCGGCGGCGTCGCCCTGGGCCTGGTCGTGCCCGGCCTCTTCGAGGCAGTGGCGGCCCTGGAACTGGCGCAGGTGAACCTGGTGGTCGCCGTGTTCATCTGGGTGATGATCTATCCGATGATGATCCAGATCGACTGGACCGCCGTGAAGAACGTCGGCCGGAAGCCGCAGGGGCTGATCCTCACGCTGGTGATCAACTGGCTCGTCAAGCCCTTCACCATGGCGGCGCTGGGCGTGCTGTTCTTCCGCTACCTGTTCGCACCCTGGGTGGATCCCCAGTCGGCCACCGAATACATCGCCGGCATGATCCTGCTGGGCGTGGCGCCATGCACCGCCATGGTCTTCGTCTGGAGCCAGCTCGTGAAGGGCGACGCCAACTACACGCTGGTCCAGGTCTCCATCAACGACCTGGTGATGGTCGTGGCCTTCGCCCCGATCGCCGCCTTCCTGCTGGGGGTGACCGACGTGACGGTCCCGTGGGGAACGCTGGTGCTGTCCACCGTCCTCTACGTGGTGCTGCCCCTGCTGGCCGGCATGGCCACCCGCCACCTGCTGCAAGAGCGCTCGCCGCATGCGCTGGGCGACTTCGTGGCCCGGCTCAAGCCGTGGTCGATCGTCGGCCTGATCGCCACCGTCGTCCTGTTGTTCGGCTTCCAGGCGCGCACGATCGTGGCGCAGCCCGCCGTCATCGGCCTCATTGCCATTCCACTGGTGCTCCAGACCTATGGCATCTTCTTTCTCAGCTGGTGGGGCGCGAGGCTGCTCAAGCTGCCGCACGACGTGGCAGGTCCGGCCTGCCTGATCGGGACGTCCAATTTCTTCGAGCTCGCGGTCGCCGTCGCGATCTCGCTGTTCGGCCTGAACTCGGGCGCGGCACTGGCGACGGTGGTGGGCGTGCTGGTCGAAGTGCCCGTGATGCTGTCGCTGGTGGCCATGGTCAACGCGCGCCGGCCGAAGCTGGCGGCCGCCGGTGCCTGAAATGTTCGCGGACCTGCTCGCCTCGGACCGGCTCAACCATGCCTGCTTCTGCCTGACCCTGGACCAGGCCGCGCTGGATCGCGCCCTGGACGCGGAGCTGGGCGATCCGCGGCTGACGGCGCTCGTGCGGGAGCGGTGCCCCTACGCTTTCGCCGCGCAGCCGGTGTTCGTGGGTGCGGCGCAGTTGCGGCGCATCGGGGAAGTGGTGCGCGCCATCGAATCGGTGGTGGCGCTGCCGGCGTACCGGAACGAGGTGCTCGCCACCGCACCCGATATCGCGCGCGTCGGCGGCGGGGGCGCCAAGGGCGTCTTCTTCGGCTACGACTTCCACGTCCACGGTTCCGCCGTGGGACTCATCGAGATCAATACCAATGCCGGCGGCGCCATGCTCAACGCGGTGCTGGCGCGCGCCCAGCGCAGCTGCTGCCCGGAGGTGGACGCCATGGTGCCGACGCGCGCCGGTGTCGATGCGTTCGAACGGCGCATGGTGGACATGTTCCGCCGCGAGTGGCAGCGGGCCGGACGCGCCGGGTCGCCGGCCACGGTCGCCATCGTCGACGAGGCGCCCGAATCGCAGTACCTGTACCCGGAGTTCCTGCTGTTCCAGGCGCTGTTCGCCCGCCATGGCATCCGGGCGGTCATTGCCGACCCGGCCGCGCTGGAATGGCGCGAGGGCAAGCTGTGGCACGGCGAGGCTGCCATCGACCTGGTCTACAACCGCCTGACGGACTTCTACCTGGAGCAACCGGGGAGTGCAGCGCTTCGGCAAGCGTGGGTAGAGCAGGGCGTCGTCGTCACCCCGCACCCGCAGGCGCACGCGTTGTACGCCGACAAGCGCCACCTGGCGCTCCTCAGCGATGCCGGCCGGCTGCAGGCGCTCGGCGTCCCCGAGCCCACGCGCAAGCTGCTCGTGGAGAACGTTCCCCATACGGAGGTGGTGACGCCGGAGGCCGGGGACCGCTTGTGGGCGGCGCGGCGGGGCCTGTTCTTCAAGCCCTTCGCCGGCTACGGGAGCCGGGCCGCGTACCGTGGCGACAAGCTCACGCGCCGCGTCTGGCAGGAGATCCTGGCCGGCGACTACGTGGCGCAGGCGATCGTGCAACCCGGCGAGCGCCAGGTGGACCCGGCCGACGCGCAGCCGATGAAATTCGACCTGCGTGCCTACACGTACGACGGTGAAGTCCAGTGGCTGGCGGCGCGCCTGTACCAGGGGCAGACCACGAACTTCAGGACCCCCGGGGGCGGCTTTGCGCCCGTGTACAGCATGAATCATTGAAAAATGTGTGAACTCCTGGTGGTCTGCGCTTCCGAGCCGGTCCGGCTGACGTTCTCGCTGCACACGCTGGCCGCCCGGGGCGCGCTGCCGGCGAGCTCGCGCGATGGCTGGGGAGTGGCGTTCTATGAGGGGCTGGACGTCGCGCTGTTTCGCGAGCCGGGTGCCGCAGGCGACAGCCCGCTGGTGCGCTTCCTGGAGACGGACGGGCCGAGAACCCGGATGGCCATCTCGCACATCCGGCACGCCACGCAAGGCGCGGTGCAACTTTCGAATACCCAGCCTTTTGCCCGGACCCTGGGCGGCCGCACGCACGTGTTTGCGCACAACGGCCATCTCGCCGGGATCGAGCAGCGCGGCTCGCTCGCCCTGGGACGTCACCGTCCGATCGGCCAAACCGATTCGGAACATGCCTTCTGTGCGCTGCTGGAGCGGCTGGAGGCGCTGTGGGAGTCGCCGACGGTGCCGACCGTGCAAGCACGCTGCGCCGTGCTCGCCGGCTTTGCCGCCGATTTGCGGGCACTCGGGCCTGCCAATTTCGTTTACTGCGACGCGGATGCCGTGTTCGTCCACGGCGACAAGCGCATCCAGTCCTCGGGCCGCATCGAGCCGCCAGGATTGTGGCTATCCCAGCGTCACTGCCCGCCGATCGGGCTGCCTCCCGAGACCGGCGGCGGCGTAGCGATTTCCGGCAGCGGGCGAGCCGTGGCCTGGGTGGCCAGTGTCCCCCTCACTCCCGAGGACTGGCGGCCACTGGCCGAGGGCGAGATGGTGGTCCTGCGGGACGGGGAGATCGCGGGCGGTTCCGAGCCATGCCCTCGATGAGGGCCCGCGGAATCACGCAGGTCCTGGAGCGCAGTCGACCCGCTTGCGCCGGAACTCCACGGGGGACGCCAGGCTGCGCGCCCGCAGCTGCCCGCAACCTCCCTCGACATCCTGCGCGGCCGACTGGCGCAGCTTGGTGAGCACGCCGCGCCGGTGCAGCGTGCGCGCGATCTCCGCCGCACGCTCCCACGACGGCCGGCGGAAGTCGATGCCGTCCACCTTGTTGAACGGGATCATGTTGAGCACTCCGTACTTGCCCGCCAGCAGGCGCACGATGCCATCGAGCTCGTCGTCGCCGTCGTTCACGCCTTCCAGCAAGGTCCACTGGTACTGGATCGGGTAACCGGTGGCCTGGGCGTAGGCTTCTCCGGCCGCCACCAGTTCCTCGGGGGTCATGCGCGGGGCGCGCGGCAGCAATTGCTCGCGCAGGGCAGGCTTGGTCGTATGCAGGGACAGGGCCAGCGCCGGCTTCACGCGGCCCTGCGGCAGCCGCTCGAAGACACGCGGATCCCCCACGGTGGAAAACACCAGGTTCTTGTGGCCGATGTTGCCGGCGGTGCCGAGCAGATCGATTGCCTCGATGACGTTGTCCAGGTTGTGCGCCGGCTCGCCCATGCCCATGAAGACGACCTTCTTCACCGGCCTGCGCGCACGGGCGAGGGCGACCTGGGCCACCATTTCGGCGCTCCCGAGCTGGCGCACCAGCCCTTCGCGTCCGGTCATGCAGAACAGGCAGCCGACGGCGCAACCGACCTGCGAGGAAATGCACAAGCCGTCCCGCGGCAGCAGCACGCTTTCCACCGTCTGGTCGTCCGCCAGCTCCACCAGCAGCCGCTCGCCGCCGTCCTCGGCCGGGTGCGCGCTGCGCAGCCTGGCGATCGACGCGAGCTCGGCTTCGATGTCCGGCAAGGCCGCGAAGAGGCTGGCGGGAAGGAAGTCCTGGATGCGGCGCTTGCCGCTGTCCTGCGGCAGGGCCTGCGACCACAGGCGCAGCACGCGTTGTTCGTGGTTCGGCCCGGCGCCGGCGGCACGCAGGCGTTGCCTCAGGGCGTCGAGGCGCATCGGCGGGGCGGCTCGGGCGGCGCCCCCGCTTGGCATGTGGCGGGACTTCATGGGACTCCAGCCTGCATTCTCGCCGGCCTGGCGGTACCGGCAAAAAAAAGTCGGACCCGAAGGTCCGACTTTCGCGGCGCGCCGCTGGTGCATCAGTTGGTCGGCTGCTTGGGATCCTGCTTGGGCTGCTTCGCCACCTCGGCGCCGGCGGCCTGCCGCTTCGCGCGCGCGGCCTTGGCTTCCGCCGCGGTCGGGCGAGTGGCGGCAACGCCGGGGGTGAGCCCGGGCTGGTCCGCCGTCCCCGGCACGTTGGTCTTGGCCACCTTCTTCGCATCCTCGATGCAGCGTTTGCGGGTGGCGGCCTGTTCGGCGGCGGTGCCCTTGGGGGCGGCGCGGCGGCACTGTTCGTCGTAGTCGGCCTCGCCCTTGGACTGGGCGAAGGCGCCGGTGGACATCAAGGCAAAGGCCGCGAAGGCGAGGACAGAGGCTTTCATGGTATCTCCTGGAGGGGTCTGTGGATGGGAAGGACCTGGATGAGTCAGGCCCCACCACGAATGTCCGCCCGACGGAGGAGATCAAACTTGATCACCGTCAAGCAGGACGCGCGTTCGCGCGCCGGCCATCAGGAAACGACGGCGGACCGGTCCTTGCCAACCTGCTTGCCTCGAGCAGGATGCACACGAGAGCTAGGACGATTCCTAGCCTGCCTGGGCGGGAACGCCGGATGCTTTCAGCGTCCTCCGAGCCGCCGATTCAGCCGCTTCCGATATCGCCGGCGCCCGCTGCGGCGCGATAGTGGCGTCTGGCTGGCGGAACCGCGTGATCTGCCGGTCACCAACCGGTTTCTTCATCGTCCGCCAACCATCACCATCATTCATCGCATGCAAGTCGAGACCCAGACCGACGCGGTCGCACCGGCCCAGCCCATCACCCGGGGCGAGACCACCTGGTCCGCGCCGCCATCGAAGGCGCCGTGCTCCAGTTGCCATCTCAGGGAGATCTGCCTGCCGAGCGGACTGACCGCCGCGGAAATGCAACCTCTGGATGGCCTGCTGTTCGGGCGTCGCAGCGTGAAGGAGGGCCAGGCCGTCTTCCACGAGGGCGACGTGTTCCAGTACCTGTATGCAGTGCGCAGCGGGACCTTCAAGTCCGTGGTCACGATGACCAACGGCCGCGAGCAGGTCACCGGCTTCGACATGGCGGGTGAGCTGATGGGGCTCGACTCGGTCGCAACGGGCCGGCATGGAAGCACCGCCATCGCCCTCGAGGACGCCGATATCTGTTCCATACCCTACGGACACCTGTCCGACCTCGCATGCACCAACCGGGGACTGCAGCAACTCGTCTCGCGTCTCATGAGCCACGAGATCGTGCGGGAACATGGCCAGATGGCGCTGCTCGGGACGATGAACGCCGATGAGAGGGTGTCCGCCTTCCTGCTGAACATCTCGCGCCGGCTCAAGGCCCGCGGTTACTCTGCCCGCGAGTTCCACCTCCGGATGACGCGCGCCGACATCGGCAGCTTCCTGGGCATGAACCTGGAGACGGTCAGCCGCACGCTCTCTGACTTCCAGCAAAGGGGCCTGCTCGAAGTCCGGAGGAAGCACGTGCGCATCGTCGACCACGACGGCCTGACGCGCACCTTCGAGGCCCGCGTGGGGTGAATCAGCCGGTGGCCGCGAGACGGAGCAGGGCGGGAGTATTCAGAGAATCAGGTCACTGGCGCTGAGCTCGGTGGTTCCCGTCACCTGTACCGCGAACTCCGCCGCCGCATCGGCGTCCGTGCTGCCATACAGCACCAGCGTGTCGTCCTCCAGGGCGAAGCGCAGCTGGCCCGTGGCGTCGGCGCCGAAGCTGGCGGAGCCGATGAATGTGAAGTGCTGCTGGCCAAAGGCAGTCGCGTCGGCGTCGAGCGCGCCGAGGTCGATCCGGTCCACGCCGCGC